>JAIFLV010000043.1 GCA_020048895.1 Rhodoferax sp. | reverse complement strand
ATGGTGACCTTGGCGCGGGCAAGACCACGCTAGTGCGCCACCTGCTACAGGCACTTGGCGTGACCGGGCGCGTCAAAAGCCCCACCTATGCCGTTGTGGAGCCTTATGAATTGCCGAACCTCGCCATCTGGCACTTCGATTTCTACCGCTTTGCCGACCCCCGCGAGTGGGAGGAAGCGGGTTTCCGGGATATTTTCGCCAGGAGCGGTCTGAAACTTGCGGAGTGGCCCGACAAGGCAGCCGGTCTGCTGCCGATGGCCGATCTGGACATTGCGATCGCCGCCGATCTTGAGGGGGTACGTCAGGTGAAGTTGACCGCCTGCACAGCCACCGGCGCGGCGTTGGTGCACGGCGTGGCACCGGTTGGGAGCCCCGCGTGAAGCGCCGCACCTTGCTGCAACAAGGCAGCGTTGTTTTGGCGCTGGGCGTGTCGCATCTGGCCCGTGGTGCGACCATTCTCACGGTGCGTGTCTGGCCCGCGCCGGAATACTCGCGCGTCACCATCGAGTCGGACAATGCATTGACCACGACGCAGCAGTTTGTGCCGAGCCCGCCGCGGCTGGCGGTGGACATTGAGGGCATCGCACTGAACCCGGCGCTCAAGGAACTGGTGGCCAAAGTGAAGGCAGATGACCCCAACATCGCGGGGATTCGGGTCGGCCAATTTGCACCCAACATCGTGCGCTTGGTGCTGGACCTCAAGGTGCCCATCGCTCCCCAGGTATTCGCCCTGACGCCCGTCGCGGCCTACCGCCACCGGCTGGTGCTGGACTTGTACCCGTTGAAAGTGGTGGACCCTCTGGAAGCACTGATTGCCCAGCACATGCAGGAGCAGTCAACCGCTGCGCCAGCGAGCCCGGCCGCATCGGCCCCCGCCAAACCATTGCCCGACCCCCTTGGCGAGCTGATTGCCCGCCAGGACGCTACAAAATCAGGAGCTGCTTACGCAGGTAGTACGGGCGCTAGAGGCACTTTTGGCTTACAGGGTGCAAACCCGCCCACTGACGAGGCGCAGGACCTCACGGCAACCGACCGTCTCATCATCATCGCGCTCGATCCCGGACATGGTGGCGAGGACCCCGGTGCCATCGGTCCCGGCGGTACCCGTGAGAAAGATGTGGTGCTTCGGCTGGCCTACCTGCTACGCGATCGCATCAACGCCAGCAGCGTGCGCGGCAACGCGATGCGCGCCTACCTCACCCGCGACGGCGACTACTTTGTACCGCTGCAGGTCCGGGTTCAAAAAGCACGCCGCGTGCAGGCAGACCTGTTCGTCAGCCTGCACGCCGACGCGTTCTTCACGCCTGATCCCCAAGGGGCCAGCGTCTTTGCCCTGAGTCAGGGCGGAGCATCGAGCAGTGCTGCACGCTGGATGGCAGCCCGGGAAAACAAGGCCGACCTGATTGGCGGCCTCAACGTGCAGGCCAAAGATGCCGCGGACCTGATTGGCGGCCTCAACGTGCAGGCCAAAGATGCCGCGGTGCAGCGTGCCTTGCTGGACATGAGCACCACCGCGCAGATCAACGACAGCCTCAAACTCGGCAGCACACTGCTGGGCGAGATTGGCCGGGTGGGCAAACTGCACAAGCCACGCGTAGAACAAGCCTCATTTGCCGTGCTCAAGGCGCCGGACATCCCCAGCGTGCTGGTGGAAGCGGCGTTCATCAGCAACCCGAGCGAAGAGGCCAAATTGAACAGCGAAAACTACCAGAACCAGTTGGCAGATGCGCTGATGCGAGGCATTCTGGCCTATTTCTCCAGGAATCCACCGCTGGCGCGCAATCGCACCAGAAGTTGACTTGATCGGGGTTTTTCGGCGGTGATGCACCGCTCAATAGCGCCATAATCGTTGACACGGTAGATGCACCGGCACGATGGGAACGACTATGAACGGCTTTTCAGATTCGTGGGCCAAGATAGGCCTGCAACTCAAGCTCCAGATTCTGATCCAGGGATTCCTGATTGTGATTCTGGTTGCAGCGCAGCTTTGGGTATCCGACAAGATCGAGCATCGCGCCCTGCAAGCGGCTGAAGACCGCACCGTGGTCATGGCCGACGGAGTCGTCAATTCACTCAATACCCTGATGGAAGTGCAGATCGATGGCAAGGACGTCATCAGCGATGAGAAGGCCCGCGCGAAGTTTCTCAAGCAGGTGGGCATCTCCGATGGCATCAGGGAACTGCGGGTCATTCGAGGCAAGGGCAACGACGAATTTGGCCCCGGCCTTGCGATGGAAAAGCCAGTGGACGCAATCGACAACGAAGTGCTCGCCACCGGCAAGCCAGTCTACAAAATGGCAACCGATGACAAAGGCGTCTCCACATTGCGTACGGTCATTCCGTACATCGCCTACAAAGAGTTTCGCACGTCGAAATGCCTGGACTGCCATGCGGTCAAAGAAGGCGAGGTTCTGGGTGCGGTGAGTGTGATCATGGATGTGACCAAAGATGTGGCTGAAATCCGGCAGATGGAGAATCTGATCTGGATCGGCCAGGTCCTGCTGCAAATCGTTCTGTTTTTGTCATCCGTGAAATTGTCAAGCGCCAGCTTAGGCAACTCGGCGCAGAGCCCAGGGAGGCAACGCAGTTGGCGCAAAGTGTGGCAGGTGGCGACCTGACCACACGCATTGAACTTCGACGTGGAGACGATTTCAGCATGATGGCGCAGCTGCAGCACATGCAGCAAAGTCTCACCAGCATTGTGTCGAGGGTTCGTACCGGGTCGGAAAGCGTCGCCACCGCGAGTGCCGAAATTGCGCAGGGCAATCAGGATTTGTCGTCCCGCACGGAGTCGCAGGCCAGCGCTTTGGAAGAAACCGCTGCCTCCATGGAGCAACTTGGCTCAACGGTGAAACAGAATGCCGATTCAGCGCGTCAGGCCAATCAGCTGGCCATGAATGCATCGACCGTGGCGGTCAAGGGCGGCGAGGTGGTCAGCCAGGTGGTGGACACCATGAAGGGCATCAACGAGTCGTCGCACCGCATCTCCGCCATCATCAGCGTGATTGATGGCATTGCATTCCAGACCAATATTCTGGCCCTGAATGCGGCTGTGGAAGCGGCGCGCGCGGGCGAGCAGGGTCGTGGTTTTGCCGTGGTTGCCACTGAGGTGCGATCGCTGGCCGGGCGCAGTGCCGAAGCGGCCAAGGAGATCAAGAGCCTCATCAGCGCCAGCGTGGAGCGGGTCGAGCACGGAAGCGCGCTGGTCGATCAGGCCGGCGCCACCATGGCCGAAGTGGTCGATGCCATCAAACGGGTGACAGACATCATGGGCGAGATCACCGCCGCCAGCAATGAGCAGGCTTTGGGCGTAGCACAAGTGGGTGAAGCAGTTTCGCAAATGGACCAGACCACCCAACAGAATGCGGCGCTGGTGGAGGAAATGGCCGCTGCGGCATCCAGCCTCAAGGGACTGGCGGAAGAACTGGTAGAAACGGTATCGGTCTTCAAGCTTGACGCACAGCAGGGTTCCATGCGCTTCTTACGTTGAACGAGGCTGGGCGGCAGGGCGCCCTGCTCCGTGTCCCCCGCCCGCTTCGCGGTCTCCTCCTTTACCTCCGCAGAACGCCCAGCCGCCCAACCTCCTGGTCCGCGCTAGAAAAGGTCGATTCAGCTTGTTGCCTTGCGGCGCGCTTTCCAGGCACCTGCCAGGACAACCAGCCCGGGAATGACGATCATCGCCCAGATGATCTTGTCCAGATGGGCCTTGACAAAATCAAGGTCACCAAAGAGATAGCCCACGGTGATGATGCCACCCACCCACAGCGCGCCACCGATCACATTGAAGAATATAAAGCGCGAGCGGGTCATCTCGGCCACGCCCGCAACAAATGGGGCAAAGGTGCGCAGGAACGGCATAAAGCGTGCTGCAACAATGGTGATACCGCCGTATTTTTCATAAAAGGCGTGGGCTTGGTCAAACGCTCGTTTGTTGAAATAGCGAGAGTCCTCCCAGTGGAAAACTTTGGGACCAAAAAAACGCCCAATCTGGTAGTTCGACTGGTCGCCCAGAATCGCGGCAGCAAACAGCAGCCCGACCGACAGCGAATAGTCCATGAGCCCTGCACCACACATGGCGCCCACCACAAAAAGTAGCGAGTCGCCCGGCAGAAACGGCATGACTACCACGCCGGTTTCCACAAAGATCACCAGAAACAGCAGCGCATACACCCACGCGCCGTAATTCTGCACAAACGACTCCAGATGCTTGTCTACATGCAGGATGAAATCGATCAAGAAGCCAATAATTTCCATAGGCGCCGATTATCACTGCCGCGGCGTCGGCGGGTTGCTACGGCACAAGCGCAATGGGCTCAGGCGGCGAGTGGCAACGACCGCGGCAAGGCAATTTGCTGGTCTACGCTGAACTGGTAATCGCGAAAAATATGCTCGGCGCTCAGTGTCTGGTAACTGCCGTCGGCATTGCGAAAGGTGGTGTCTTTGAGCCGGTTGGTGGTGCTGCCGCAGGTCCAGCAGTTGTAGTTGCGCATGTGGGTGCACAGGCACGTCTTGTCCGGCACCGAAATGTTCTTGCCATCAGGATGAAGGGCCAACTGCACGTTATAGGCATTGATGTAGGCGCACCCCCCCGAGCCGTCGAGCAGGTAGCCATAGGCCTCGCAGTTGGGCCGAATGCCTGACCCAATCGCCGGTGTGCTCTTGAGCATCCGCATCGGATTACCCGGTGGGCGACACGCCGTTGACAATGATGTCGTCCTCGCTGGCCTTGAAGTACTCCTGTTTCACCTTGTCCGGCAGTCCGCATTCGTTGGCAATGGTGAAGCGGGTCGCCACCTGCACAGCGGCAGCGCCGTTGTTCAGGAAATTGACAGCATCCGTGCCGGTGAAGATACCCCCTGCAGCCACCAGGGGAATATTGAGTTGCTCGGTCTTGAGAAACTGCGCAACTTCGCCCACGATGGTGGCCAGGTCATATTGAGCCCAGTCCATGCCAAACCCCAGGTGCCCTCCTGCCAACGGGCCCTCGATGATGACAAAGTCGGGCAGGCGGTTGAGCCGCGCTGTCTTGCGCAAAAACAACTGCAAGGCACGCACCGACGACACGATGATGCCCAACTTGGCATCGCGAAAACGCTTGTGTTCAGCCATCAACCCAAACGAACCCAAGTGCAGGCCAGCACTCAGGGTTATGCCGTCAATGCCCGCATCGAGCGCAGAATTGAGCCGTACCTGCAAGGTCTCGCGCGGACCATTCATGGTCAGCTTTTCCATGCAATTCAGAAAAACCAGTCCATTGCCACGCTTGGCGTCCATGGTTCGACCCACATGCAGGCGGGTGGCCTCGGCCAACTTGCCCAGATCAAACTGGATGATGCTCTTGTCCGAGTTGTCGATGTTGTGCTTGTAGAACTTGGTCTTTTCTTTCACGAACTCGGTGTCAAAGCGGCGGTCGGATACGTCATGCACCAAAGCGTCGGAAATGTGCCCGATGCCGCCCAGACGCGCAGCCTCCAGCGCCAGCTCGGCCGTCGAAATATCCACGCCCATGCCACCAATGATGATGGGCACCAGTTCGTTTTTACCCAGTTGCAAGCGAAAGTCGTCAACGCGTTTCATGCAATATTCCAAAAATATTCCGGGAGTATACAGATATTAAGACGCATGTCTATACGGTTGTATATTAATTATTTTCCGGTACCATGTCAGGTTCATGACAAGCCTGACCTCGCCTGACCCCCTCACCACGACGCCGAGCGCCGCGGGCCGCAAGCCTGTGATCTCGCGCGATGACGTGATCGCTGCGGCCATCAAGCTGCTGGGGCCACACCGCAGTGTCTCGTCGCTCAGCCTGCGCGAGGTGGCGCGCGAAGCCGGCATTGCCCCCAACAGCTTTTACCGCCAGTTTCGCGACATGGATGAACTCGCGGTGGCGCTGATCGAGATGGCAGGCAGTTCGCTGCGCCAGATCATCGGTGAGGCGCGCCAGCGGGCCCGCACTAACCGCAGTGTGGTGCGCGGATCGGTGGAAGCCTTCATGGCCCAGCTGCGCAGTGACGACCGCCTGCTGCACATTCTGCTGCGCGAAGGCACCGTGGGGTCTGACGCCTTCAAGCAGGCAGTAGACCGACAACTCAACTTCTTTGAGGAGGAGTTGCAGCGGGACCTGATTCGCCTGGCCGCAGCCAACCGCACCGGCCTGTACGAGCCGGCCCTCACCGCCAAAGCCATTACGCGACTGGTGTTTGCCATGGGTGCGACCGCCATGGACTTGCCGGCCGATAAATTGCCCGAGCTCAGCGAGCAGCTCGTCGTCATGGTGCGCATGATTCTGACCGGTACCCGTGCCCTGGCGGCCAACCCGCGCGAGTTGCAGGCCGACCTACCATAGGGCAGCAAACGGCGACGCAAGCGGGTCCCGGTGCTGCACTGGTTCAAGAATGCCCTGCAGATAAGTATCTAGAATGCCCAGGTGATTGCTTCCCCCCCCTCCCCTCGCCGCCCCATCCGTGAACTTCCGGACGAATTGATCAGCCAGATCGCCGCTGGCGAGGTGGTGGAGCGCCCCGCTTCGGTGGTGCGCGAGCTGGTGGACAACGCCTTGGACGCGGGTGCCACCCAGATCACGGTGCGGCTATTGGCGGGCGGCGTGCGTCTGATTGCGGTGGAAGATGACGGCATCGGCATCCTGCACGACGAACTCCCCATTGCATTCAAGCGCCACGCCACCAGCAAGATCGGCAACCTGTCCGATCTGGAGTCGGTGGCCACCATGGGATTTCGGGGCGAGGCCCTGGCTGCTATCAACTCCATAGCTACTTGCGCAATCCTGTCGCGCGCTGCAGACCAAAATCATGCCTATCTTCTGGATGGCCACAGCGGAGAACTCAAACCCGTGGCGCGCGCCCAGGGCACCACCGTGGAAGTCAAGGAACTGTTTTACAGCACCCCGGCGCGCCGCAAATTCCTCAAGACTGACGCCACCGAACTGGCCCATTGCATCGAGTCCGTGCGCCGCCACGCACTGGCGCGGCCCGACGTGGGCTTTGCCATCTGGCACGAAGGCAAACTGGTGGAGCAGTGGCGCCGTTGTGACGCATCGAATGGTCCAATGGCAGCTCTGGACCAGCGGCTCTCCGACGTGCTGGGGGCGGACTTTTTGAGCAACTCGGTACGTGTGGATTGGCAACCAGCCCCCGGCATTGGCGAGCGCCCCGCATCGCCCACCGGCCTGCGGGTGTGGGGCCGCGTGGGCATCCCTGACGCGGCGCGCTCGCGGGCCGACCAGCAGTTCGCCTATGTCAACGGCCGCTTTGTGCGCGACAAGGTGCTCAGCCACGCCGCCCGCAGCGCGTATGAGGACGTGCTGCACGGCCAGCGCCAGCCCGTCTATGCGCTGTACCTGGCCATCGAACCAGCACGCGTCGATGTCAACGTACACCCCACCAAGATCGAGGTGCGATTTCGCGACAGCCGGGAAGTGCACCAGGCGGTGCGCCATGCGGCTGAAGGGGCACTTGCCACGCCACGCAGCACCGCGGCCGCCACACCGACGGCGAACATCGAAGTGGAGCTTCCTGCAGAGTCGTTCTTTAAGCAAAAAGTGCCTGCAGCGCCCATGTATTCAGCGCAACCAGCTATGCATTTCGGAGCACCCCAAGCGACCTATGGCCACCGCGTGAGCGATCTGGGCGCACTCTGGGGAACACGCCAGCCAGCTGCGCAACCTGAAGGCGATGTGCGAAGCCCCGGACCCGACGCTGTGGATCCGTCGGCGGGTCCGCAGGAAACGCCAGTCGGTCGCACACCAGACCCTGCGCCCGATTGGCCCTTGGGCCGTGCTCTGGCGCAGTTGCACGGGATCTACATCCTGTCGGAGAACCGGCAGGGCCTGGTGATCGTGGATATGCATGCCGCCCACGAGCGCGTTCTGTACGAGCGACTCAAGAACCAAATGGAATCCGCATCGCCTGAACAACCACTGGGTTCCTGGGAGGCAGAGCGTTCTGCGCAGGTCAAGGAGGAGCCCGCGCAGCGGGCGGGGGACACGGAGCGGAATGCTCTGCGTCCCAGGAACCTGAAGAGCCAGCCGTTATTGATCCCCGCAACGTTTGCAGCAACACCCGCGGAAGTAGCGACTGCAGAGGCCCATGCCGCCACCCTGCAAACGCTGGGTCTGGAGATCACCCCGTTCTCACCCAAGACCTTGGCTGTGCGCGCGGTGCCAAGCACGCTGGCACAGGGTGATGCGGTCGAACTTGCACGCAGCGTGCTTGAAGAACTAAGCCAACACGATGCCAGCACGGTTGTCCAGCGCGCGCAAAACGAGCTGCTGGCCACCATGGCCTGCCATGGGGCCGTGCGCGCCAATCGGCGTCTGACGGTGGAAGAAATGAACGCACTGCTGCGCCAGATGGAGGCCACCGAGCGCAGCGACCAGTGCAATCACGGCCGCCCGACCTGGCGCCAAATGGCGGTGGGCGAACTCGACGCCCTGTTCCTGCGCGGCAAATAGGGTACAACGCGATGAAAGACCCGTCCGGCTATTTCGAAGCGATCCTCAACGCCACTGCCGAGAGCGTGTTTTTGGTCGACGTGCAGGGTTGCGTGCTGGCTGTCAATGAGACGGCGGCTTCGCGTCTTGGCAAGTCCCGCCAGGAAATCCAGGGGCAACTGGTGTTTGATTTTTTCCCGCCTGACGTGGCGGCACAACGACGAGCGCACCTGGAGGCGGTGATCCAGACCGGAATGCATCGCTATACCGAGGATATGCGGGGTGGTCGACATTTTTCGATGAACTTCTTCCCGGTGCGTGACAGCACCGGTGCAGTCGAAGCGGTTGCGGTGTTTGCCACCGATATCACCGAACGCAAGCAGTCGGAAACCGCCCTGCGCCTGACCCAGGAGCGCCTCGCCCTGGCGCAACATGCCGCGGGGGCCGGCGTTTGGGATCTGTCCATGGGTAGCAACACCATGTTCTGGTCCGACGAAATGTGCCATCTGTTTGGCCTGCCTACCGGCTCCAACGCGGTGACATTGCAGACATGGCGCTCAGCGCTGCACCCGCAAGACCTGGAAACCGCTCAGGAGTGTCACGCCGCGTCCATGCGCGACCGTACGCCATTGGTCTGCGAATACCGCATCATCCTGCCCGGCGGCGAGGTGCGCTGGATTGCGTCTTACGGCAGCACATCATGCGACGCCCAAGGGCAAACCATCCGCCTGGCCGGCATCTCGGTGGATATCAGCCAACGCAAGCAACTCGAAGAGGCGCTGCAGGAGAGCGAGCAACGTTATCGTGCCGCGCTGATGTCCAGTCCGGATGCCATCAACATCACACGTCTGGCCGATGGCAGCTATCTGGAGGTGAGCGACGGCTTTGTCCGCATGACCGGATGGCGACGCGACGAAGTGATCGGAAAGACATCCATCGAACTACGTTTGTGGGACCACAGCACCGACCGACAGCGTTTGATGGACATGTTACGCCGTGACGGCTACTACGAAAATCAGGAAGTGAACTTTCGTGCCAAAGACGGCCGCCTGCTCGAGGGCCTGATGTCGGCCCACCTCATCAGCATGCACGGCGAACAATGCCTGCTGTCCGTGAGCCGTGAAATCACCGAGCGCAAACAGGCTGAGCGATCCCTGAGGGAGTCCAAGGAGCTCACCGAAGCCATTGTGGAGAACACACCACTCATGATGTTCCTGAAGGATGCCACCGATCTGCGGTTTGTCCTTTTCAATCGGGCAGGAGAAGAACTCACCGGATTTGATCGCCAGGACCTGCTGGGCAAGAACGACCATGATTTGTTCCCGCCAGAGCAGGCCGCTCACTTTGTGGCCCGGGACCGCGAAGTGCTGGCCAGCGCAGCGCAAGTCATTGACATCGCCGAAGAGCCCCTCGAGACTGCCGCCAACGGCCAGCGGCTGCTGCACACGCGCAAGGTATGCATCCGTGGCAGCGATGGCAAGCCGAAATACCTGCTCGGGATTTCCGAAGACATCACTTTGCGCCGGGCCGCAGAGAACGAGATCAAGAACCTCGCTTTTTACGATCCACTGACGCGGCTGCCCAATCGCCGCTTGCTGACCGACCGGCTGCGCCAGGTGCTGGCCGCCAGCGAGCGCAACGGCAAGCAGGTGGCACTGTTGTTCATCGACCTGGACAACTTCAAGATTCTCAACGACAACCTCGGGCACCACATTGGCGACCAACTATTGCAACAAGTCACAGAGCGACTGCTGGGCTGTGTGCGCAAGGGTGACACGGTGGCACGCCTGGGCGGTGATGAGTTCGTGGTGATGCTCGAAGACCTGAGCCCGGTCGCAGCCGAAGGCGCGACGCAGGCCGAGACGGTGGGTCGGCAGATTCTCGCCACGCTCAAACAGACCTACCACTTTGGAGGCTACGACCACCACAGCACGGCCAGCATCGGCATCACGCTGTTTGCCGGGCAGCAGGAAACCATTGACGACCTGCTCAAGCGCGCCGATCTGGCGATGTACCAGGCCAAGGCCGGTGGGCGCAACACACTGCGTTTCTTTGATCCGGAAATGCAGTCCATGGTCACCCGACGGGCCGCGCTGGAAGCCGACCTGCGCGAAGCCGTCACACAGGAACAATTCATCGTCTATTACCAGCCGCAGGTGACCGATGGGGTCAACGTCTCTGGCGCCGAGGCCTTGCTGCGCTGGCGCCATGCGCGCCGTGGTCTGGTGCAACCGCACGAGTTCATCGCGCTGGCCGAAGACACAGGCCTGATTCTGAGTATCGGCCACTGGGTCATCCAAAACGCCTGCGCGCAACTGGCCTTATGGGCCGCTGTACCGCAATTGGCGCATCTCACCATCGCTGTCAATGTCAGCGCACGGCAGTTTCACCACGTCGATTTTGTGGACCAGGTGCACCAGGCGCTGCTTCAATCTGGCGCCGATCCGCACAAACTCAAACTCGAACTCACCGAGAGCCTGCTGGTACAGGATGTGGAAGATGTGATTGCCAAAATGTCCGCGTTGCGCGACTGCGGAGTGCGGTTTTCGCTGGACGACTTTGGCACCGGCTACTCGTCGCTGCAATACCTCAAGCGCCTGCCATTGGAGCAACTCAAGATCGACCAGGGCTTCATTCGCGACATCCTGACCGATCCGAACGACGCAGCCATCGCCAACATGGTGATCGCACTGGCGCACAGCATGGGGCTATCGGTTATCGCCGAGGGAGTCGAGACCTCGGAGCAACGGGACTTCCTCGCCGCCCACGATTGCCTTGCCTACCAGGGCTACTTGCTGGCGCATCCGCTACCATTGGATGCGTTCGAAAAGTTCGTATTGCACACCTGAACACCTTCCCCGCTTCATGACCGCTGGCCACCAAGCACCCTCCATGTCCAGCGCGTTAATCGTACTGGTACTCGCATTGCTGTTGGGGCTGCAACCCATCACCACCGATGTGTACCTGCCGGCGTTGCCTGACCTGACCCGGGAACTTGGCGCCAGCATGGCGCAGGGGCAACTCACGCTTACCGCACTGCTGCTCACGTTTGGAATCTCTCAACTGATTTGGGGGCCGCTGTCGGACCGCTTTGGCCGCCGGCCGGTACTGCTGGCGGGAATGACCGCTTACGTGATGGCTTCGGTGGGCAGCGCTTTGGCTAGTTCCATCGACCTGCTGATCGTATGGCGCATGGTGCAAGGTGCTGCCATGGGCGCTGCCGTGATGTGCGCCCGCGCCATTGTGCGTGACCTGTATGCACCGGCGCAGGGCGCCAACGTCATGTCCAAGGCTCTCAGCGGTTTGGGCGTAATTGCCTGTCTGAGTGCACCGATCGGCGGCGTACTGACCGCCGTGTTCGGATGGCATGCAGCCTTGCTGGCAGTCTCCGGTTTTGGCACGCTTTGCCTGGCGCTGATTGCACTGCGCTTTCGTGAAACCAACCACCGGCGCAGTCCACAGGCGCTCAATCCCGTCCATTTGGCCCGCGCCTGGTGGCAGATTGTTCGCAACCCCACGTTCCTTGCATTTTCAGCACTGACCATCACGTCTTACTGCGCGTTGGTCACGTTTCTTGTGACCTCGTCTTTTGTGTTCCTGCAGGTACTGGAATTCACCCCCACCCAGTACGGATGGGTCATGTTGACCAACGCCTTCGTATATCTGGCAGGCACCTTTCTGTGCCGTCGATTGCTGCCACGCTTTGGAGTGCGCCGTTCGGTGGCCATTGCCGGGGCGCTAAGCCTCATCGGGGGGTGTGCTATGGGCTTGCTGGCGCTAGCAGGAGTGCACACGGCCTGGGCCATCATGGTGCCTATGGGCTTCCTGATGCTTGCCCATGGCATTCACAATCCCTGCGGACAAAGCGGTGCAGTGGGCCCGTTTCCCCAAGCCGCCGGTGCAGCATCTGCATTGAACGGTTTTCTTTCCATGATCGCCGCATTTGCCACAGGCCAATGGCTGGGCGCCCACATGGATGGCACGGCGGCACCCCTGGTCATTGGCATGGGTGTATGGAGCGTGCTGATCGCATTGACTGCCTGGACCCTGGTGGCCCGCTATGGAAAAACCTGAGGTCTTGCCGTCCGCCGAGGCCATGCCGTTCTATCTGTGCCTGGCTGGCCCCACGGCGGCTGGCAAAACAGCCGCTGCGCTGGCGATTGCCCAGGCGCACGCGTGCGAGATCATCAGCGTGGATTCAGCCCTGGTCTACCGTGGCATGGACATTGGCACTGCCAAGCCCACGGCTGAAGAACGCTCACAGGTGCCACACCACATGATCGATATCCGCGACCCGCTGCATGCCTACAGTGCCGCCGAATTCGTGCGCGATGCCCGGACCCTGATTTGCGACATCGCGGCTCGTGGCAAATTGCCGCTGCTGGTGGGCGGCACCATGCTGTACTGCAAGGCACTGTTCGACGGGATCGACGATATGCCCGCCGCCAACCCAGCCGTGCGCCAATCCATTGAGCAGGAGGCTGATGAGCGCGGTTGGCCCGCCTTGCACGCCGAACTAGCAGTGGTAGATCCGGTGACGGCAGCGCGGCTGGCTCCCGCCGACAGCCAGCGCATCCAGCGCGCCCTGGAGGTGTACCGGGTCTCGGGACTGCCCCTGTCGCACTTCCACGCCCGCCAGAATGCTACAAAAATGGGAGCTGCTCACGCACCATTCACGGGCGCTAGAGCCCTTATTTCCTTGGAACCTCTGGAGCGCAGTTGGCTGCACGCACGCATTGCGCAGCGCTTCGACGCCATGCTGGAATCGGGTTTTCTGGACGAAGTACGTACCCTAAGGGCACGCGGAGATTTGCACCCCGACCTGCCGTCCATGCGTTGCGTGGGTTACCGGCAGGCCTGGCAGGCACTGGATGGCACCCTGCCCATGGCGGACCTGCGCGAACGCGGCATCATCGCCACCCGCCAACTCGCCAAGCGCCAGATCACCTGGCTGCGCTCCATGCCCGAGCGCCAGGTCGTGGCCTGCGACCAGCCCGATGCGCTTGATGCCTTGCTGCGGATTGTGCGCAATGCTCTGGAGCTCAATCGACCTTAGCGCCTGTCGCCTGTCGCCTGTCGCCTTCACCATCACCTGGTACTTGGCCAGGTCGGATTTCAAGACGGTACCGACTATTCCTTAAACTTGGTTTTGAGCCACTTCAACAGTTCACGTTGGTCAGTACTGGTTGCCCGGCGCACCTGCACCAACAACTTGTTTAGATCGGGCCTTTGCATAGTTACGTTGGCAGCCCCCTCATTGCAAACAGAACAAATAGCCTTCAAATTACTGGCGTCGTCGCTGCCACCCATGCTTTTGTCTACCACATGGCCAATGTGCAGACGCGTCTTGCGACTTGGATCATAAGGATGTGGTTCCCCGGCAACCGCACCGCACATCTGGCATGTGAACCCATTCCGGTCCAGCACCAGTGCACGGGTTTCCTTGGATATGTCCCTTGCAAATGCAGGTTGCGGCTTGGCCGTCTCAAGCAAATACTCGCCTGGCTTCAAATCCGATCGGTCATTGTGGGTCAGGATCAGGTAACCTTCTTCTGTGCGCAACTCCCGCACACGGCGCGCCCACTCGCTGATGTTGCCAGCGATCGGGCGCAATTCAGCTGCGTCCATGACACGCCCGACATTTGCCAAAAAATATGCCCTGAGCTTTGCTCTTGCACCCTTGGGTGTTGTCGAAATTTTAGGAACCATGGCGTTTCCGAAATAATGTTCACGCCGCGCGCAGCATCAAACGCTGCGACGCCGCCAGCTCAATGGCACACGCAATCTGAGCACTGACTGCGTGGGCAACGGGTGGCGGGAAAGCATTGCCAACCTGTCGGTACACCGGCGTCTTCTTTCCAGCAAATTGCCAATCGTCAGGGAACCCCTGCACACGTGCGCACATGCGCACGGTCAACCGCGGAGCGCCTTCAAAGTCCGGGGCGGGAGCATCGTCCGCCAGCCCACGCCCATCCACACCCAATGCCGCCCACGCGGCCCTAGCCCGTGTTGGGCCCAGATCAGGACCTCCGTGCTTCTTGCTTCCACCGACCAAAGTGGGCGCAATCGCCCGTGCCCTGTCACGCCACGCATCTGCACCGCGCCACCCATTGGCACCCATCAAGTCATGCAGCAACATCCCTACGGTGGGTGGTAGTCTGAGCGTCGGGGCGGGCCACTTAAAGTAGGATGCGATGTCGCGGCGCAACGCGACGCACACCACTCGGGGCCGCAGTTGGCTTACACCAAAATCTGCAGCATTGAACAGGTGCCAGTCGGACCAATAGCCCATGGCCTTCAAGCGGCGACTGATGTCCTCCCTGTAATCCGAGAAAACGGCATCAAGCAGGCCACGAACGTTTTCGAGCATCACCGCCTGAGGACGTACTTCTTCGACCACTCTGAGAGCCTGGGGAAACATGTCACGCTCATCACCCGCACCTAACTGCCTACCAGCCTTGGAAAATGGAGGGCACGGTACTCCCCCAGCCACCAGATCCACGCCGCAGTACGGAGTTGCGTCAAATTGCGTTAAGTCACCTTCGATGACGTTCCAATTGGGCCTGTTTAGCCGAAGTGTTGCGCAGGCGGGAGCATCAATTTCAACCAAGGCGTCATGCTCGAAACCTGAACGTTCGAGACCCAGAGCCTGCCCACCGGCCCCAGCGCATAGTTCAATTGAATTCATGAAAATACCTGTATTTATTCACAGTTATGTTATCCAGCAATGCACATGTCGTCAATTCGAAAGTGGCTTCGGGGGAATTGGGGAATTGGATAGATCAATCCACCTTCGCGCCCGTCGCCTTCACGACCGCCTGGTATTTGGCCAGCTCCGACTTCATGAACGCACCGAACGCCTCCGGCGTGGTCGGCACCGGCTCGGCCATCAGGTTGGCAAAGCGTGCAACCGTGTCGGGCGCTTTCAAAGCGGCAACAAACGCCTGGTTGAGCCGGGAGATCACATCCTTTGGTGTCCCCGCAGGCGCCACCAATCCCCACCAGGTGTCGATGGAAAAACCCTTCAGGGTGTCGGCAATCGGTGGCACATCCGGCAGGGTTGGTGCGCGCGCCACCGTGGTCACGGCCAGCGCCTTGAGCTTGCCCGAGCGGATGCCCGGCGCCGCCGTAGCCAGATTGTCAAAATTGAAATCGACCTGCGCGCCCAGCAAGCCAAGTTGGGCCGGGTTGGCACCGTTGTAGGGAATGTGCACGGCAAAAACGCCGGTCTGGGCCTTGAACATTTCGCCCGCCAGATGCCCGGCGCTGCCATTGCCACCGCTGCCATAGTTCAGCTTGCCGGGGTTGGCGCGCGCATACGCCAGAAAATCGGCCATGGTGTTGATTCTGAGCCGCTGGGCCACTTCGGCATTCATCACCAGCACGTTTGGCACCCGTAGGATCTGCGTGATGGGCGCAAAGTCGGTCGCCGCGTTGTAGGGCATCTTGGCAAACAGCCAGGGATTCACGGCATGGGTGGCAGTCGCGGCAATGCCGATGGTCAGCCCGTCGGGCGCGGCCTTGGCCACCAGATCTGCACCAATGTTGCCGCCGGCGCCGGCCCGGTTGTCAATGATCACGGTGCCCAGCGTGTCTTTCACCCGCTCGGCGAGGATGCGCGCCGTCACGTCGATGGGGCCACCCGCTGCGTAGGGCACGATCAGGCGGATGGGCTTGGTCTGCGCCCACACGGAGGGAACAAGGGCACTGGTTGCCAGTGCCGCCAAAAGGGTAATGAGGGTGTTTCTGCGGTTCATGCCCTATTGTGCCCCTATCATTGCCGCTCTTTACCTGGCCTCGCCGATGAACCTGCGCATTCACCAACTGAGCAAACACTACGGCAACACGCCCGTGTTTGCCAACGTTACGCTGGACGTTGCGCCCGGTGAGTTTGTGGCCATCATCGGGGAGTCGGGCGTGGGCAAATCCACGCTGCTCAACTGTATGGCCGGTCTGGACCACTGGGACAGCGGCACGGTACAGCTGGAGGGGATAGACATTGGCCAACTGTCTGACGACGAGCGTGCCTTGCTACGCCGCAAAAAAGTGGGGTTTGTGTTCCAGGCCTTTCATGTGCTGCCCCATCTGGACGTAGCCCAAAACGTGGGGTTGCCCCTGCTCCTGCTGAACCAGCCCGACGCGGTCCGGGTTGCGGACATGCTCGCCGCAGTCGGCTTGCAAGACCTCGGCGCGCGCCTGCCCCAGCAGCTTAGTGGCGGCCAGTTGCAACGCGTGGCGATTGCCCGCGCGTTGGTGCACCGCCCCACCCTGCTGCTGGCCGACGAGCCTACGGGGAACCTCGACCCGAGCACCGCCGCCATGGTGATGCAGGCGCTGGTGACGCAAACCCGAGCACACGGCGCTTCACTGGTGCTGGTCACGCACTCCCTGGCAGCCGCCGAACAGGCCGACCGGGTGTTGCATTTGCGAGCAGACGGGGTGCAATAGACCGATCGCATGATCTAGATCAAACGGTCTGACGCCTTTTATCGAATAAGGTGCAAAGCGTCAGTTTGCTACATCACAACATTTACTCAGGAGACACCATGCGATCAGTGCAACGCGTTTTTTCCCTTATTGCCGGGGCCACCCTCGCCTCGCTGATGGGTCTTTCGGCCCTCGCGGCCGAGACCGAATCGTCCATTGCGCGCGGCGGCCGTCTGTATGACAAGTATTTCGCCGAAAACAAGACCGCCAAACCTGCCACAGATCACCCTTCCTATATCAAGGATGGCAAGTACGGCAAGGAAAACTCATGGCGCTGCAAAGAATGCCACGGCTGGGACTACAAGGGTAAGGACGGTGCCTACGCCAAGGGTGGTCACTTCACCGGCATCAAGGGTATCAACGGTGCGGCCGGCAAAGACCCTGCCGCCATTGCCGCAATTTTGCGTGACAAGTCGCATGGCTATACAGAAGCCCAGCTGACGGCCAAAGACGCTGAAGACCTGGCCAACTTTGTCTCCAAGGGGCAAGGCACCCTGGCCAAGTACCTCGACGCAGCCAACAAGTCCACCGGCAACGTCGGCAAGGGCGAGGCCTACTACAACACCATGTGCGCCGGATGCCACGGGCTTGACGGCAAGAAAATCAAGGATGGCCCGGCCCTGGGTTCTGTTGCCGACAATGGCGCGGAGATGATGCATAAGGTTCTAAACGGTCAAGCCGGCGAAGCCATGCCGGCCATGCGCGCCATCGACCATCAGATTTCTGCTGACCTCGCAGCGTACCTGACCAAACTGCCCAAGTGACATTGACGCGTTGGGGATTGGCAGCGCTGGTCATCGCCAGCGCTCTGGGTGGCGTGGTGGCATGGGGTGGCTTCAATGTTTTCATGGAGTCCACCAACACCACCGCGTTTTGCATTTCCTGCCACGAAATGCAAAGCACCGTGTATGTGGAGTACCAGAAGACCCCGCACTACACCAACCGCTCCGGCGTGCGCGCGGGCTGCCCGGATTGCCATGTGCCCAGGGAGTTTGGTCCCAAGATGTTCCGCAAGATGCAGGCCAGCCTGGAGTTGTTTCATCATTTTCGGGGCACCATCGATACGCCTGAAAAGTTTGAGGCAAACCGCGGTGCGATGGCCGAGCGCGTTTGGGCATCGATGATGGCCAACGATTCCCACGAATGCCGCAACTGCCATAGCTGGGAAGCCATGGACCCGCACAAGCAGACGCAACGTGCCCAGGAGAAGATGGACGAAGGCCGCAAGGCGGGACAAACCTGTATTGAGTGCCACAAGGGAATTGCGCACACCCTGCCCAGACGCGACGACTGAGTCCGGACGGGTCAGGACGGATTGGGCACCTCGGTTCTCAAGCTTGTGTAAACACCTTGGAACAAAGGCGGAAATATGATTGCGTATCTATTGACTGGGCTGGTGGCAATGCTCGGCGTCTTGCTGCCTGGGGCGGCATTGGCAATCGATGAGGCGTCGGTCGTGCGCGGCGGACGCCTCTATGACCACTGGAGCCGCGAATCACGCACCCGACCACCCAGTGAAGCCCATCCCCTGCTTGCGAGCAAACTACCTGGTTTGGCGGGACCACAAACCTGGCGTTGTGCCGCCTGCCATGGCTGGGACTACCGCGGGGCCAATGGTTTCGTCGGTATTCGCAGTTATCAGGGGAAAGATCCAGCGGTAATTGTCGCCCTGCTGAAAGACCCTACACACCGCTACGGCGAACTGCTGCGCGACCGTGATCTGCAAGACATTGCCAACTTTGTCAGCAAGGGGCAATTTGACATCCCCGCGGCCGTCGAAAAATGGCGCAATGCCAGTGTGTCTGACTCCGCCTCCGCCAAAACCTACACCACCATTTGCGCCAACTGCCACGGCCAGGATGGCAGCTTGTTGCGGGAGGTTGCGCCCCTGGGCGATGCCGCCCGTCAACGTCCGCTGGAAGTCATGCATGTGTTGCTCAACGGCCACCCTGGCGGTGCGATGCCGGCGCTCAGCGCGCTGGGTACGGATATGGTGGCCAAAATGCTGGCATACACACGCAGTTTGCCTGCGTTGAATATCGATGCGTCCGTCACCCATGGTGGCAGGCTTTACGACAATTGGCAGGCCGAGTTGGGCGCACCCCACCTGTCGTTGCCCCACCCTGCCTATCCACGCAATGCGTTTTATGCCAACGACGCATTACTCACCTGGCGCTGCTCTTCCTGCCACGGTTGGGACTACCGCGGCAACCGCGGCGTATATGCCACGGGCCGCCATGCAACCGGAATCAAGGGCATCAGCGGGATGGCCGGAGCAGAGCCCGCACGCATTGCCGAGGTGCTGGCCGACAAGAACCATCGCTATGACGCCGTACTCAAACACCGAGACCTGCAAGATCTGGCGAATTTTGTGAGTGCCGGACAGATCAACATGGAAAACGCCATCGACCGGCAAACCCGCGCAGTGCGTGGGGATGCGCTGCGCGGCAGTCCCTACTACCGCACCATCTGCGCCGGCTGCCATGGTCTGGACGGGCAACATGTGGGATCACCGCCGTTGGGTGGGTTGGTCCGCGCCAATCCCTGGGGTGCGCTGCACACCGTCCTCAATGGCCACCCAGCTGAAAAGATGCCCGCCATGCGTGAACTTGATCGCCAGATGCTTTTGGATGTACTCGCCCATGTGCAAGGCTTACCTGACGTCAGGTGAAGGCGGTTGGATGATGCAAGTCGCTTGAAGTGATCCTTCGAGCGGCACCGACAGATTGGATTGCGTGCCATCTGTTTTGACGCCCGTCGCTGCGCCGATATCCTCCCGCACAAATGTGCCACTGCATCACGTGGACCTTGACGCTTCAGATGCTTCCTAGATTAGACTGCGCACCACACGCGATTGGGTTTCAAACTGCAACTGTTTTGGGAAACGGCCCATGATCTTTAGAGCCAAGCTGCACGATCTGTCACTTGTCCTCATTCTGTTTCAGGCAACCGTTGCCGCGTCTGCCGCGGAAACAGTCACCGTGGGCGGCGTAGGTTCGCTGACGCCACTGCTCACAGAGTTAAGTCGGCAATACACGAAAGCCCACGCCGGGATCGACGTGGTTGTCCTGCACCCGCCCATTGGCAGTGCTGGAGGAGTGCGGGCACTTGGCACCAGCAAGGTAGACATCGCGTTGTTGGGGCGCGCGCTCAAGGCCGATGAAAGTGGCAAGTCCGTTGCTTGGGTCCGCACGCCACTCGTGATCGCCACTGCGGGCGGGCAATCGAAAGGGCTGACCCGACCCCAGCTCGCAGAAATGTATGCAGGGCGGAAAACCACCTGGGACAACGGCAAACCGTTACGACTGGTGATGCGCGGCGCAACTGAATCCGAGACAACGTCGCTTAGAGCCATGTCGCCGGAAATTGATACGGCTGTCGGAGATGCATTGAAGCGTAGTGACCTGCCAGTTGCGGAAAATGATCTCGAGGCACTCGACACCTTGGCGAGAATTTCAGGGTCGCTTGGCACTACCACGCTTGGCCTGATCACAGCCCAAGGGGTACGCATCGACGCGTTGACCGTTGATGGAAAAAGCCCCACCGTGAAGAACATGGAGACCGGCAGTTATCCCTGGTTCCGGCAGTACTACCTGGCGCACAGTGCGAACCCGTCTGCGGCCACAGCGGCATTTCTGGCCTATTTGCGTTCGCCCGCCGCTCTCGCGACGGCACGCAAAATGGACTATCTCGCGGCCAAACCGTGAGTCAACTGTCAGACCCAGGCAGAATGAACGCAAGTCATCCTGCAGGCGAATTGCCGGGCCAAGTGGCTACGGGTGGCGACACCCAGGGTGAGCAGTTCGGGCAGCGAATCCTGCTCTGGCTGGCAGTGATCGCAGCGGCCTTGGCCGGCTTGCTTCCGCCGCTCTGGGTGACCTACACCAGCTACCTCGATCTTGCGGAGAGGGTGCAAACCGCTGCCAACGTGCAGGCAGTTGTGGTTGGGCGGTATGCCAGCCTAAATCCGGACAACTGGATGCTCAAGAGTGAACACATTCTGGTCGTTCTCAAGGGTGTCCATGTGGACAGCATGCGCACCGAACTCATGCACCACGACACCACGGTACTGGCATTGGGCATACCTTTGCCGGCATTGGGGCTGACGCGTCATGCGGATTTTTCTGTATTCGGGAAAGCCGAGGGTACCGTGCTTGTGCATGCATCGGCAGAGGGTTTGCGGGACTCTCTGGCTTTTGCGATTGCCACAGGCCTGCTCGGTGCAGGTTCGCTCCTTTGGTTGCTCAAGCACTTTGTGTTCGACCGGCTGCGTCGGGCCGATCTCCAGCGCCGTGCTGTAGAAACGCGCATGAGCGATCTGGTGGAACTGTCATCCGACTGGTTCTGGGAGCAGGATGCCCAGTACCGATTTACGTTTACCTCAGAAAACATGCAATTGGGTTTCGTGAATGCCACACGCATCGGGTCCCAGCCCTGGGACGAACACACCAACCTCACGCCCGCACAGTGGGCAGCGCACCGCGCCGATCTGGATGCCCGACGCAGTTTCATTCTGCGCTATGCAACGAGAACCCACCGCGGCATAGAGCATTGGGCGGAGATACGTGGCAAGCCCCGGTTCGATTCCCTGGGCAACTTTATCGGGTATCGCGGGGTGGGGACCGATATCACCGAACGCAAGCGGGCCGAAGCAGAAATGCGCCTTGCTGCTACGGCGTTTGAGTCACAAGAAGGCATTCTCATCACCGACGCACACTACGTTATCCTGCGCGTGAACCGGGCATTTGTCGAGATCACCGGGCATAGCCTTGAAGACGTTGTCGGGAAAACGCCGAGCATCTTCAAGTCGAATAGGCATGATGCTGACTTTTACCGCGCCATGTGGACAGCCGTCAAAACCAAGGGCCGCTGGCAAGGCGAAGTGTGGAACCGTCGCAAAAATGGCGAGACCTATCCGGCGTGGCTTTCCATTGCAGCGGTCCGGAATGACGAGGGCGAGATTACCCACTACGTTGGCGCGCAAACTGACATCACAGACCAAAAGCGTGCGCAAAACCGCATCGAAGAGCTGGCGTTCATTGACCAGTTGACCCAGTTGCCGAATCGCACTTTGTTGCTGGACCGTCTGAAACAGGCGATGGCGATAGCACACCGCAATGGCACCAAGGCGCCCTGCTGTTCATTGATCTGGATAACTTCAAGACACTTAATGACACGCTGGGCCACGACAAGGGTGACCTGCTACTGCAACAAGTGGCGCTGCGAATTACCCGAAGCCTGCGGGACGGCGACACGGTGGCGCGTTTTGGAGGCGACGAGTTTGTGGTGGTACTGGGTAACCTCAGCACGGCATCGGTGGAGGCAGCGGCGCACACCGAAGCCGTTGCCGGAAAAATCTTGACCACCCTGGCGCAGGAATACACCCTGGGCGACGTATTGTTTCAAAGTTCGGCCAGCATTGGCGTGACGCTGTTCAAGTCGGATGGGGTGACCGTAGACGATCTGCTCAAGCAGGCGGATCTTGCCATGTACCGGTCCAAGGCGACGGGTCGTAATGCGATGCACTTTTTTGACCCGACCATGCAGGCCGTAGTGCTTGAGCGCGCACTGCTGGAGCGGGACATGCGCCAGGCGCTGCACGACAAGCAATTCCTGCTGCATTTTCAGCCGCAGTTTCTTGCTGCAAGCCATACCATCTCGGGTGCTGAAGTGTTGGTGCGTTGGCTCCACCCGGTACGAGGCATGGTGTCTCCGGTCAACTTCATTGCATTGGCCGAGGAGTCAGGACTCATCGTCCCACTGGGCGATTGGGTGTTGGAGACCGCCTGCTGGCAGCTCGCCAAATGGGCCACGCACGACCAGTTTTCCAATTTCTCACTGGCAGTCAACGTCAGTGCGGTTCAATTTCGCCAACCTGACTTTGTCGACAAGGTGCATTCGGTGTTGCACCGAACAGGCGCCCTGGGGCAGCGACTCAAACTCGAACTCACCGAAAGTCTGCTGGTAAACAATGTCCAGGAAGTCGTGGAAAAAATGGTGGTCCTGCAAGCATCCGGTGTCAAATTCTCGCTGGACGACTTTGGAACCGGTTTTTCATCCCTGGCGTACCTCAAACGTCTGCCACTCGACCAGCTGATAATTGACCAATCGTTTGTACGCGATGTGCTCGTGGACCCGAACGACGCTGCAATTGCCCGCACGGTAGTCACCCTGGGGCACAGCCTGGGTTTGAATGTCATAGCCGAGGGCGTAGAAAATGACGGCCAACGCGACTTTCTGGCCCAAGCCAACTGTGATGCCTTCCAGGGATATTTCTTCAGCAGACCGTTGCCGGCGAGTGAATTTGAGTCATTTGCACTGCGCTCGGGCCGCAAGGTACCTCAAACCAACTGACTATTCCAACGCATGCAGCTGACACCTAAGCGACTGCCAATCGCCTCTTTAGACGGCAACACTCAAATGTTGAGCCATTTTCCCTTCTAAACTGCAAGGCAAACCCGGTGCAAGTTGCCGTGTAAGAGGAGTTCGGTCCATGTCTCGTAGACCCGTTGTTCGCCATGGCCACATTGGCCCACCCAGTGCGTGGAGTTCGCTGCTGGAGTCGCGCATCTTTATGGAAATGGCGCTGTTACCGGCGTCGTTGCCGCTGCTGATGGAGGCGCCCCAGGGGGATGGGCATCCGGTGTTGCTGGTACCCGGCTTTATGGCGGGTGAGTCTTCTCTGGTGGCGCTGCGGCTGTTCCTGCAGAACAAGGGTTACGACGTGCACACCTGGGGATTGGGACGCAATGTGGGCTTTCGCAGCAAACACGCCAATGCCCTGCCGCAAAAGATTCGCTACCTGCACCACATTACCGGGCGCAAGGTCAGCCTGGTGGGCTGGAGTCTGGGCGGCGTATTCTCTTTCTACGCGGCTCAAAGTACCCAGGAATGCGTGCGATCCATCATCACGCTGGGCAGCCCGGTGAGTGTGGATGTGGGTGGCAACCAGTCGCCCCCCACCCTGAAGGCGCTGTACCGGCTGGTGTCGCACCGCATGGGCGCTTCCGCCCACCTGATGCAACCACGGGCAAAAGCCATGCGCGAGCACCGCCGACTGCCCATTCCAACCAGTTGCCTCTACTCGTTGACCGATGGCGTGGTGCCGCCGCAGGAGGCCACCATCGATGGCGACCCGGTGCTACATGAAAACATCCGCGTGCCCAGCAGCCATATTGGCCTGGGCTTCAACGGCATTGTGTTGTCGGTGGTCGCCAACCGGTTGGCCGAGCCCGAATACGACTGGAAGCCCTTTGCGCCAGAGGGCATGCTGGCGCGCGTGATGCGCCTGACCACCGGAGCCCAAGCAGCCATCGCGGCCCCGGTTGCCTGAAATTCACCCAGAAAGAGCCCCATGCGCCAACTCAGTGAACACGACGCCGCGTTTATCTATTCGGACACCGCGCACGCCAACTCCAACGTCACCCTGCTCCACATTTACGACCAGTCCACCGCGCCCGGTGGCGTGGTGCGCTTCAAGCAGATTTTGGGCCAACTCGAGAGCCGCCTGCACCAGTTGCCCAACTTTCGCGAGAAGATCCTGAGGGTACCGCTGGACCTGGACTACCCCTACTGGATAGAAGACGAAAACTTCAACATCGAGTACCACGTGCGCCATATCGCCCTGCCCAAACCGGGCGACTGGAGGCAGTTTTGCATTCAGGCCTCGCGCATCCACGCGCGGCCGCTTGATCTGCAACGCCCGCTGTGGGAGATGTACGTCATCGAAGGGCTCGACAGCTTTCTCGATCTGCCACTCGGCAGTTTTGCCGTGCTGCTCAAGGTGCACCATGCGGCCATTGATGTCGCCCACGGCAATGAAATTACGGCGCTGCTGCACGATTTGTCACCCACCTCCAAAGCCCCGGCACCTGCGGCGCCCTGGTTCCCAGAGAAGGCACCTGGCAACCTGACACTGATGAGCCTGGCAGGTGTCAACCTTGCGGCTTCGCCCTTGCGCATGGCCCAATCGACACGCAGCATGTGGACGGCGTTCAAGGCCACCGCCAACACGTTCCTTGGCGAGTTTCTGGGCCGCCCGCACCCATTCCCCATGACGCGGTTCAATTCGGAGGTGTCACCGCACCGGGTGTTCGACACGCGCCGTTTCGCGCTGGCCGAGTTCAAGGACATTCGCAACCTGGTGCCCAAGGCCACGGTCAATGACGTCGTGCTGGCCGTGTGTGCGGGGGGGTTGCGCCGCTACCTCGGCTTGCAGGACGAGTTGCCGCAGGAGAGCCTGGTCGCCGCGGCTCCGGTTGCCGTGCATACCGGCCCCAACGACCAGGGGCCAGCGAATTTTTCCTGGGCGCGTATTGCATTGGGTACCCAGCTTGCCGATCCGGTGGAGCGCCTGCAGGCGATTCAGGCCGATAGTGCGTCCTCAGATGTCATGGCGCAGGCCATCAGTGCGCGCGAATTGACCCAATTGGCGCAAAGCTCGCCCTCGATCGCCATGGCCGCCACCAGCCGCATGCTGCGATCGGTCTCGTCCCAATTGGGCGACTGGGTGCCGCTGGCCAACTGCGCCATCACCAATGTGCCCGGGTCGCGTGACCCGCTCTTCCTGCAAGGTGCAAGGCTCACCTATGTGTCGGCGATCATGCCCATCTCCGATGGCATGGGTCTGGTGTTTACCGTGACGGGCTACAACGAAGCCATTGTGATTTCATTCACCGCGTGTTACGAGCAAATCCCCGACCCCGATGTCTTTGCACAGTGCCTGCGCGACAGCTTTCAGGAATATCTCGCCTTGGCCCGCCCGGTCACGGTACTCAAGGTGCTGCCGCCTGCCAAAAAGCGCAGCCCGTCGCGCCGCAAGCCCAAGGCAACAGGCCTGGCTGCTGCCTGAAATTGCAGGAAATTGCAGGTAAATGTTTGAAGAGGCTATGAAAATAATAGCTGCTCACGCTTGCTAGGTGGGCGTGAGAGCCACTTTTCGCTGTAAGAAATTGAGTCGGCTCTCTTGAGCATAAAACCGCGCAAATCCTTATGGAATATGCGCGGACAGCTCCTGAATTAGTAGCATTCTTAAGGCTCCGAACCGCCAACCAGAGCACCTGCGTCATATACCGCCATGCCGCTCTGAATGGTATAGGCACTGCTGCCCGCGCCCGCCAGCGACTGGCGCGTCAGGCTGATGCCCTTGCCCGCGGGAAAGCTGATCTGCAGCGAAGCACTGCGCCGGTACATATCGTCGGGGGTGCCCGCCTTGTCGGGTTTCGTGGTGGCCTGCCACACGAAATGGGGGCTCATGCGTTCGCCGCTGAAGTCCAGGTCCACAAAAGCGATGCCGGTTTTCCAGAGCCTGGGCTGGCTCAATACCAGTTTGGCCGGCCCATTGCTCACGGCAGCGCTCAGGTCGGCGACCGAGGTGCCGGGCAACAATTCAAAGAACACGCGCAGCTTTGTCTGCGTAGTAATGCGCGCTGGCCAGCGCGTGCGGTTGTTGACGCGCACATCCATGCGCTGCGAATTGGCGGCGAAGGCTGTGAGCTGAACTTCACCAAAAAACTCGCGGTCACTGGTAGCCCAGTCGGTATTGGAGTTGCGTGAATCCGGCGGTGGCAGGAAAGAATCCGGCGTTCCCACCGCGCTTTCTGTGGCCACCACCGCCGCCAACGTGCCAAGATATCCTGCGCTAAACAGCAAGCCGGGTTCGGTATACGAGTGCGTGCGTCCGACCGGTGCAGCGTCCGGATCAGCTCCGTACGGGTTGGGTCCACCAGGAATAGCGCCATAAGGCACATGCCGGTCTGCGGCCATGTAACCGGGCTTTCCGGGCGTGATGGAATCAAAGCCGGTCCAGCCGCCGGTTGCGCCACGGTGGTGCAACGTGGTCAGCCACTGGTTGCCGTAGCCCGTCACATAGCTGACTTTGACCGGGTTATTGCCCAGTGCGTAGTCAATTTGAGACTTGGCGCAACTGTAGTAGGCAGGCTTGTTTTGCTTGCTTCCATACGCTGCGGCCACCATCATGTTGTTCAGATTCCATTGAAGCGAAAAGCTGCCGCCGTACACCGAGCGATAAGCCAGCCCGCCGGGCGTGCGCAAATGCTGATTGGGTTGGCCTGCATTGCACCAGGGGTTGAGTAAGCTCTCGAGCAGGGTCGACTTGCTGGTGAACGCGGTATTGCCCGGCTGCAGCGTCAGCCACAGTTGCAGCGCCAGATGGTTGAGCTGCCCGCCCATCGTGTCGCGCCACCAGCCAAACATGTCCCAGTCGGCGCTGTAACCATAGGCCACCGGGTTGTTCACCATATCGGTGGCGAATGCCAGGTATTGACTTGCATTGACAACCGTGCCCAGACCCGCCGTGTTCTCCGCCCTGAAAAGCAGGCCGGCGGCCAACATCGCGTGTGACGACGCATTGCTGGAGCGGTATCCAACCGGAATTTTGCTTCCGTCCGCGCGCAGGGCCAGGGGTTCTCCAGCGGCGTTGCGCGAATTGGCGTCCATTGGATAGGCCTTTGCATAGGCAAACAGCTTGCGCGCTGCCTTGAGGTACGTCTGTGCCTTGGCACCTTGGCCATTGTCATTGAGCACCACAGCCGCCCCGGCCAGTGAGGCCGCCATCAGACCGGCCACATCAGGGCCGCGCACCACGGTGTTGACCTTGGTGGCCTGGCGAACAGTAAAACCATCCGTCAACTCAGGGGCCGTCCAGACTGAATGCAGATTGGGCTGCGCTTCCAGTCCATTGGCTTTGCCAGCGACGTCGACAAAAATTTCGTAGCCACTGAAGTTAGACACATTGTCAGGTGCCGGGTCCACGATGGACTTGAGCAGGTAGTCGTTGCCGTGCTGGATATTGTTGAGCAGCTGCGCCTTCTGGTTCGCGCGCACATAGGCCTGCGGGAAGTTCACATAGCTCCAGCCCAGCACCGATCCGAGATAGGCCATGGTGGTGTTGCTCTTCCAGTGGTCGCCTGCATCATTCCAGCCCCCGGAGAGGTTCTTGCCCCATTCCGCACCATCGTCCAGATGCGCATTGCCACGCCATGGCACTCGGTTACCCGGCGACTTGGTGCCCGACTCCTGCACCTCCATGAAGTACAGGCCTAACTGCAACGCACGCGCATAGCCCGAACCTGGGGTATAGGCAGTTGGCGTTGGCCTTGGCGTTGGCGTCGGCGTCGGTGTCGGTGTCGGTGTCGGTGTCGGTGTCGGTGTCGGTGTCGGTGTCGGTGTGGGCTCAGCAAGCACGTCGAGATAGCAATACTTAAAGGTTCCTTTGACAGGATCACCAAACGTCGTGTTATTGCATGCCACGGGGCCGACGAGCTGCCTGGTGACGAACTTTCCGTTGGCGCCATAAGCCACGGTGCGAGCGCCTGTATAGGTGCAGGTACCGTTCTCACCTGCACATGCCGCGCTGTTGAACGATTTGCCGTTGATGAGCTGCGTGCCTGACGCTGGTGCCGTTGCGCCTGTTGTCACCTGGTAAGAAGACAGCAGGTCGTTGAAGCCGATGCTTACAAAGTTGGGCTGGTCCGCAGTCATGTTGACGCCTTTGCCCTTGAAACCCACGTCACCAAACAGTGCCACGCGAACCCCAGCGCCCAGTTTCACCGATGACACCTTGTCGTTCCAGCCTGACGGCATTTGGGTCACCTGCCCCACACCAACACAAATACTATTTCCAGCGTAGTAGGTGTGCTCATAAAAACAGACCTGGCCCGCGCCGGGCGTTGCACCAGCGTATGCTTGCACCGGTACCAGTCCAACGCCAGCAAAAGCCAGCCATACAAGCGACCGGGGCGTAAAGAGATAAAGACTCATCGCAAAACTCCTTGAGTGGAACAAAGTTTACGAATCAACACTGTCAGAACGGCTGGCTTGAAGGCCAGTGGCATTTTGGTGGCCCCGCTATCGTGGTTTCCGAAATGGAAACGGTAGACCGGAGGTTTTGCGACCCCGCCTTTCGGACGGGTGTGCCAGTGTCAACTGCGCAGTCATGTTACCAGCGGCTGCCCATATTCCGAGAATTTGGTCTGCACAGACTTGTAACGATTTGTGATTCCGGTATAGGACACCGGTACTCTCTCAGCGGCCGAGCCCGAAATTGACCTCGCTGTCGAGCACTACCAGGTAGGGACGAGCCACCGTGTCAACACTGCAATCGCCCGCACCGCAGCCGACACTGGCGGTACTGGTGCCAGTGGCCTTGGCAAAACCGAGCAAGGCCACCTTGTCGCCCAACACATCGACCGAACGCATGTCTCCCGTTGCGCTATTGCTGCGACTGAAGGTGGTCCAGGCCAGCCGGTTGGCAAAATTCTTGCCATCGACGGCCAGCAGCACCGGATCGCCACCCGCATACTCACCTACCGGTCGGCCGTTGAGTACGTTGGCATTGCGGTTGCCGATAAATGCGGCGCCCACAGCGGGCATGAAGACACGGTCATTGGCTGCGGCGATGTCTCTTACGCGGAAGGTATTGGACTTGCCGCTGGACAAGCGGGACATCGCCAGTTGCGACTGCTCAATGACACCGGTAGCGGGATTGAGCTGCGCGTAGTAGGACTCATGAGCGCTACCGGTATTCCACAGCTGGTTGTAGAAGTCGGTGTAACTGAGCATCTCGCTGCCCGAGAACACATTACCGTTGTAGCGGAAGATACTTTGCGATCCCGCCGTTTCGCCTGTGATATACAGCGCGCCCTGCGCGTTGACGCGTGCACGGTACAGCCGGGTGTCGGCAACGTTGGTCGATAGGTCCGCGCCGTTGAATCCGAACTTGGTCCACTGTGTGGCACCTGTCAGATCCAGCCCCTGGGCAAATGCAACCTGCACCGGGTTGCCACCAGGCAGGCGCTTATTGTCAAACCCAACCAGCACCACGCGTTCGGGCTGAGCCAGTCGCTGGTCGGCAATCACGACATCCTCCACATAGCTTCGCTGCGCCTGGTACGTGAAGACTGGGGCATTGGCGGCAAACTGAGTCATGCCAGCATAGAGCTTGACCTCATAGCGCTGTGTACCGCTGTTGTAGGCCAAGGTGGCGATACGACCATTGGAACTGAGGTCAATGCGCCGCGCGCCGGTGTTGGCTTGTGTCCCCACAACAGCATTGGTGCGCAGATCAATGACTGCGAAGCCATCGGCCAATGCCAGTGCAGCGTGGGGCACGCCGTCCAGGGTGCGTTGCTCCATGTCGAGCACGCTGCTGTCCAGGCGCATGGTCCGCGTAACCGCGCCAAATGAAGTCAAGGTAGCCAGCGCACCCTGGCCGCACACCGCTTTGGCAAACGCCTTGACGCAGGTTTCCCCAAAGGACACGGTGCCCGTGCTGTTGAATGCGGCGATCAGGTTGCCCGCATCGAGCCAGCGTACGGTCATGGCCTCGGTGGCGGCATCGGTCTGTGCCAACACCGCACCGCTCTCCAGATCAATGGCGCCATTGTAGTAGGGCAGTTTGCTCATATCGGGCTTGTAGGCAATCATGCGCCAGGCACCTACTCCGTCTTCCTGGTAGGCGACGATGGTGCCATCCGAAGCGGTCACCGCGCTGCGAACGGTGGTGCGCAGCTTCTGCTCATCGCTGAGTGAGTAACCTTCCATGGGGTCGGGCAATTGCCAGCGTTTGAGCCCGGCTTTGGCTCCGCTTCCACCCAGCATGAAATGACCGAAGCGCGATGCCAACACAACGTTCTTGTCTGCATCAAACTGGAAAGAACCCACCCCGTAGCCCGGGCTGCTGGCTACAGGCACCAAGGCACCTTGCTCCTTGAACGGGCTGGCGGATGTGGGGTCGTAGCGGAAGGTGGAACTGACCTGTGTGGTTGGCGCGCGCTCAAAGCTCACCAGCATGGTGCCATTCCTGATCACGCTGAATTGGCCTGTTGCATTGCCAGTCCCAGGGCCACCGCCATAGGCCTGACTCAGGGCACCAAACTGCTTGCTCCACTGGTGCCCGTCATACTTGAATGCACCGCCGTTGTTCGTGGCGTTGTCTGCGTAGTTAGTGACATACCAAATGTTTTGTTGTCCGTCTTCAAACAGTTGGGTATGCGGCTTGGCGTTGTTCACGGCAATGTTCAACCCGGTATCAATCCACGTCCCCAGCGGTTGCAACTTGGCGATCTGTCGTTGGCCCACCGGAGCCAGCATGGCGGCTGCCTTCTGGCTGGCACTGGCTGACCGAATGGCATGGATGTTCAGGGTCCAGACCTTGGGCGAGCCATCGCCACCGTTCTGGGCAATGATGCGACCGCGTCCGGCGACGATGTTGCCGACACCACCCGGTGCAGCACCCAGACTGTAAATGGCCCTGCCATCCGGACCGTTGTCCTGACTGATCCAATACGCGCTGCTGTGCCCGCCAGCAAAGAGTTCACCATCGATGGCGATGAGGTCGATCGCGTTGTAAGGATCATTGAAACGGGTGTGAACCACCCAGCCGGCCAGAGGATTCGTCACATCGAAGCGGTAGATGTACTTACCCATGCTGGTGTTCATACCAGCAAACACCGAGTACCCAATCACCGCCAAATGGGCGGGCAGGCCGCCTTCGGGCAAGCCCTTGGTCACATCTTTCCAGGCCCCCGTTGTGACAAGCTTGACCTGCTTGGCCGGAGGCGTGACCAGACCTGCAGCAGGTGGCGCAATGGCCGCACCGGTTGCTGTATCTGTGGCTGCTACGTTGCCCAAGGTGACCACATCCATGTAGCAGGATTTATAGGTTCCCTTGATGGGGTCGCCAAAGGTGGTGTTGTTGCATGCCACAGGCCCCGTGAGCTGCCTGGTAACGAATTTTCCATTGGCACCGTAGGCGACGGCACGCGACCCTGTGAAACTGCAGGTCTTGTTTTCGCCGGCGCACGACGTGCTGAAAAACGCCTTGCCGTTGATCAGTTGTGTGCCGGCCGCCGGGGTGGTTTGGACGGCTATCACGCTTGTGCATACGCTGGCAAACATCCCCAGCAAGGCAGCCCGCAGCCACGGTTTGGAAACGGTATGAACGGTCATCGCAAAATTCCTTTTGGTTAGTCAAGGTTTACGAATCAACACTGTCAGAACGGCTGGCATGAAAGCCAGTGGCATTTTGGTGGCCCCGCTATCGTGGTTTCCGAAATGGAAACGGTAGACCGGAAGTTTTGCGACCCCGCCTTTCGGTCGGGTGTGCCAGTGTCAACTGCGTGTGTATGTTAGGTGCTCGGCGCGCGCTCACATCCACTGAAGAAGTAACAGATGGGACAATCTTGTAAGCACTTGTAATCATGGATTGATTCAGGCGCTGTTGAACTTGGAGCGCAGGAACATGTAGGGAAACGCAGGAAACTGAAGGAAATTGCACCAACTTTCATGAATGCGCTATACAAATAATAGCTATCCACGCTTTCTGGGTGAGCGCAAAAACCACTTTTCGCTGTAAGAAATTGACTGTTGGCTCCCATCGCAATGACTGATTTAGGTCAAGTTGTCCAACCCAGGCTTGGACAATACTTTGCGTCACAGGGAAATTAAAGAAGTTGGATAGAGTGAAAGTGACCTAGACGAATGACGACGATCGGGGCCGCCGCGCGGCAAACCGGTGTATCGGCTGCCACGTTGCGCAAATGGGAGGCCCGTTACGGGTTTCCGGTTCCGACCCGGGATGCGGGCGGGCAGCGGCAGTTCAAGAATGGGGACCTGGAGGCGCTGGCACACATCGCCAGGCGTATCGCCGCTGGTGAGCGCGTCAGCCAAGCCATTTCCAGAGTCCTCGATGAGCAAACCCGCGATGACCCGTGCAGCCAAAGTTCTGAGGAATATCTGCCCGACGCTGCAGCACAGGCGCTACATTGGCTAGAGCAAAACAACCTCGCCGCACTCGATCAATGCCTGGAAGCAACTGTGCGGTGCCTTGGCGTTACTGCCTTCTGCCGGGATTTTGCGATGGTCTTGATTGAGGCCGTGGGCAGGCGGTGGCAGCAAGGCACACTGCCAGTGTATGCCGAGCATGTTTTCTCTACTGCGCTGCAGTCGCTGCTGGCGCGGCACGTTCCGGTCCACAAACCTGCCCGTCGCCACAGCGACGTGCGCGTGCTGCTCGCCTCCCCAGCCCCTGAAATGCATTCTTTGGCGCTGGCGTTGTTTCAGGCCATGCTGAGCGATGCGGACATTGCCTCGGTGTTTCTGGTGGGAGGCCTGCCTGCCAACGAAATTGCGGCTGCAGCCTTGTCCTATCGAGTGGATGTAGTGGCCTTGTCGGCCAGCGCGGTGTGCCCGGCAAAAGTGCTGCAATGCGAACTGCTACGCCTGCGCTCGCTGTTGCCCCTGCACGTCGCCGTCTGGGTGGGTGGCGCTGGTACAGGGCGCTTGCCAACGCAACTTCCCGGCGTGGAAATGATCACATCTCTGGACGATGGCGTGGAGCGGCTCAAAGTGCTGGCCCGCCGCAAAGCGGTGAACCGCGGAACTGAAAAGGATAGAAAAAATGACTGATACCCCCGTGGATGACAGCGTCGCCGAAAAGCCCAAGTTTGACGCGCATGTGGTGTGCATTGGCGCATCGGCCGGGGGACTCGACGCGCTGGAGCGTTTTTTTGACGCCTGTCCGACCGATACTGGCGCCGCCTTCGTGGTCGTACAGCACCTCTCGCCGGACCACAAGAGCATGATGAACACCCTGCTCTCGCGCCACACCGAGATGCCGGTGATCATGGTCGAAGAAGACATGCCGCTGAAGGCCGATCATGTGTTTCTGATCCCGCCGGGCTCCATCATGCATGTGTCACCCGGGCACCTGCACCTCAAGCCCAAGAAAACCCAGGGGCTGACGCTGCCGATCGATATTTTCCTATCCTCCCTGGCCGAGATCTACCGCGAGAAAGCGGTCGGCATTATTTTGTCGGGCACCGGCACCGATGGCACCCGGGGTGCTGTCGCCATCCATGCTGCGGGTGGCTTTCTCATGGCGCAGGAGCCGGAGTCGAGCAAGTTCGATGGCATGCCGCGCAGCGCCATTGCCACCGGTGTGATGGGTGACGTGCTGCCGGCCGAAGAGTTGCCGCTGCGCCTGATGGCGCATATCCTGAACGAGCCCTACGACGACCACCGCCCGGTACTGCCGGTCACACCCCACTCGGCGCTGACCAATGACGATGTGTTCGCCGAAATTTTGCAGTTGCTGTACCAGCTTGGCGGCATCGATTTCTCCGACTACAAGCCTGCCACCATCATGCGCCGCCTGGAGCGGCGCATGCAGGCCCGCCACACCCCGGAGCTGCACCAATACCTCGAGTTGCTGGAAAACAACCGCGACGAAATGCTCACCCTGCGCAAGGAAATGCTGATCTCGGTGACCAGTTTCTTTCGCGACCCCGAGGCCTTCGATGTGCTGGCCGAGAAAGTGATAGCCCCACTGGTGGAAGCCACTGCCAGCCAGGACACCATCCGGGTCTGGATCGCGGGCGCCGCCACCGGCGAAGAGGCTTACTCCATCGCGATGCTGTTTCTGGAGACCTTCGACCGCCTCAAGCGCTGGCCCACGCTGAAGATTTTTGCCACCGACGTGGACCACCAGGCGATCGAGAAAGCGGGTATCGGCAACTACCGGGAAACCATTGCCGCCGAGATTTCGGCAGAACGCCTGGAGCGCTTCTTCATCAACAAAGGCAACTCCTACCTCATCAAGACAGAGTTACGTCAGTGCATTGTGTTTGCCCGGCAGAACCTGTTGTCCGACCCACCGTTCACCAAGATGGACCTGGTGCTGTGCCGCAACACGCTGATCTACTTCAAGCCGGCCGCGCAGGAGCGTGTGCTGCACGCCCTGCTCTACGCACTCAATGGCGGCGGCACCCTGTTTCTGGGCTCCAGCGAATCGGTGGCCATGATGACCGATGCATTGCAAGTGATCAGCGCCAAGCACAAGCTGTTTCGCCGCACGGCAGACCGCATCCTGCCCCTGCTGGAGCACCACACCAAGGGCGGCAGCCGCACCCGGCTGTTACCGGCGGACGCACGCCGCAAATCGCCCATACAAGCCGCTTCCGCCAGCCCGGTCGATACCGGGGTTGCCACCTTGCTGTCCCACTATGCACCACCGGCCATCATCTTTAATGAAACCCACGAAGCGGTGCACCTGTTTGGCGATGTCAACCCGTTCATCCAGGCCAAACAGGGGTCAGCCAGTCTGGCGGTCAACCGGTTGCTGCTCGACCCGCTGGTCCCTATCGCCTCGGCCCTGCTCTACAAGTCCATCAAGGACCAGTGCTCGCTTTTGTCAGATCCGATCCAGGTGACACTGCGCAACGGCGAGGTGCGCTCGGTCAGGCTGTCAGCCCACTGCATGAAGAGTGAGGGTGTAGAGCGCCTGACCATGCTGTGCTTTGAAGCAGAGGTGGTCAACGTGAAGGAGGCGTTCAAGCCGGTGGACGTGGGCATAGAGACCATGACACGCATTGACGGACTGGAGCGCGAGTTATCGGCCACGCGCGAAAGCCTGCAGTCAACCATCGAGGAACTGGAAACCTCCAACGAAGAATTGCAGGCCACCAACGAGGAATTGATGGCCTCCAACGAAGAGTTGCAAAGCTCCAATGAAGAGTTGCAATCGGTGAACGAAGAGCTCAACACCGTCAACGCCGAGTACCAGGAGAAGATGCTGTTGATCAACCGCGTCAATGCGGACCTGGAAAGCATGGGGCGCGCCACCGGCGTTGCCACCGTGTTTGTCGATGCGGGCATGACCATTACCCGCTTTAGCCCGGATGCGGCCGGCATCTTCAAGCTCAGGGATACCGACGTGGGTCGCCCGCTGGATGACATTTCCCACAGCCTGCGCTACCCCGGATTGATGGAGGACCTCGCCCATACGCTGGAGAGTGGCCAGGCGATCGAGTGTGAGGTGGGATCGGTGGACAGTGACCGCATGCTGTTTGTGCGCATGCTGCCCTATTCCATTCCGTCGACCATTGGTCGAGGTGCGGTGATGTCGTTTGTAGATGTCAGTGCCTACCACGACGCCAAACGCCTGCAGGCCATTCTGGACGGCTTGCCCGAACATGTGGCGGTGCTGGAGGCCGACGGCACGATCCGGGTGGTGAATGCGGCCTGGAAGCGATTTGCCATGGCCAATGGCGACCCGGAGCTCAAGGCCTCTGGCCCTGGTGCCAATTACCTCAGTGCCTGCAATATGGACCAGCAACTCAACGACACCTCGGCGACGGCCGCGCTGCGCGGCCTGCGTGGGGTCTTGGAGGGAACTTTGCCAGGATTTTCGATCGAATACCCGTGCCATTCACCGACTGAACAGCGCTGGTTCGTGATGAACGTGGCACCGATCCACGGTCCATCATTGGGTGCCGTCGTCAGTCACATCAATGTCACCGCATGGTTCACGAGGGATCAAGTATGAGAACAATGGACATGGAAATTGAACGGCTGCGTCAGCGGGCTATTGCCGCTATGGGCTCCGCACCTGTCCGGCAGCCCGGAGTGCCCGACGACATGATGGACGCGCTGCGTATAGTGGAAGAGTTGCGCGTCTACCAGACCGAGCTGGAAATCCAGAACCAGGATTTGAAGGCAGCGCAGATGCAGACCGAGTCGGCCATGCGCCGCTACCGGCGCCTCTTTGAAAACCTGCCGATGGATGCCCTGACGGTAGACGGACAGGGTTTCATCGTGGAAGCCAATGCCGCGGCCCGAAGTCATTTTGGTTTGCACGCCAAAGCCGCACTGCAGCGCCGCTCGGTTTACCAGTTGTTCGCCTTCGAGAGCCGCTCCAAACTCTATTCGGTGCTGGGCCACGGCCTGGAGGTATCCAGCGCAACGGAAGTGCAGCTCATGGCACCCCGCGACGCCCCTTCCACGGAGGTGGATGCGCACCTCATCACGGTGGACCCGGCCGCAATTGACAATGACGAGCGCTTGATGGTGCTGGTGGACCGCACTTATGAACGCCGCCTCGCGGTGAGCCACCGGGAAGTTCTGCGCAGCGAAGCCAGGCATCGGGCGCTGTTCGAAGATTCACGCGTTCCCATGTTGCTGATTGATCCTGAGACCGGAAACGTGGTACGTGGCAATTCAGCGGCAGAGCGCTTTTACGGCTATGCCGACAATGACCTGGAGGGCATGCCATTTACCCGCATCAGTGGTTCGGACCCTTCAGAAACCCTGCAGACAATGCGCCTGGCCAATGGCACGGAAGTGCCGGTGGAGGTGCACTGCGGTCCGATCGAAATCGATGGGCGCACGCTGCTGTACTCGATTGTTCTCGACATTACCGAGAGGATTCTTGCAGAGCAAAAGGCTGACGCAGCGAACCGGTTGATCACGAACCTTGCAGCCCAGTTGCCCGGGGTTATTTACCAGTACCAGTGGTTCCCGGATGGGCGATCGTGCTTTCCCTATGCCTCCAAGGGCATCGAAGCGGTGTATGGAGTTTCCCCTGAGGATGTGCGCCTGGACGCAACCGCTGTCTTCAAGGTGATCCATCCCGGGGACATAGACCGGGTGTACGCATCGATTGCCGAGTCCGCCCGCTCGCTGGAGAACTGGGCCTGTGAGTACCGTGTGGAAACGCCTGAGCGCGGCCTGCGCTGGCTCAGCGGCATGTCCAAGCCCACGCGCTTGGACGATGGCAGTGTGCTATGGCATGGATTTGTCACAGACATCACTCAAGAGCATGGCGTGCGAACGGACCTGCTCGAAAACGAACGCATTCTGCGGGCGTCGATCGAATCGGTTGATGAGGCCTTCGTCTTGTTCGATCCGCAGGACCGCTTTGTCTATTGCAACGAGCGTTACAAAACCCTCTACGCCACCAGTGCCGACCTCTTGGTTCCGGGTGCCAGCTTTGAAGAAATTCTGCGTACGGGAGCGCTGCGGGGGCAGTACCCGCAAGCCCATGGGCGAATTGATGCATGGATTGCAGAGCGCATGGCAGCGCACCGGTCTGGCAACACCACCATCACGCAGAAGACGGACAACGGCCGGGTGTTGCGCATTTTGGAGCGCCGCACCGAAGATGGCTACACGGTGGGCTTCCGGGTCGACATTACCGCCATCAGTGAAGCCACCGAAGCAGCCCTCACTGCGAACCAGCACTACAAGTCGCTGCTGGACGCGGCGTCCGAAGTGTCCATCATCTCCACCGATGCGAGCGGCGTCATCCAGGTGTTTAACCGTGGTGCCGAGCGCACGCTGGGCTACAGCGCCGCGGAAGTCATCGGACGTCTCAACGTAGTGGATTTTCACGTAGAGGCCGAAGTGGCGTTACGTGGTCAGGAGTTGGCTTGCGAACTGGGAACGTCGCCGCACGGATTTGGCGTGTTTGTCGCCATCCCTGACCGCGATGGTCAGGAACAGCGGGAATGGACTTACGTCCGCAAGAATGGCGAAACCATCGATGTGGCACTGGTGGTGACGGCTGTCAAGAATGCAACCAATACGATTACCGGCTATCTGGGCATTGCCCAGGACATTACCCAGCGCAAGCAAGCTCAGGCCAACCTGCAACTCTCGGCCAATGTGTTTACCTGGGCGCGCGAAGGCATCCTGATTACCGACGCCAATTCCCGCATCGTTCAGGTCAACGTTGCCTTTTCACGCATTACCGGGTATTCCGAGGATGACGCCATTGGGCAAACGCCCTCGTTCCTCAAATCGGGCACGCAAGACGCTGCTTTCTACGCTCGTATGTGGCAGTCGCTCAATACCATGGGACATTGGGAAGGCGAGATCTGGAATCGGCGCAAGAGCGGCGATATGTACCCGGAGTTGCTCAGCATCAGCGCAGTGTACGACTCGAACAACAAGGTTCAGAACTACGTGGCCCTGTTCACCGATATCAGCGTGCAAAAGGCACATGAACAGGAACTTGAACACATAGCCCGCTACGACATGCTGACCGGGCTACCCAATCGGGCGCTGCTGGCAGACCGCTTGCAGCAGGAGATGGCGCACTGTCTGCGCCAGCGCAAACAGCTGGCGGTGGTATTCATCGACCTCGACGGATTCAAGCTGGTCAATGACCAGTACGGCCACACCATCGGCGACGAGGTCTTGATAGGTTTGGCGCAGAGGATGAAAGCTGCCCTGCGCGAAGGCGATACGCTGGCACGCATCGGGGGGGACGAGTTTGTCGCGGTGCTGACGGCACTGGACCACCCACGCGACTGCGAACTCGTTCTGACCCGGCTGCTGGAAGCGGCCGCACAAACGATGGTCGTCAACGGCGCCGAAATCCAGATATCGGCCAGCATTGGAGTCACGCTCTTTCCCCACGACGCAGGTGAGCCCGACCTCCTGTTGCGCCACGCAGACCACGCGATGTACCAGGCCAAGCAGGCCGGCAAGAACCGCTACCACTATTTCGATGTGAAGGACGACGCCGACGTCAAGACGCACCGCGAATCTATCGATGAACTTCAGTCTGCCCTGAATCGTGGCGAGTTCGTTCTGCACTACCAACCCAAAGTGAATATGAAAACGGGCCAGGTCATCGGCATGGAGGCCCTGATCCGCTGGCAGCATCCCACCCGGGGCCTGGTACTGCCAGGACAGTTTTTGCCGACTGTGAAAGGCCACCCGCTGATCGTGCAGTTGGGTGAATGGGTGGTTCGCACCGCAGTAACCCAACTCGCTGCCTGGAATGCTCTGGGCTTGAAACTATCGGTGAGCGTCAACATCGATGCCCTGCACCTGCAGCAAAGCCGGTTTGTCCCGAGCCTGGTGGAAACCTTGGCCCAACACCCTGGCGTTCACGCGTCTCAGCTTGATCTCGAGGTGCTGGAAACCAGTGCGCTGGACGACATCGACAAGGTCACGGCCATCATGCAGGCCTGCTGCGATCTGGGGTTGGGTTTCTCGCTGGACGACTTTGGCACCGGCTACTCGTCGCTGACGTACCTGAAGCGCTTGCCGGCCGATCTGATGAAGATTGACCAGAGTTTTGTGATCGGCATGCTTCACGACTCGGATGATTTTGTCATCGTGGAAGGCGTCCTGGGGCTGGCCCGGGCGTTCGGTCGGGGCGTGCTGGCCGAGGGCGTGGAGACCGTGGCGCATGGTGAACTACTGCTGGCCCTGGGTTGCGAATTGGGCCAGGGTTATGGCATTGCCCATGCCATGCCCCCCAATGCCGTCCCGGGGTGGATTTCTACCTGGCAGGCCGATGCCAGCTGGGCCGCGTGGAACCAGCCGAGCGATGACGATACCCGTCGCGATCTGGTCGTCGGCGAGATCAAACATCGCCATTGGCTGCGCGATATAGAAAACTATGTCACCGGAAAAAGTGAAGTTTGCCCAGCGTTGGATGTGCAAGACTGCCCGCTACTGCCCGCTAGGCATGTGGATCACTGCAGAGGGTCGCGCCCGCTATGGAAGCCACGAAGCCTTTGCCGCCATGATGGCAAGCCACGACCGTGTCCATGCCCATGCGCGCGAGTTGGTCGAACACATGATTGCAGGGGACCGTGTGGCAGTAGAGGGGGGTTTGGCCAAATTCATTGCCCTGCGCGACGAACTGATGGTCAGTATTCGGCGTCTGGCGCATCGGTAGTCTATGGGAGCGCCTGAAGGCGCAACCCGTCGTGCCGGCACACACGGCACACACGGCACAATGCGTGCCATGGTGCGATTCCTCCACTACCCGTTGATTGCGCTATTTCGCAGCTTTTCCCTGCAGGAGTTGCGCCAGCATCCCTGGCGCAACGCAGCAGCCGTTGTCTCGGTGATGCTCGGGGTGGCTTTGGCTTTCTCGGTGCATCTGATCAACGCCTCGGCGCTGGATGAGTTCTCCCAGGCCGTACGCTCGGTGGGTGGCAAACCTGACCTGGAATTGCGCGCTGGCAGCGGTGCCATCACGGGCGTGACCGATGCGCTTTATGCCCGCATGGCGCACGACCCGGAAGTCGCCCTGGCAAGCCCGGTGCTGGAGTTCAGCACCACCGCAGTGACAACCGGGCTTGACCCAAAGCGCATTTCGTTGCGGGTTGTCGGCGTTGACGCGCTACAGGTAGCACGCCTGGCACCGGATTTGTTTCCCATACCTGCATCGAGCGCGGATCGCCTCGCGATCTTCGGGCCCGACACCATTTTTCTGAATCCGGCCGCGCGCAAAAAGATCACCGTAGATACGGTGCAGCTCCAGGTGGGCCTGCAACTACGCAATGCACGCGTAGCCGGCACCGTGCGTGCCGCGGGCAGCCCGCTGGCCGTGATGGATGTGGCCGCCGCACAGGACTTTTTTGGCAAGGACGGACTGCTGACACGCGTCGACATTCGGCTGAAATCGGGCGTCGATCGCAAAGCCTTCATGCGCCGGGTGCAGGCGCAGACAGACTGGCCGGCAGGCGCACGCCTGTCCGAGCCCGGAGACGCGCAGCAGCGCATGGATGCACTGTCGCGCGCCTACCGGGTCAACCTCACCGTGCTCGCGCTGGTGGCGCTGTTTACGGGTGGCTTCCTGGTGTTCTCGGTGATTGCGCTGAGTGTTGCGCGTCGCTCGCAGCAATTTGCGTTGCTGGGTGTGCTGGGTCTGACCGGGCCGCAAAGGCTCCAATTGGTGTTGCTGGAGTCGGCCGCGCTGGGGCTGGTGGGCAGCAGCCTGGGAATCGGACTGGGTACGGTGCTGGCAAGCATGGCCTTGGGATTGCTGGGTGGCGACCTCGGAGGCGGGTTCTTCTCCGGCTCCGCGCCCTCGCTCCAATGGAGTGCTGGTGTAGCCGGTGTGTTCGGCGGTCTGGGCGTGATTGCGGCGCTGGTGGGTGCCTGGTGGCCGGCCCGCTGGGCCCAGCGGTTGCCGGTGGCCCAGACGCTCAAAGGCTCGGGCGCGTTGCAGCCTGACGGTGTGAGTGCCTGGGTGGGCACCGGCTTGCTGGCACTGGGCGCTTTGTTGTCGCAAGCGCCTCCGCTGGACGGCATCCCGTGGGCCGCGTATGCCAGTGTCGGGCTAATTTTGCTGGGCGGCATTGTTGGCCTACCCTGGTTGGTGGGTGTGGTCATGGACCAGTTTGCGCCACTGGTGGCGCGCCACGCGTTGGCCTTGCTTGCGGTGGAGCGCGCGCGCCGGGTGCGGGAAAGCGCTGCGGTGGCAGTGAGCGGGGTGGTTGCGGCGCTCAGCCTGGCGGTTGCCCTGACGGTGATGGTGGCGAGTTTTCGTACGTCGGTTACCGACTGGCTGGACAACATTCTCCCGGCGGACCTCTATGTTCGCACCACTGCATCGGGCAACGCGCTGGAAACCGCCTACTTTGATCCGGTGTTTGTGCAGCGTGCGGCTCGCCTGAAGGGCGTGGCGCGTCTGGCCACACAACGCAACCAGTTGTTGATTCCAGACCCCAGTAGCCCGCCCGTCACCCTGATCGCACGTCCGCTTGCGGAGCCGGAACGTAACCTACCCATGGTCGGCGATGTGCTGGCTGTGCCTGAAGGGGCCATTGGAATCTATGTGAGCGAGGCCATGGTCGACCTTCATGGCGCAAACCCAGGCACGTTCTACCCAGCTCTTTCTGAGTACTTTAGGGCTCTGGTGCCCGCCAATCAAGCGCAAGCAGCTACGTTTTTTGTAGCAGGTGTGTGGCGCGACTATTCCCGACAGTTTGGCACCATTGCCGTGGACCAGGCGGTTTTTGAGCGGTTGAGTGGTGACCAGCGCGTCAATGATCTGGCGATCTGGTTGGAGAGTGGAGTGAACGCCGAGACCGTTGGAGAGTCTTTGCGCCGGTTGGCCAACGAACTCTCAAACACCCCGGATGGTGCAGCGGCGAAGCTGCTGGAATGGGCTTCAGTCAGCGAACTGCGAGCAACCTCTCTGCGTATCTTTGACCGCTCCTTTGCGGTGACCTACTGGCTGCAGGCGGTGGCCATCGGCATCGGTTTGTTTGGCATCGCGGCCTCGTTTAGCGCCCAGGTACTGGCACGCCGCAAGGAGTTTGGCCTGCTGGTGCACTTGGGACTGACCCGCCGCCAGGTACTGCGCGTTGTCTCGCTGGAGGGTGCCGCCTGGACCAGTCTGGGGGCACTCGCGGGTACAGCACTGGGCCTGGCGGTAGCACTCGTGTTGGTACGGGTGGTCAACCCGCAAAGCTTTCACTGGTCGATGGATCTGGTGATCCCGGTGACGCGCCTGGCGGCACTGGCGGGCGCAGTCATCCTGGCTGGCACGCTCACTGCATGGCTGGCGGGTCGTGCCGCTGCGGGACAAGATGCGGTGCTGGCAGTCAAGGAGGATTGGTAACCCCATCGGGCACACGATAATGCTGCCTGGCGAAAATGCGGTAAGAGTCATGAAGGAATTTCCATGAGATTGTGGCAAAAGTGGACACTTCCCCTGATGGTTGTGGCGTCGACAGCGGCGTTCGCGCAGAGCAATGCCGCGGTGACCAAGCGCGCCACCGAGTTGCGCGACGGCCCTGGTGCGTCCGCGCGGGTGCTGGCCAACTTGCCGGTGGATACTGCCCTGACGCGTTTGCCCAACCGACAGAGTGCGTGGGTGGAAGTACGTGCACCCAACGGCGACACCGGTTGGGTGCATATGTTTGATATTGGCGCACCCAACGCACCCACAGCACCTTCCAATACTGCAACCGGTGCATTGCGCGGCTTGACCAACTTTTTCACCCGTGGCAATCAGGTGGGAAAAACCACGACTGCCACGGCCACTACGGGCATTCGCGGCCTGGGTGCCGAGGATATCGCGCAGGCCCAGCCCAATCTGACTGCGCTGGCCCAGGCGGAGAGTTATCGCCAGAACGCATCCCAGGCACAGCACTTTGCTGCCAATGCCAACCTGGCAGCGCGCCAGGTGCAGCCTTTGCCGCCTCCGGCACCCCCACTATCGCGTTCCCAAGAAGATCCAACCCTGAGGTAAGCACCCATGACCAGGAACATTCATTTCACGCCTGCGACGATTGCTGCATTGCACCGTGGCAGCTGCGCTTTGCTCTTGGTGGCCATGGCCACACTGGCCAGTGCGCCTGCGCAAGCGCAGGACGCGGCCAAGGCTTTGGGTGGCTTGTTTGAGAATCTGGTGCGCTCCAACCAGGGCTCGACGGCCAACACTGCCACCAACGCGCTGGGCGGTCTGTTTGGTGTTGCCAAACCCAACCAAGCCACCAACCCCGCCGATCTCGTCAGTTTGTTGTCGCAGTCGGTGGAGGAGATTGACGAAGCCAAAGAAATCGAGATTGGCCGGCAGTTGGCGGCCGTTCTGCTCGGTGCCAAGCCACTGCACCCCAATGCGGCGCTGCAACGGTATATCAACCAGCTCGGCCGCTGGATCAGCCTTCAATCGAGCCGACCCCAGCTTCCGTGGACGTTTGGTGTACTGGACGATCCGGGATACAACGCCTTCGCCACACCCGGGGGGTACATCTTTGTGACCAAGGGCTTGGTGGACCATGTTGCTGACGAAGCCGAACTGGCCGGCATTCTGGCCCATGAAATCACCCACGTCATCAGCAAGCACCATTTGCAGGCCATCCGCAAGTCTGCACGTTCGGGGCTGCTGACCCAGATCGCGGCGTCCCAGTTGCGCAATGACCTCGCGGGTGGGCTGTCAGCGCAACTACTCAGCATGGGGCGCGAACTGTATGCCCGCGGACTGGACCAGGAAGATGAATTGGAGGCGGATCGCAATGGTGTGGCCCTGGCAACACGTGCCGGGTTTGATCCCTACGGTTTGGTCGCCGTGCTGCAGCAATTGCGAACCGAGGCGCCGGACAACCCGTTGTTCACGCTGTCATTCAGCACCCACCCCAGTACCCAGCTGCGTCTGGACCAGGTGGAACTGGCGATGGGCCAGAGGCTTGACGAATTCGCCGGCAGGCGGCCGACGGTGTCCATTGCCCAACGCCTGAGCGGCACGGCCGTACGTTAGTGACTTCCAATTGAAAAGCCCGCCAAAGGCGGGCTTTTCTCAGGCGCTGAACGCCTTATTTCATGGCCAGAATCCACGCCACCAGCTTCTTCGAATCCGCTTCGTTGACCTGAACGTTGGCGGGCATTGGCACCGGGCCCCAGACGCCTGCGCCACCCTTGATGACTTTGGTGGTCAACATGGCCGCTGCTTTGGCATCACCTGCATATTTCTTGGCCACCTCCTTGTACGACGGGCCGACGACTTTTTTGTCGATCGCATGGCAAGCCATGCAGTTCTTCGCTGTAGCCAAGGCCTGATCAGCGAACGCTGGTGCCGTGGCGCCCAAAGAACCGGCAACTACGGCAGCAGCCCAAATGGTACGTTTCATTTTTTTCCTCTTGAATTGATAGGTGTTAGCGCGGACACGCTACAACCCATCAACGGGGTTCTAGCGCCAACGGTTGACCAGTCCGCGCCCGCAGAATACCAGATTGCGCGCTTGCCAGTGGGACGTTCGTTGCCGCCAATAAACCGCACTCCGGATGACAGCGGAAAACCATGGCAATAATGCCGGTGATGCACCAAGGTTCTGTTACTTCCATGTTGAACGCGCTGTCACCGCCGGTGACCCGGCGCGGCGCACTAAGCGCCGCACTGATCGCCTGCATGGGACACAGTCCATTGGCCCTTGCACTTGCGCGCAGGACACTGGAGTTTCCGCGCGACCATGGAGCCCATCCCGACTTCCGCATTGAGTGGTGGTACCTCACCGGCTGCCTCAATACTGCGACGGGCGCGGCATCGCACGGATTCCAGGTGACTTTTTTCCGCAGCCGGGTGCCGTCGACCCAACAACTCCGCTCGAAGCTGGCTGCCAAACAACTGGTGTTTGCACATGCGGCCGTCACCGATGTGGGCAGCGGAAAACTCTTGCATGACCAGCGCATTGCCCGCTCGTCGGGCCTACCTCCCGGTGCGAATGTGGTGGACGTCGCGACCACCGGTACGCAGACCACTTCGGTAGTACTGAAGGATTGGTCGCTGCTGCGCCAGGGCGACCGGTTGCAAGCACGGGCAATTGCGGAGAATTTTGATTTGCACCTTGACCTGCAAGCGACTCAGCCTTTGCTTCTGCAGGGTGATCAGGGGCTATCGCGCAAAGGGCCGCAACCAGACCAGGCCAGCTATTACTACAGCCAGCCACAGCTTCAAGTTACAGGGTCGATCGGCGTTAAAGGTACTCAACTCACGATCCTGGGAGGAAGTACCGCTTGGCTGGACCACGAGTGGAGCCAACAAATATTGCACCCCAATGCAGTGGGATGGGACTGGATTGGGATCAACCTGTTCGACGGTGGCGCATTGACGGCATTTCAGCTGCGGACTCGGGTTGGGGCTGCGCTGTGGAACGGAGGCTCATACCGTGCGAAGGGGGCATCATCCCGGTCCTTTGGGCCCGGGGAAGTCGCGTTTATCGCCGGTCGGACATGGCAAAGCCCGCTAAGCGCGGCGGTCTATCCGGTCGAGTGGTCGGTGCGCACGCCAGTGGGTCGATTCACCGTTCGCGCAGTGATTGACCCGCAGGAGCTGGACAGTTCAAGCTCCACAGGTGCCATTTATTGGGAAGGCCTGAGCGAACTGAGGGACCACGATGCCAGATTGGTGGGGCGCGGCTATCTCGAAATGACCGGCTATGCTGCGCCCTTGCGCCTGACTATGGATTGACCGTGAGCATGGAAAAAACCGCCCCTCAAAACCCCAAATCCCTATCAGGCTTATTGCCATTCTTGCGACCGTACCGCCTGCGGATTGGCCTGGCACTGGCCTTCCTGGTACTGGCAGCCGCAGCAACCCTGGCATTTCCGGTTACATTGCGCAGCCTGATCGACGGTGGGCTGGCACCTGGCGACCCGGGGACACAGATGATGGCCTTGCGTGAACATTTTGTGGCACTGTTCGCAGTAGCAGTAGCGTTGGGAATGTTCTCGGCAGCACGGTTTTATATGGTCAGCTGGATTGGCGAACGGGTCACTGCCGACCTGCGCAACGCGGTGTATGGCCATGTGCTGGAGCAAAGTCCCGAGTTCTTCGAGACGACGCAAACCGGGGAAGTGCTGTCCCGACTGACCGCCGACACCACGCTGGTGCAGACCGTGGTGGGGTCGTCCCTGAGCATGGGTCTTCGCAATTTGGTGATGGGTTTAGGTGCTCTGGCGATGTTGGTATGGACCAACCCCTATGTGATGTTGCAGGTACTGGTGGTGCTGACGTTGGTGGTGATTCCAAGTTTGTGGTTTGGGCGCCGCGTGCGCAAGCTATCCCGCGCCAGCCAGGACCGCATCGCGGATTCAAGCTCGATCGCAGCCGAAGTGCTGAACGCGATTCCCGTGGTGCAGAGCTACACGGCAGAGGAACGTGAATCCCAACGTTTCAGCGCCTCGACCAGCGCCGCCTTTGACACTGCGGTACGGCGCACAAAAGCACGCGCTGCTCTGGTGGCCTTCATCATCATCGCCACCTCAGGCGCACTGCTGTGGGGACTATTTCAGGGGACACAGGCGGTTATGGCCGGTCGCATCAGTGCGGGCCACTTGGGACAGACCGTGGTGTATGTGATCATCCTTGCCAGCGCGTTCGCAATTCTGGGTGAAGTCTATGGCGATCTGCTGCGTGCCGCGGGTGCCACGGAACGACTGATGGAGTTGCTGGGCACACAATCGCCCATAACCTCACCACTGAATCCGGCTCTAGCGCCCACCCCACAAGCGGGAAGCGCTATTAAATTTGAAGCACTTACGTTCCACTACCCGTCGCGGCCCGCGACCCCCGCCCTCTCGGATTTCAATCTGGAAGTGCGTCCCGGGCAGACGGTCGCGCTGGTGGGTCCCAGCGGCGCGGGCAAAAGTACCGTGTTTCAACTGTTACTGCGTTTCTACGACCCACAAAGCGGCGCCATCGTGCTGGATGGAGTTGCCACCCGCGATCTTTCTCTGCACTCCCTTCGCCAGCGCATCGGGATTGTTCCGCAGGACGCCGTTGTTTTTTCCAGCAGCGCAATGGAAAACATACGCTACGGAAAACCCGAAGCCAGCGATGCCGAGGTGATGGCTGCCGCCAGCGCAGCGTATGCCCACGATTTTCTCAAGGCCCTGCCTCAGGGTTACAACACGTTTCTCGGGGAGCGCGGCGTACGTCTTTCGGGCGGACAGCGACAGCGTATCGCCATTGCACGCGCCATGCTGAAGAACCCACCGCTTCTGCTACTAGACGAGGCCACAAGCGCACTGGACGCCGAGAGCGAGCGCATGGTCCAGGCCGCTCTCGAATCCGCCATGCGGGGCCGCACCACCCTGGTCATCGCGCACCGACTCGCGACAGTTCAGAAGGCAGACAACATCGTTGTCATGGACCACGGGAGACTGGTCGAAGCCGGGACACACGTCGAACTGGTGCAGCGTGGAGGCATTTATGCAGGCCTTGCCGCTTTGCAGTTCAATGCCTGACGGAGTGCGGATTATCGCTATTGAAATTAACGCTCGGCACTCTTAGAATAAACTTTAGACATCCTAGGAGTACGTCATGGAAGTTTCTTCAGCCAGCAAGCCCCCAGTCCAGCAGGCGCCTCCTCCCAAGCGCGTCGAGCCACCTCCAGACCAACAGCAGCCCAAGGCGGCACAAAAGGCGCCTGAACCACCGAAGCAGGAAGAACCCAAGCCGCGACCCGTAGTCAACACGCAAGGACAGACCATTGGAACGCGCCTGAACGTTCAGGCCTAAGCCATATCCCGCCTCAATCCAGGCATATGCCATGGCTGCGATTACCGCCACCAACAGCACCACGATCTCTGCGCAGGTCTTGCTGAATAGGGCGCGTCTGGATCAAGCCCAACGTGCAGCTGATCAGGCGGAGAACAACGCCAGGCAATTGCGCACAGCAGCCGATCAGGCCGAACGGGAAGTACAGCAGAGCCATGACAACGTCCGTAAGATTGCAGCAGCCAATCGACAATCGGAAACAACCTACAGTTCACCTGCGGAACCCTCAACAGCTGAGACACCGGTAAAGCTGCAAAACTTCATTGAGAACATGTATCTGGCCACGTCGGCACAACGCGCGACCACTGGAAATATCCTCAAACTGGATCCCAATGCAGCGCCTGTTGTAAACGCACAAGGTCAGTCGACCGGGCGCATCCTGAATCTGCGTACCTGATTCCTATTGCAAGGTGTCCTTGAGGGACTCTGGCAGCATCAGCGGCAATACGTCAATGCCCTCATCCAGCAGGGCACGGGTTTCGTTCAGTGAGGCGGTTCCCCGAATCGGATGCGCCTGCACTTCCTGGTAGTGCATTTTGCGTGCCTCTTCGGCAAACCTGTCTCCCACATCGGTGGTATTTGCAACCACTTCACGTGCTATTGCCAGCCAGGCTGTCATCAGCGTTTCGTGTTGGGTTGCCGTGTTTGTTACAGCAACAAGGTCTGCTGACACGTCATCCGCCTGTTCCGGTTTCGAGGGTGTTAGTGTCTGCGCGTCTGCGCGTTGGGTCAGCAGATTCAGGCGCGGCGCACTGAGCAACTTGACAATATCCGGATTGCCGCAAAGCGGGCATAGGACAAGTGAACTGCCGCTCTGGGACACAAAATCATCCTCGGAGGCAAACCACCCTTCAAACACATGTCCGTGGGCACATCGAAGATCCAGCACTTTCATGCGTGCATCACTCCCTTGCCAAAAACGATGCTGCCTGCCAGTCAAGCTTCCACTGACCGCCGAGCACATTTTGCAACCATAGTGCGCCGGTCAGAGTTTTTGCATCTGTCACCAGTCCGCTCTGACACCATTGCAGAAGTTCGACCGGAGTGGCATTGAAGACTTCCAGAAATTCCCCATTGTCGAGTGCGCGCTCCCCCGGCACCAGACCACGCGCGAACCACACATCAATGGCTTCCGTCGAATACGCGATCAGCGGGTGAATAACACCCGCATGTGCCCACTCCGAGGCTTGGTATCCGGTTTCTTCACGAAGCTCCCGCACAGCGCATTGCCAACGCGACTCCCCACAGTCGAGTTTGCCAGCAGGAAACTCGACCATCACCTGCCCCACGGCGTAGCGAAACTGACGCTCCATCACAACTTGCCACTGGGCTTGTGCATCTTGCAACAGGGGGATTACCATCACAGCCCCCGGGTGCACCACATATTCGCGTACTGCGGACGTCCCATCGGGAAGCCTCACCGTATCGCGAAAGGCATGCAGTAGGTGACCCCGGAAGAGTTCCTGGCTTGAAAGCTGAACTTCCGCCAGAAGCGGCTCCGACATTGATCGCCTGTCCGTTCAGGTTCCCAGCATCTGTCGGATGGCGTTTCCACACAGCGCCATCAGGCCACCAGGAAGAACCCCAAGGATCAGAACAAGTGCGCCATTGGCACACAGCACTACACGCACGTCCAGCGGCGCAACCACACCGCTGGCGGTGATAGGCTCATCAAAATACATCACTTTGATGAGACGCAGGTAATAGAACGCGCCAATCAGTGACATGGCCACTGCGAACACAGCCAAACCGAGGTAGAAACTGTCTCCCGAAGCGACCAGGGATTGAAGAACCGCCAGTTTGGCGTAAAAACCGACCATCGGCGGAATACCTGCCAGGGACAGAAGGCAGACTGCCATCACTCCTGCATAGAGCGGACTACGTGAATTGAGACCAGCGAAGTCGGCAATTTCCTCGCTCTCGAATCCTTCACGCGACAAAATCATGATGACACCGAAACTGGCAAGTGTCGTCAGAACGTAGGTGATGATATAAAACATTGCCGAGCTGTAGGCATTGGCCCCAAACAATGTGTTGCCACTAATAACCCCAGCGGAGATACCCAAAAGGACAAATCCAATCTGAGAAATAGTAGAAAACGCCAGCATGCGTTTCACATTGGTTTGCGCTATTGCTGCCAGATTTCCCACGAACAGGGAGCCGACCGCCAACACTATGAGCATCTGCTGCCAGTCAAAAGCCAATGGCAGCATGCCTTCAACCAGAAGACGCATCACGACTGCAAAAGCAGCCAATTTCGGCGCACCGCCAACCATCAAGGTCACAGCGGTAGGAGCCCCTTGGTATACATCGGGAACCCACATGTGAAATGGCACAGCACCCAGCTTAAATGCCAATCCGGCCACGATAAATACCAAACCAAACACCAGAACCTGATGCTTGAACTGCCCCGTCGCGATAGCTTTGAACACGGCATTGACATCCAAAGATCCGGTCGCACCATACATCATGGACATACCATACAACAGGAAGCCCGACGCCATGGCGCCGAGTACAAAGTACTTCATGGCAGCTTCGGTCGACACAACATGGTCACGTCGCAAGGCTACCAATGCATAGCTCGACAACGTCAGCAGTTCCAGACCCATGTAGATCACCAGAAAATTATTTCCGGAGATCATTACGAACATACCCAACAAGGCAAAAATGCTGAGGGTAAAAAATTCCCCGCCGTGGAGCATGCCACGTGGTGCGGCGTAAGGCCGTCCATACACCATAGTGACCATCACCGCAATCGTCGCAAAGCACTTCAGCCAGTTGCCCATGGCATCGCTGACGACCATGTTCCCAAAACCATAAGTTGTCTGGCCTCCAAGGGCGAGATCAGCCTGCATCCAGGCAACGACCGCCAACGTCAGCATGGTGAGCACGTATGTGACGCCACGCATGGGAGTCTTGACCCCAAGGTCGACCATAGCAATGACACAAGCCATCACCAGCAATACTGCTTCCGGATAAGCCGTGATCCAACTGAGTTTGTCAATCATCGTTCTTCTCTCAATTCAGTGTGATCAATTCAATTTGGATATTGCAACGTGCTTGAGCAGCTGCGCTACCGAAACGTCCATCACATCCGTAAACGGTTTGGGATAGATGCCCATGTACAGGACCGCGATAGCCAACAGGGACATCACCAGAAACTCACGCGCGTTGATGTCGGTCAGCGCCTTGACCTTGTCGTTCCCCGGAGCACCCAGGTATACACGCTTGAACATCCACAACGTGTAGGCGGCACCAAAAATCAGAGCACTCGCTGCGGCGAAGCCGATCCAGAAGTTGAACTTGACAGCACCCAAGATGACCATCCATTCGCCCACGAAACCTGCTGTGCCAGGCAACCCGCAATTGGCCATTGCAAAAAACAGCGCAAAGGCAGTGAACTTTGGCATGGTGTTCACGACCCCCCCATAACTGGCGATCTCGCGAGAATGAACGCGATCGTATAGAACACCAATCGACAGGAACATGGCGGCCGACACAAACCCGTGCGAGATCATCTGCACAATACCGCCTGAGACGCCCAACGAACTGAAAATGAAGAACCCCAAAGTCACAAACCCCATGTGAGCAACCGATGAATATGCAACCAGCTTCTTCATGTCCTGCTGCACCATGGCAACCAGGCCCACATACACGACCGCAATCAAAGACAAAGTGATCATGAAACCAGCCCACTCATGGGCAGCGTCCGGTGCGATGGGTAGCGAAAAACGCAGAAAACCGTAGGCACCAAGTTTGAGCATGATGGCCGCCAGCACCGCCGAACCGCCCGTTGGTGCTTCCACGTGTACATCAGGCAACCAGGTATGAACAGGCCACATGGGCACTTTCACTGCAAACGCCGCAAAAAACGCAAAGAAGAGCAAAGTCTGCGCGGAGCCACTGAGCGGCAATGTATGCCAAGTAGCCAGATCAAAGCTGCCGCCTGACTTGGTGTAGAGGTAGATCAACGCAACCAGCATCAGCAAGGATCCCAGTAACGTATAAAGGAAAAACTTGAACGCGGCGTAAATCTTGTTGGGCCCACCCCAGATACCGATGATGAGGTACATGGGGATCAGGGTCGCTTCGAAAAACACGTAAAACAGCAGACCATCGAGCGCACAGAACACTCCGATCATCAGCCCGCTCAAAATGAGAAACGCCGCCATATATTGATTGACATTGCGCTTGATGACCTCCCACCCGGCGATGATGACAACCACATTGATGAATGCGGTCAACAGCACAAACCAGACTGAAATACCATCCACACCAAGGTGGTAGTTCACGTTAAAGCGCTCGATCCACGAGGATTTTTCGACGAACTGCATCGCGGCTGTCGATACGTCAAACCGCAAATACAGCGGCAATGTAACAACGAAACTGGCAATAGCGCCGACCAAAGCAACCCAACGTACCGCATCGGCATGTTCATCACTGCCCCACGCCAAAAGCACAACCCCAAACGCGATAGGCATCCAGATTGCAAGGCTCAACCATTCCATTTTCTTATTCTCCTACTTGAGCCATACAAAGTACGTCATGAGCACAAGAACGCCCATGATCATGGCAAACGCATAGTGGTACAGGTAGCCCGTCTGCACCTTGCGCACCACACTCGAAATCACTCCCACAACTTTCCAGGAGCCATTCACCAGCAACCCGTCAATAACGGTCTGATCTCCGCCCTTCCATAACCCGGTGCCCAGCGCTCGTGCGCCTCGGGCGAGGACGTTCTCGTTGAACCAATCAAGGTAGTACTTGTTTTCAAGCACAGTAAACACCGGCATGAATTTTTGTTTGATGGCAGCAGGTAGGGCTGGATTGACCATGTACATGTAATATGCACATGCCACGCCAGCAATCGCCAGCCACAACGGGAGCGTTCCCACTGAATGAAGAGCCATGGCTACAGGACCATGGAATGCATGTCCCAACTCTTGCATCACCGGATGCTTTGCGGCATCCACAAAAATAGCGCCCTTGAAAAAATCACCAAACAGCATCGGGCCGATTGTCATGGCACCTATCACCACCGATGGAATAGCCAGCAGCACCAACGGCACAGTGACAACCCACGGAGACTCATGCGGCTTGTTGTCGTGGCCATGTCCGTGGTGATCCCCGTGGCCATGGTGCGCATCCGGATTTTGGTCGTAGCGCTCTTTGCCGTGAAAGACCAGGAAGTACAGGCGGAATGAATAGAAGGCAGTCACAAAAACGCCCGCCAACACCGCAAAATGGGCGAAACCTGCGCCGGGAAGATGGCTCTCAGCCACAGCCTCAATGATGCTGTCTTTCGAGTAAAAGCCTGCAAAGAATGGTGTGCCGATCAAAGCCAAAGATCCCAACAGCGATGTGATCCAGGTGATGGGCATGTACTTGCGCACGTTACCCATCCAGCGTATGTCCTGGTTATGGTGCAAGCCCATGATCACCGAACCCGCTGCAAGGAACAAAAGCGCCTTGAAGAACGCATGGGTCATCAGATGGAACACCGCCACCGAATAGGCAGAGGCACCCAAAGCAACGGTCATGTACCCCAGCTGCGACAGGGTCGAATACGCCACGATGCGCTTGATGTCATTTTGAATAATGCCCAGAAAACCCATAAACAAGGCGGTTATGGAGCCAATCACCATCACAAAATTCAACGCTGTATCGCTCAACTCGAACAGTGGAGACATCCGCGCCACCATAAATATGCCCGCAGTCACCATCGTGGCGGCATGAATCAGCGCCGAAATAGGTGTGGGACCTTCCATCGAGTCAGGCAACCAGACATGCAACGGAAATTGTGCGGACTTGCCCATCGCGCCAATAAACAGGCAAATACAAATCACTGTCACAAGCATCCACTCTGTACCAGGGAAAGTCATCGCGCCGAGTTGTTCAGATTTTGCGAATGCTTCCGCGTAATTGAGTGTTCCAGCGTAGGCAGCAATTAATCCGATTCCCAGAATGAATCCAAAGTCACCCACCCGATTGACCAGGAATGCCTTCATATTGGCAAAAATGGCCGTTGGCTTGTTGAACCAGAAACCGATCAGCAGGTACGACACCAGGCCGACCGCCTCCCAACCGAAGAACAACTGCAGCATGTTGTTGCTCATGACAAGCATCAACATCGAGAAGGTGAAAAGAGAGATGTAGGAAAAAAAGCGGTTATACCCGTCGTCTTCCGACATGTACCCAACAGTGTAAAGGTGCACCATCAGCGAGACAAAGGTGACTACGCACATCATCATGGCAGTCAAGCCATCCACCAGGAAGCCGATTTCCATCTTCAAGTCACCAACAACCATCCAGGTGTACAGCGTTTCATTGAAGCGCGCGCCATCGACGACGACCGACTGCAGCGTCATGGCCGATAGCACAAAAGCGACCAGCACACCCAGGATAGTCAATGAGTGGCTCGCTACGCGACCAATACGGTTGCCGCCAAATTTGGTACCAAATATACCGGCCAGCACTGAACCGACCAAGGGAGCCATTGGCACCATCAACAAGGTAGAAGCAGAAAGGGTTTGACTCATTTTTATTAACCCTTGAGCGAGTTGAGCTCATCCACGTTAATGCTGGACTTGTTGCGGAACAGCAGAACCAGGATGGCCAGGCCGATAGCTGACTCTGCAGCCGCCACCGTGAGGATGAAAAACACAAATATCTGACCATGCATGTCATGCAGGTAGTAGGAGAACGCTACAAAATTGGTGTTCACGGCCAGCAGCATCAACTCAATTGCCATCAGCAACACAATCAGGTTACGACGATTGAGAAAAATTCCCACGACCGACAGCGCAAACAACATGGCACCCAGGGATAAAAAATGTCCAAGCGTCAAAGTCATACCTTTGTCTCCCCGTTGGGCGCCGCTTCAACCGGCTCCACTGCCGGCCGTGTAGGCGCCATTTTCAGCACAGTCATGCGGTCTTTCGCCTTGATCCGCACCTGACTGCCGGGCTGCACATACTTGGTATTTTTGCGAGTCCGCAAAGTCAGAGCGATAGCAGCAATCATTCCCACAAGCAGGATCGCGGTCGCAACTTCAAGGGGATACACATAATGGTTGTACATCAACAAACCAATTTCTTTGGTGTTGGACATCTGCACTGCTCCGGCGACGTTAACCGCCTTGCCACTCAGATCTTCAGACATCCTGAACCCACCCATCAATACAGCCGACATTTCCAATGCGATAACCACGCCGATCACCGCGGCAAGGGGAAAGTGATTCCAGAATCCTTCACGCAAACCCTCAACGTTCACGTCGATCATCATCACCACAAAAAGAAACAATACCATCACTGCGCCAACGTAGACCAGTACCAGAGCAATGGAGAGAAACTCCGCCTTCAGCAACATCCATAACATCGAGGCCTGCACAAAAGCAAGCACCAGAAAAAGTACGGCGTGGACGGGATTGCGTGCCGTGATAACACGAAATGCAGATACCAGCAAAATCGCAGAGAACAGGTAGAAAAGACCGGTCGTGACACTCATGATGTTTCTTCTTTATAACGCCCGATCAACGGTACTTGGCGTCAGCCGCCTTGTTGGCCGCAATCACTGACTCGTAACGATCACCCACCGCAAGCAGCATTTCCTTGGTGAAATACAGATCGTTGCGCGCTTCGCCGTGGTACTCGAGAATGTGCGTTTCCACAATGGAATCTACGGGACAACTCTCCTCGCAGAAACCACAAAAAATACACTTGTTCAGGTCAATGTCATAACGCGTGGTGCGCCGCGATCCATCTTGGCGAACCTCGGATTCGATCGTAATCGCCTGCGCCGGGCACACCGCCTCACACAGCTTGCACGCGATGCAGCGTTCCTCACCGTTTTCATAACGTCGCAATGCATGCAATCCACGAAAACGTGGTGACAAAGGAGTTTTCTCTTCGGGATACTCCAACGTAATCTTGCTACGAAAGGCATATTTCCCGGTGAGCATCAAACCCTTCAAGAGTTCGATCAGTAAAAAGCTGCTCAGAAAATCCTTCAGCGAAAAGGCACTTGTGGATGGGCTATGAAGCATATTTGAAGTTGGGGTAGACATAGACAACTCGAATTACTTCCAAATGTTCCACGGGGTCTGCATCCACACCGCAATCACCACCAGCCAGACCAGGGTAATGGGAATGAAAATCTTCCAGCCCAAACGCATGATCTGGTCATACCGAAAGCGCGGAAAGGTAACTCGAACCCAGATGAACAGCGTCATGACGGCAAAGGTCTTAAGACCCAACCATATCCAGCCAGGAATGAAGTCCAAAGCAGCAACTGGAGACAACCAGCCACCAAGGAACATCACGGTTGTAAGAATGGAGATAAGCCAAATGTTCGCATACTCGGCCATCTGAAACATCGCCCAGGACATACCTGAATATTCAACCATATGGCCGGCAACAATTTCCGACTCGCCTTCGATAACGTCAAAAGGAGTCCGATTCGTTTCAGCCAAACCGGACACAAAGTAAATAACCAGAATCGGCAGCAGAGGTAACCAGTTCCAGGACAGGAACGACAACCCCATATCCGCGAATTGTCCTTTGGCCTGACCGAGCACAATATCCGTCATGTTCAGGCTTGCAGAAACCATCAGCACGACCAGGAAACAAAAGCCCATCGCGATCTCGTAACTCACCATTTGCGCTGATGCTCGCAACGCACCAAGAAACGCATACTTCGAATTGGACGACCATCCGGAAATGATGACTCCGTACACCTCCAACGACGCAATCGCCATCAAAAACAGCAAGCCTGCATTGAGATTGGCCGCGGCGACCTCTGGTCCAAAGGGCACGACAGCCCACGCCGCCAATGCAGGAGCAACTGTGAGGACCGGTCCTAAGTAGAACAACGACTTGTCAGCGGCAGCAGGTCGCACCACCTCTTTCGTCATCAACTTCAAGGCATCAGCGATGGGCTGCAACAATCCCCAAGGCCCCACGCGGTTTGGCCCCAGACGAATCTGAACCCAGCCGAGCAGTTTTCGCTCCCAGAGCGTAGCGTAGGTCACAATACCCATCACCAACATGAGAACCAGGGACACCTTGATCGTGGCCCAAATCAGGGGCCACACGTAGACCGTCCACCAGCCATCCGAGAGCAACCCCTGGCCGAAAGCAAAAATGATATCGCTCATGCTGTCACCTCCAGCGAACGGGTGGCTCTGGCATCGGCGGTGAGTTGCAACGCTGTTGCCCGACGCACGATGCCGTCGAGTTGATAAATGCCTGCCACGCAGGGTTCGGCACGCGCAGACTGAACCGTCGATCCTGCTGCTGCGGCATTGCTCAGCCTGCCCGCAGGAACCTGCTGGGGAATGGCTCCGCCATTGGTCGGATGCAAGTGCTCCAAGACCTCCTGGGCCGAGTTGAACTCGAACCCTGGAAGGTTCAAAACATTCGCCAGTGCTCGCAGCACTTTCCAGGCGGGACGCGTCTCACCAAGTGGTTTCACAACTGCATGGAAGCTTTGAATCAGACCCTCTGCATTGACGAAGGTGCCGGGTGTTTCAGTAAACGGAGCAATCGGCAACAGAACGTCACTGATTGCGAGATTGGCCTTGAACGGGCTGAGCGTGACGACCATTTCACAGGTCTTCAATCCCTCAGCCGACTTGGCACCTGCGGCTGAATCAAACTCTGGCTCGTTATTAAGCAGTATTGCCGCTTTAAGTGCACCCGAAAGCATCTGTCCCGCGTTCAGTCCACCGTCGTCCGGCAACGCACCCACCAATTGAGCTCCCACCGTATTGGCGGCTTCCGTGAGGTACCCAATCGAAGCGCCGGTATGCACTCCAATCCAGTTCGCCAATGCCAGCAATTGGCTTCCATACGGATGGTGAGCGGCAGCATTTCCCAATAAAACCGCTTTGCGCTCACCGGTCAACATGGATTTCGCTATCGCCTTGGCAATATCGGTAGCCTCTCCAGTTTGCGGAGCCGTGATGCCTTTTTCCATCGCAATCGCGCTTGCAATATCAGCCAGTGCCTGTACCCAGTTGCCTGACGAAGCCTTGCTGGTATTGCGGATCGACATGGCCCACTGTACGTCCGTCGCGCTGACCACATTGACTGCGCATCCCGACCGCACTGCCTGCCGAATGCGTTGTGCAAATAGAGGGTGATCCTTGCGTAGATTGGAGCCGACTACCAACACGCGCTGAAGGTTGGACAGATCGGCAACAGCCATTCCAAGATGACGGGCACCGGGTTGTGCCTGCTCAAACTCGGCATTGCGCAAACGGTAGTCGATATTACCGCTACCGATGCCGCGCATCAGTGCGCCTGCAAGATAAATCTCTTCCAGCGTGCTGTGCGGACTTACCAGTGCACCAATTGAAGATACCCCGTGATTGGCCTTTATGCTTTTCAAGCCATGTGCCACATACTCCAGTGCAGTTTGCCAGTCCACAGTCTTCCACTCGCCGCCCTGCTTCAGCATGGGGGACGTCAAGCGTTCCGAACTATTGAGCGCCTCATAGGAAAAACGATCACGATCAGCGATCCAGCACTCATTCACGGCATCATTTTCAAATGGCACCACGCGCATCACACGGTGGTTCTTCACCTGAATGATGAGATTGGAACCCGTGGAATCGTGCGGACTGACGGACTTGCGCCGAGACAACTCCCATGTGCGCGCACTGTACCGAAACGGCTTGCTGGTCAGCGCGCCCACCGGACAAATGTCAATCATGTTGCCTGAAAGTTCAGAGTCCACCGACTGGCCAACAAATGTCTCAATCTCGGCATGTTCCCCGCGATGCGACATCCCGAGTTCCATCACTCCGGCGATCTCCTGCCCGAAGCGCACGCACCGTGTGCAGTGGATGCAACGGCTCATTTCTTCCATCGACACCAAGGGACCAATGTCCTTGTGAAAGACCACGCGCTTCTCTTCCTCGAAGCGTGATGCCGTACCACCATAGCCCACGGCCAAGTCCTGCAACTGGCACTCGCCGCCCTGGTCACAAATCGGACAATCCAAGGGGTGATTGATAAGCAGAAACTCCATGACCGACTTCTGCGCCCTTACTGCCTTGTCGCTCTGGGTTCGCACCACCATACCCTTGGTCACGGGTGTCGCACAGGCCGGCATGGGCTTGGGCATTTTTTCCACGTCAACCAGACACATACGGCAGCTTGCCGCAATGCTGAGTTTCTTGTGGTAGCAGAAGTGCGGAATGTAGGTGCCCGCCTTCTCTGCTGCATGCATGATCATGCTGCCTTCAGCAATATCCACCTTCTTGCCATCGAGTTCGATTTCAATCATCTTGTAGTACTCACTCAAACGTATGCGGGGACCATGCAAGTCTTGTGCGCGACGTGGTACTCAAATTCAGGTCGGAAATGCTTGATCATTGCGCGAACCGGCATCGCTGCAGCATCACCAAGTGCACAAATGGTGCGTCCCTGGATATCGTCCGCCACACTGTCCAGCAAATCAATATCGGCCTGTCGCCCGTGCCCTGTCTCAATCCGGTCCACCACACGCCACAACCAGCCAGTACCTTCACGGCACGGCGTGCACTGCCCGCAGGATTCGTGTGAATAAAAGTAACTCAAACGCTGCAAACTCTTGACCATGCAGCGACTATCGTCCATCACGATCACAGCGCCCGAACCCAACATCGACCCTGCCTTGGCGATCGAGTCGTAATCCATTGTGCAGTCCATCATCAATGCGGCAGGTAGCACGGGGGAGGACGAACCTCCAGGAATAACCGCTTTCAGCTTGCGCCCAGTGCGCACACCGCCTGCAAGTTCCAGCAATTTGGAAAATGGTGTTCCCATGGGAACTTCGAAGTTTCCCGGCATTTCCACATCACCGACGACCGAGTAAATCTTGGTTCCGCCATTATTGGGTTTGCCACACTCCACGTAGGCTTGACCCCCGTTGCGAATGATCCATGGCACAGCGGCAAAAGTTTCCGTGTTATTGATGGTCGTGGGTTTGCCGTAAAGACCAAAGCTTGCCGGAAATGGTGGCTTGAACCGTGGCTGCCCCTTCTTGCCCTCCAACGACTCCAGCAACGCGGTTTCTTCTCCGCAAATGTAGGCACCAAAACCATGGGCAGCATGCAACTGGAAGCTAAATCCGCTCCCCAGAATATTGTCTCCCAACAGCCCTGCAGCGCGCGCTTCTTCCAACGCCGCCTCGAAGCGGTCGTATGTGGCAAAAATTTCGCCGTGAATATAGTTGTACCCAACCGATGTACCCATCGCGAAAGCTGCAATGGCCATTCCTTCAATCACGATGTGCGGATTGAACTCAAGAATCTCGCGGTCTTTACAAGTACCAGGCTCACCTTCGTCCGAATTGCAAACGAGGTACTTTTGACCAGGAAACTGACGTGGCATGAAGCTCCACTTCAGGCCTGTGGGAAACCCGGCACCACCGCGGCCGCGCAGCGCCGACTCTTTCACCGTGGCGATCACCTGATCCTGTGTCATCGGCTCGCCACCGGCTTTTCCAAGCACTTTACGCAGAGCCTGATACCCTCCTCGGGCCTCATAATCCTTCAGGTGCCAATTGGACCCATCGAGCCCCGCAAGAATTTGCGGCTCGATATGCCGACCGTGAAAACAAGTCTGCAAGCCGTTGGACCGGAATTGGGAAAGAATTTGGTCGGCTGTCATCATTTGCTCCCTGCCGCACGCAAACCATCCACCATCTGATCGAGCTTTTCAGGTGACATGAAACTGCACATGGACCGGTCGTTGACCAACAGTACGGGAGAATCGGCACACGCGCCAAGGCATTCACTTTGCTGCAAGGTGAACATTCCATCGGGCGTTGTTTGCCCCATGGAAATGCCCAGTTTCTTCTCGAGATATTGCAAGGTGCTCACTCCCTCACGCAATTGGCACGGCAAGTTGGTGCAGACATTCAACTTGTACTTGCCCACGGGCTTCTGGTTGTACATGTTGTAGAACGTGGTGACTTCGTGCACCGCCATCACCGGCATACCGAGATACTGCGCAACTTCGCGCTCGGTTTCCTCACTGACATAACCCAATTCCTGCTGGGCAATAGCCAGGCAGGCCATCACCGCAGATTGTTTCTGATCTGCGGGGTATTTGGCAACTTCGGCGGCGAAGCGCACTTTGGATTCATCGGAAATCATCGGTCCACTTCCCCAAACACAATATCCATGGTGCCAATAATGGCGACTGCATCCGCAATCATGTGCCCCTTGCCCATTTCATCCAGCGCAGCAAGATGGACAAATGCAGGTGGTCGAATCTTCATACGGTAAGGTTTATTGGCCCCATCGCTGACAAAGTAAATTCCAAACTCGCCCTTGGGATGCTCGATGGCTGCGTATGCCTCACCCTCTGGCACACAGAAGCCTTCAGTGAACAACTTGAAGTGGTGAATCAAGTCTTCCATGTTGGACTTCATGGACTCGCGGTCCGGCGGCGCCACCTTGCTGTTGCTGGTGATCACTGGGCCAGGGTTGGCACGCAACCAGTCCACACACTGTTTGATGATGTAGTTCGACTGCTTCATTTCCTCCATACGCACCAGATAGCGGTCGTACGTGTCGCCCGTCTTGCCCACCGGAACATCAAAGTCCAAGCGATCGTAAACGTCATAAGGCTGCGTTTTACGCAAATCCCATGCAACACCTGAACCGCGCAACATCGGTCCGGTAAAGCCCATATTCAGCGCACGCTCGGGAGTCACGATACCGATATCCACGGTACGCTGCTTCCATATGCGGTTGTCCGTGAGCAAGGTGTGGTATTCGGCCAGATTGCCAGGGAACCTCTTGGTAAAGTCGTCGATAAAGTCCAACAAGCTGCCGCCACGATTGCCGTTGAGCTCCGCGGTCGACTTTGCGCTACGAATCTTGTTTGGCTCGTGCTGCGGCATGGTATCCGGCAAATCCCGATATACGCCACCCGGACGAAAATAGGCAGCATGCATGCGCGCACCGCTGACTGCTTCGTACATGTCGAAAAGATCCTCACGCTCACGAAAAGCGTAGAACATCACGGTCATTGCTCCGTTGTCGATAGCACACGCACCGACCCACAGCAGGTGATTCAACAACCGGGTAATTTCCGAGAACATCACCCGTATGTACTGCGCCCGTACCGGGACTTCCAGCCCGAGCATCTTCTCCAATGCCAGACAGTAAGCGTGTTCATTGCACATCATGGACATGTAGTCCAGCCGATCCATGTAGGGCAGCGCCTGAAGATAGGTCTTGCTCTCTGCCAATTTTTCCGTCGCTCGGTGCAGCAAGCCTATGTGCGGATCGGCGCGTTGGATGACCTCGCCATCGAGTTCCAGAACCAGTCGTAGAACTCCATGCGCCGCGGGGTGCTGAGGACCAAAGTTGAGGGTGTAATTTTGTATCTCAGCCATGCATTGAACTGCTTATTGCAGGCCTCCATAGTTCGCTTCGCGAATCACGCGAGGGGCAGTTTCCCTGTCCTCGATCGTAATTGGCTCATAGATGATCCGACCAAGTTCCGCGTCATAACGCATCTCTACATGGCCAGTACGAGGGAAATCCTTGCGAAACGGATGACCCACAAAGCCATAGTCGGTCAGGATGCGGCGCAAATCGTTGTGCCCGTCGAAAACGATGCCAAACAAATCAAAGGCTTCCCGCTCAAACCAATTCGCACCACTCCAGATATCGGTCACTGATGGAAGCATTGGCGCCAAGTCATCCGTGGCATACACCTTCAAGCGCAATCTTTGGTTCAGACTCACCGAAAGCAAATGGCAAACCACACAAAATCGGAAACCATCGGGGGTTCCATCAGGATATTCCGAGTAGTCCACGCCACACAGGTCAATCAATTGCTCGAACTTGCATCCCAACGCATCTCGCAAGACCAAAGCAGCACTATGGTAGTTGGCCTCAGCCACATGCACAGTCACTTCTCCGAATGCAATTGAAGCGCGAAGAATTTTTTCGCCTAAAGCAGCTACCACCGCATCCCGGGTAGTCTCAGGCCGAACAGAAAATGCCGTCATAGCTTGCTCCTCATACCCGCGCAATGGTGTTAGTGCGTCGGATCTTTTGCTGCAACTGCAAAATTCCGTAAATCAATGCTTCTGCAGTGGGCGGACAACCAGGAACATAGACATCCACAGGAACAATGCGATCACAACCGCGGACCACAGAGTAACTGTAGTGGTAGTAGCCCCCACCGTTGGCGCACGAGCCCATACTTAACACCCAGCGAGGCTCGGCCATCTGGTCATACACCTTTCGAAACGCCGGAGCCATCTTGTTGGTTAGCGTTCCGGCGACGATGATCAGATCCGACTGTCGCGGACTTGGTCGGAAGACTTCTGCCCCAAACCGACTTAGATCGTATCTTGCGACCGTGGCATGCATCATCTCCACCGCACAGCAGGCCAGACCGAAGGTCATGGGCCACACCGAACCGGTCTTCGCCCAATTTACCACGGCGTCGTAACTCGTCGTGACAAAACCCTCTTTGAGAACACCTTCAATCATTGCATCACTCCCACTCGAGGGCGCCCTTGATCCACGCGTACACGAAACCAATCGTCAAAACGAAAACAATTTCAAGCCCGATCAGGAACCCGAGCAAACCCAGATCCTTGAGCGCTGCAGCCCAGGGAAACAAAAGCGCGGTTTCAAGATCGAACAATATGAAAAGAATGGCGATCAAGTAGTAGCGCACATCAAACTTCATGCGCGCATCACCAAAGGCTTCGAAGCCACATTCGTAAGCGGAATTCTTCGCCGCATACGGCCGGTTGGGACCCAATATGTAGCCAATGATTTGGGGAGCCACCCCGGTCACGAGACCAATCAATATGAATATGAGTACAGGCAAATATTGATCGATGCTCATCGTCAGATTCTCATGACCTTGTTTATGCACCTCAAGCAATGCAAGAAGTACAAAATAACCATTTGGTGCCGTCGGCGAGACTCGAACTCGCACAGCTCTCGCCACTACCCCCTCAAGATAGCGTGTCTACCAATTTCACCACGACGGCTGCTGTGTTTGACTGAATTGCGTGAGGATTCCAATCGGAATTTTGCTTTCCAGACAAGCCTAGAGTTTACCCTGAATTTCACCCTTCTCCGTGAGGGACAAAGCAATAAAGCTAGTGATCTGAACAATCACTATTTGGCAGGGATTTGCGCCGCACCAGAAGCTGGCGCCGCAGGTGTTGCGGGTACTTCCAGTGGCATTGGAGCCACAGCCGCAGGCCCCTCCAATACGCTACCGGAACTGGCTGGACCCAGGTTGCCGAAATAGGCCAACGCCAAAGTGCAAACAAAAAATATGGTGGCCAGAACCGCGGTTGTACGCGAGAGAAAATTTGCGCTGCCGCTGGCTCCAAACAGGCTGCCCGAACCGCCACTGCCGAAAGCGGCTCCCATGTCAGCACCTTTGCCGTGCTGCACCAGAATCAGCCCGATCATCGCCAGGGCCGACAACATTTGCACCGTCAAAATAATAGTCAAAACAACATTCATTCTTCACTCCAAAATTTGGTAACTACTTCAACTGCCATCACTGTGCAGCGGCAATGATGGCCAGGAAATCTGCCGGCTTGAGCGCAGCACCGCCCACCAATCCGCCGTCGATGTCTGCTTGTGATAGCAACTGGGCCGCGTTGGCGGCGTTCATGCTTCCACCATAGAGAATGTGCATTTTGTCAGCGTGCGGGGTTGCAGCGCGCAATTGCGTACGCAACACGGCATGCACCTGTTGTGCCTGCTCGGTGCTGGCGGTTTTGCCGGTGCCGATAGCCCAGACCGGCTCGTAAGCCACCACAATTTCACTGATGCAATGGCCGTTGGTGTGAATAACTGCAGCCAGCTGCCGCTTGACAACCTCTTCAGTCAACCCTGCCTCACGCTCGGCCAATGTTTCACCCACACACACAACAGGCGTGATTCCTGCTGCCAAGGCACGTTGGGCCTTGGCGGCAACAGCGGCGTCAGTTTCCCCGTGGTACTGGCGACGCTCGGAATGTCCTACCAGACAATAACGCACGCCAAAGTCGCGCAGCATTGCCGAGGACGCCTCACCGGTAAATGCACCCACTTCGTGCTGGGAAACATCCTGAGCACCCAAGTCAATTCCGGTTCCGGCCGTTAATGACTGTACTTGCGCCAGATAGGGCGCCGGGACACACACCGCAACCAGACAGCCCTTGCCAGCACCACCGGTCACGAGCGCCCGAACCAGGGCGTCGTTGGCCGTCAGCGAGCCATTCATCTTCCAGTTACCTGCAATCAGCTTTTTCTTCATGCCGCACTCCAGTTCAAAACAATTTTTCCAATATGCGCATTGGACTCCATCAAGGCATGCGCCTGCGAAGCCTCCCCTGGCCCGAACGTGCTATGAACGACCGGCTTGATGCGTCCAGACGCCAATAATGGCCAAACTTGCGCAAGGCAGGCCTTGGCAATAGACGCCTTGAAGGCCACCGGCCGCGCACGCAAAGTGGACCCCGTGATGGTCAGTCGCTTTCGCATCAGGACGCCAGCATTGACCTCACATTGAACACCGCCTTGTACTGCAATGATGACCAGACGTCCATCCTCAGCCAGGCAGCCCATCTCTTTAGCAACATAGTCGCCTGCAACCATGTCCAAAATCACGTCCGCACCGCGGCCATCGGTCAATCGCACCACTTCCGCCTGAAAGTCCTGCGACCGGTAGTTAATCGCGTGATCGGCACCCAAACCAATGCACGCGGCACATTTGGCGTCATTTCCGGCGGTCACAATGACCGTCGCACCCATGGCCTTGGCCAACTGAATGGCTGTGACCCCAATACCGCTGGATCCGCCCTGCACCAACAGGGTTTCGCCGCTTTGCAAACGACCCCGGTCAAACACATTACTCCAGACCGTGAAAAACGTCTCCGGAAGTGACGCCGCTTCTACATCTGTCAGGCCAGTCGGCACCGGTAGGCATTGGCCCACCGGTGCAACGCACAACTCTGCATATCCGCCACCGGCCACCAGAGCACACACGCGGTCACCCACACGCAAGCCCGCATCGTGCATGGCGGCCGAGTCGCCGTCCACAATCGTGCCAGCGACTTCAAGCCCCGGAATATCCGAGGCACCCGCCGGCGGGGGATAAGCACCAGCCCGTTGCAACACATCCGGGCGGTTAACACCGCTTGCGGACACACGAATCAGGACTTCACCCACGCCGGCAACCGGCGCAGGACGCTGCGCCAGTCGAAGCACGTCTGGCGAACCGAATGATGAAATCTCAATGACGTTCATAATGAAATCATTCGTTAGCGCTTACCAGTAGTGCGTAAGCAGCTATCGAAAAATAGCATCAACCTTGCTCGGAATTCTGTTGCGGACGCTCCAGCAAGGCCTTCATGGACAGTTTGATACGGCCTTTTTCATCGGTCTCCAGCACCTTCACCTTGACGATCTGACCTTCCGACAGGTAGTCCGTCACCTTCTCGACGCGCTCATGGGCGATCTGGCTGATGTGCAACAGTCCGTCCTTACCTGGCAACAGGTTGATCAGCGCACCAAAATCGAGAATTTTGGTGACCGGGCCTTCATAGGTCTTGCCGATTTCCACTTCAGCGGTGATCTGCTCGATACGGCGTTTGGCCATTTCAGCCTTCTCGGGGTCAGCAGAAGCGATGGTGATCGTGCCATCTTCCTCGATGTTGATCTGGCACCCCGTTTCTTCCGTCAGCGCACGAATAACTGCGCCGCCCTTGCCGATCACATCACGGATCTTCTCGGGGTTGATCTTCATCGTGAACAGGCGCGGCGCGAAGTTGGACACTTCGGTCTTGGCTTCGGCCATGGCTTCCTGCATCTTGCCCAGAATGTGCATGCGCGCCTCCTTGGCCTGCGCCAGCGCCACCTGCATGATTTCCTTGGTGATGCCCTGAATCTTGATGTCCATCTGCAGCGCGGTAATGCCGTTGGTGGTACCGGCGACCTTGAAGTCCATGTCGCCCAAATGATCTTCGTCGCCCAGGATGTCAGTCAACACCGCGAAGCGGTTGTCTTCCTTGATCAGGCCCATGGCAATACCGGCCACGTGCGCTTTCATCGGCACGCCAGCATCCATCAGCGAGAGGCAGCCACCGCACACGGAAGCCATGGACGAAGAACCATTGGACTCGGTAATTTCGGACACCACACGCATGGTGTAGGGGAAGTCTTCCTTGTTTGGAAGGCAGGCCACCAGCGCACGCTTGGCCAGACGGCCGTGACCGATTTCACGGCGCTTGGGTGTACCCACACGACCCGTTTCGCCAGTGGCGAAGGGAGGCATGTTGTAGTGCAGCATGAAGCGCTCTTCGTAGTCGCCGCTCAAAGCGTCAATACGTTGCGCGTCGCGCTCGGTGCCCAGGGTCGTCACCACCAAAGCCTGCGTTTCACCGCGGGTGAACAAGGCGGAGCCGTGGGTACGGGGCAGCACGCCGTTGCGGATCTCGATGGCACGCACGGTGCGGGTGTCGCGACCGTCAATGCGGGGCTCGCCCGCCAGAATCTGGCCGCGAACGATCTTGGCTTCGATTTCAAACAGCAAACCTTCGATCGCAACGGAATCAAACGCAGCGCCATCTGCCTTGAGCGCAGCCATCACTTCCGCGTAAGCCGCACGGCAAGCCTGCGTGCGGGCTTGTTTGTTGCGAATCTGGTAGGCCGCTTCCAGCTTGGATTTGGCGAGGCCGTCGATCTTGGCGATCAGTGCTTCGTCCTTCGCCGGAGCTTTCCAGTCCCATACCGGCTTGCCCGCATCACGCACGAGTTCGTGGATGGCATTGATGGCGATGTTGCCTTGCTGGTGGCCATAGACCACAGCACCCAACATGACTTCTTCCGACAGTTGCTGGGCCTCGGATTCAACCATCAGCACGGCAGACTCAGTTCCTGCAACCACCAGATCCAGAATCGAGTCCTTGCGTGCGGTCTGGCCAGGGTTCAACACGTATTCACCATTGACATAACCCACGCGGGCCGCACCGATGGGACCATTGAACGGCACGCCGCTAATGGACAAAGCGGCGCTGACGGCAATCAGGGAGGCGATGTCTGCGTCGACTTCAGGGTTCAACGACACCGTGTGCACGACCACATGCACTTCGTTAAAAAAGCCTTCGGGAAACAGCGGACGAATCGGGCGGTCAATCAGGCGGCTGGTCAGCGTCTCAAACTCGCTGGGGCGGCCTTCACGTTTGAAGAAGCTGCCGGGGATTTTGCCCGCAGCGTAGGCTTTTTCGAGGTAATCGACTGTCAGGGGGAAGAAGTCCTGGCCGGCCTTGCCTTCCGTCTTGGCCACCACCGTTGCCAGCACAACCGTGCCATCCATGTCCAGCAATACAGCGCCGGTGGACTGACGGGCGATTTCGCCGGTTTCCATGGTGACCGTATGCTGGCCCCACTGAAAAGTCTTGGTAACTTTTTTGAACATTGTCATCTTCTATCTCCGTTGAGTTTGGGAAGTTTCTGGAAGGTAGAGGCCACCTCGCCCAAGCCCGGATTCGCCATCACAGTCCACGATGCCATTCCAGAGAAATTCGTTCAAATTTCCGTGGAATGACACAGCTTCGCTCTGTTTTCGCCGTCTCCGAAGTGAAAAACGCCTGAGCTAGTAACCTAACTCAGGCGTTCGTCGTTGTAATCAATGCTTACTTACGCAGATTCAGTTTTGCAATCAGCGCGGTGTAGCGGTCAGCGTCCTTGGACTTGAGGTAGTCCAGCAATTTACGGCGGCGGCTGACCATGCGCAGCAGACCACGGCGACCATGGTGGTCTTTGGCGTGGGTCTTGAAATGGGGTGTCAACTCGTTGATGCGTGCGGTGAGCAGGGCCACTTGCACTTCGGGGCTACCGGTGTCGCCGGCGCTACGGGCGTTGTCTTTGACAACAGCAGCTTTGATGCTGGAGAGAATCATGTCTTTTTCCTTGAATTGCGGACCCAACGCCAAACGCTGGAATCCGGTTTTGAACTTGCGCCCCAGGCTGGAACTGCTCGGAGCGTGCGCCCTGCCCTATGCAAAGCCGCTCAATTATAGCTTGAGTTCGTCAGTACCGCTGCATCTTGCACGACATTGGCATTTCCGCCGAACGGGCCGCAATGGTCTTGACAACACGAAACCCGTAGCCCGACCCTTCCACATCAAACTTGACTCCGGGCGTACCCTGACGCTCCATCAGGCCGACCACCAGCGGTTGCTGGAACTGATGGTCGGCGCCGCGCATGGTTCCTCTTTGCCCATGCAACTCAATGCTAAGGCCCTCCAGTTGTGCAGCAACAGCTATTAAATCAATAGCATCCTTGCCCGTTTGGCCCGCGACACCTTCGATCGATTTAACCAAAGCTTCCACCAGCAACTGCATGCGCATATGCACATAATCGTCGGCGCTGTGCGGAAAACGCTCGCGAAATGCACGGTAAAACGCTTCACTGGCCGGCGTTTGAACATTGGGCAACCAGTCGGCAACGGCCAGCACTTTGCCAACACCGGCTTCACCAATGGCAGCAGGTGCACCCAGGGCATTGCCGTAGAACGTATAGAACTTACCTTCAAACCCCACATCACGTGCCGCCTTGACCAGTAACGTCAGGTCGTTGCCCCAGTTACCCGTCAGCACCGCCTGTGCCCCGCTGGCCTTGATCTTGGCCGCGTAGGGAAGAAAGTCCTTGATTCGGGCCATGGGATGGAGTTCATCACCCACAATTTGCAGGTCCGGGCGCTGCGCACCCAATTGGCGCCGCGCCTCACGCAGTACCGCCTGCCCAAAGCTGTAATCCTGTCCAATGAGGTAGATGCTCTTGACCGCACGGTCCTCGCGTAGCACCTCCATGAGTGCGGCTATGCGCATATCGGCGTGGGCATCGAAGCGAAAGTGCCAGAAGCTGCACTTCTCATTGGTCAGCGCCGGGTCGACTGCCGAATAGTTGAGGAACAGCACTCGTCGCGCCGGATCACGTTCATTGTGTTTGTTGATGGCATCAATGAGCGCCAACGCGTTGGCGGACGAATTGCCCTGCAACACGACTCGGGCACCGCTATCGATCGCCGAGCGCAATGCGGACAGAGCCTCTTCACTTTGCCCCTTGCTGTCGAACCGCTCCAGTGCCAGCAAACGACTGCCGCCCTGCGAGGGCGACAACTTCACGCCACCACGGGCATTTACCCGCTCCACCGCCCACAGCAGATTGCGATAGACCGCCTCGCCGGCGTTCGCGTTGGGGCCGCTCAAGCCCTCCACCAGAGCCAGTTTGATGGGCATCGCGGGCGTCGGCGCAGCGAAAACCGCTGCAGAAAAAACGAGCACACATAGCGCTTGCGAACACGTTTTCAAGACCCGAAGCAGAAGAATAAACATGGCAAATATTTCTTGAATTCAGACAGAGCAGACACAGCTTGGGTGCATGCGGGGCTCACGGTGAGCGCCGCGCAGTGTACTAGGAGTACTTTCATGTTTTTTACTGCTACCGCCCACCCCGCCCTGCGTCGCCAAACCTATGCCAGCGCTGGCCCCACGCTCGAGCGCTTCATGGACGATGCACTGCGTGCATCCCGCGCCAAGGCCTGCGCCTACGAACAGGACGAAACCTCGTTCACGTTCAGCCTCGATGTACCGGGAATCACCAAGGAGCAACTGTCGATTGGCATCGAAGGCGCCATCGTTCGTATCAACAGCAAAGAAGGTGCGCCGCGCAGCTACCGTGCTGCCTACGAGCTGCCTCAGGACATTGACTCTGGCTTGAGTGAGGCAAAGCTCGAGAATGGTGTGTTGACGCTGAAACTTGCCAAGAAAATCCCGGTGAGCAACACCACCGAGCTCGCCATCCAGTAGGGTTTTGTCCCGTGAGTTGCTCTCTTTTTGAGAGCTGCTCACGCTTTATTTACGGGCGCTGGAGGCTCTTTTAACTAAAGTCCAGCGGCCAGCGCGGCTTGACATCGAATGCGTATCGCTTATCGGCAGTCTGCAGCCCGGATTGCAGGCGCATTGCAGCCGCCATCGCAATCATGGCGCCATTGTCGGTACACAAGTGCAGCTCGGGGTAATGCACGCGAATGCCTCGCGCAGCACACGCATCATTCAGTGCACATCGCAATTGGCGATTCGCACCAACACCTCCGGCCACCACCAGTCGCTTCAACCCTGTGTCTTTCAAAGCCTGAAGTGATTTCTTCAACAGTACCTCAACAATAGCGGCCTGGGTCGAAGCCGCCAGGTCGCTGCGTGTCTGCTGCGGCAAAGACGCAAACACATTGGAAGTGCCCGATGCCAGCAGACTGGCGTCCTGCGCCGAGCCACTGTGCGCCAACACCAGCTTTTGCGCCTGGACCAGCACCGCAGTTTTCAAGCCAGCGAAGGAAAAATCCAGATTTCCGCTATGCAGCAATGGGCGTGGCAATGCAAAAGCAGTCGGGTTCCCGGTTTCTGCCAGGCGCGCCAGCAGCGGGCCACCAGGATAGGCCAGGCCCATCAGTTTGGCTGACTTGTCAAACGCTTCGCCGGCCGCATCGTCAATGGTTTCACCCAGCAAGGTGTATCGACCGACACCATCCACGCGCATCAACTGGGTGTGTCCGCCCGAGACCAGTAACGCCACAAAGGGAAACTCGGGCGGGTCCACACTGAGAAACGGGGACAGCAAGTGCCCCTCCAAATGATGCACCCCCAACACCGGCACATCCAGCGCGGCGCCTAGTGCACAGGCGACTCCCGCACCCACCAACAACGCGCCCGCCAGCCCCGGTCCACGCGTAAATGCCACCACGTCCAGATCCTGCAGCGTGAGGTGCGCCTCCTCCAACACGTCGCGCGCCAAAGGCAACACGCGTCGGATGTGGTCGCGGCTTGCTAACTCTGGCACCACCCCACCATAGGCCTGGTGCATTTCGATCTGGCTAAAGAGGGCGTGGGAGACCAGTTGCGGAACATCCCCGCCTTGCCACTGAACGATCGCCACACCGGTTTCGTCGCACGACGACTCAACCCCCAGAACCAGTCTTGTTTTCTCCATAGTGACGCGAGTGTAGAGGAAGCACGCCGCCGTCCTGTGCACAATGGAGGCCCTCAGGACACGCCTTGCCAAACATGCATCCTCCACTGAATTCCCAGGATATCGAAAGCCTTGAGCGCGCAACCCTGGATGCAGTGGCGCCGCCCCAGCTGCACGAACTGCCACACTGGCTTGTGCCATTTGATCACTCAACGATCGGTCGCGGCAAGAGTGCCGTTCCCTTGCGGCACCACGATCTGAGCGACAGTGTGGTGCAGGATATTGTCAACGCCTACGCTGCGCAGGGCATGCCTGCGGCCTTTCGAATCGCGGACGTTCCAACGCTCGCCAACATCCAGAACCGATTGCGCCGACTCGGTTTTGTACCCACGCAACCCACTTTGGTCCAGGTGGGCGCAGTCAGAGACCTGATTGGCCTTCGCTGCGACGCCCCGGCAAAGGTAACAAGTGAGCCTACTTCAGCCTGGGCATCGGTGTATTACGCACCAGGTTTCGACCCCGTAGACGGCGCACACCGTGTGCAGGCGCTGAGCCGAAGCCAATGCATCGTATATGCGGTCGTCACTGACGCGGACTCGCGCCCGTTGGCAGCAGGAACCGCGTCGCTAAGCCAAGGTTGGGCCGGTATTCACGGCATGCGCACGGTTGTTCAGGAGCGCGGACGAGGCCTGGCAACTCGCATCCTTGTCGGACTGGCGAATCACGCCCACGGACAAGGTACTGAGCGCCTCTTCCTACAGGTGGAGGAGGACAATGGCGACGCTCTGGCTCTCTACCGGCGCGCGGGTTTCACGACCGCATGGCGTTACCACTACTGGCGCCGCGCTTGATTTCCCCAGATGGTCAAATGCTCAGATTCATGGCGCCGGCCAGCGCGAAAACACTGTTGACGCAGATGCGTGTCGATCGCATGACGTCGTGCGTGCGTGCCACCGCGCAATCGCGACCATACTGGGTGATCTCGTAGTGCGTGCACAGCACGTGCTTGCCTGGTCCAATGCTCGCTGTTGCACGCACAGCGATAACGGCGCCCTGGGTTTCAAGTTTGGCCAATCGGTTACGCGTCGATATTTCAGGGGCTTGCACTTCATGCGCCACTTCCTTGATCGACCTCGGCTCCACTTGCCCCACCAGAAAACGCAAAATCTCCAGCGACTCAGGCCACTGTTCCACAGGTACATTCCTGTTGGTACGGTGTTTGATGGGCTCGGACAGGTTGGACATACCCAAGATTTCGGCAGGTTCGCCAAAATCTTGAGTCCTGTCGCCGCGGCGCACTTCTCTCGATCTACTCAGGCAGCAGCACCACCTGCACGTAGTTGTCCATCGGCAGGTAGCGCAGCGCAGCGTTCTTGATGTCGTCCGCGGTCAGTGCCATCACTCGTTTTTCATAGTCAAGCAGACGGGCGAAATCATCGTTATACAACACCGCCGCTTGCAATTGGCCCAGCCAAAACTGGTTTTCCCGCATCGACTTGCGGTAGGCCACCAACCAGTTTTGCTGCACTTTGGCCAAGTCGGCAGGGTCCGCACCGCGCTCTTGTATCTTGCGGATTTCACCCAGCGCCGCCGCCGCAACCTGCTCCACCTTGTCGGGCGCACACGGCAATGTCAGTCCCAACTGGTAACTTGGGTAGGGGGCGCGCTGCAGATCGCCACCCATGCCGCCTCCATAAATCAGTGTCAGTTTTTCACGCAGCTCGTCGATGATCTTGATGTTGATGACCTCGGTCAGCGCGCGCACCTTCATCCTCTCCTCGATCGAGTACGGCGCAGCGCCTGCGAATGTGATCGACACCACGCTCTTGGGCTCGGTCCCCTTGCGAACCTCCCGTTTGACCACACCCTTGGCCGGACGCACGCCGAGGTCGACAAAGTCTGTCGCCACCGTTGCAACCGGCAAACTGGCAAGGTAGGTCGCCACCAGCGGCTGGATTTTGGCCGGATCAAAGCTGCCCACCAGAATAAACGTGAAGCCCTTGGCACTGGCCATTCGCTCCTCGTAAATGCCCAGCACCCGCTCCAGCGCCATCTGGTTGAAGTCCTGCGGTCGGGGTGTCAGCCACAGCCGGGGGTGCTCCTGAAACACCGTCGATCGCACTGCGTCCCCAAATACCGACTCCGGCCGCTCAATGGCGTTCTTCGCAGAGTCCTGGGAGCGCGATACAAACGACTTGAACAGGTCGGCGTCACGGCGCGCTGGGCGAAACTTCAAATGCGCCAGTTGAAGCAAAGTCTCCAGATCGGCCCCGGTTGTAGAACCGCTCAGCACGTCGGTCACAGGATCAATGCCGACACGCAGCGAAGCCACTTTACCGGACAGCATTTTCTGCACGTCTATGGGAGTAAATCCGGCCACACCCATCGCCGCGACCGCCTGACTGGCATAGCCCGCATTGAACTTGTCCGCCAGCCCAAATAGCGATTGTCCCCCAAAGCGGTTGGCAGAGAGAAGGATTTCGTCGTTCTTGAAATCAGTGGGTTTGAGGATGACCTTGATGCCATTGGACAAGTCCCACTCGATCAGCCCCAGCGCCTCATTGGTGCGCTGCGTCAGGATGCTACCGGCTTCGGGCTTACGCTCCATGAAAGTCGAAGCCACCGATTTCTCTTCCCGGGCAATCACCGCGTTACGTTCCGCCGAGGCCACGCTTTCGAGCAGTTGTGCTGATTGCGGTGGCGCCGTGCCCTCCTTGCTACTGCCCATGTAGATCACGAGCTTGGGGGCGTCCTTCGGAATGATTCTGGTGGCAAACTGGTTGACATCCTGTACGGTGATGGTTGGCAGGAATTCCTGCGCCGCGATCAGCTCGTTGGCAATGCCAGGAATCGTCTCGCGTGTCAGAAAATTGCGCAAATACTCTGCGGCATAGGTGGCGGAGTCGGTCTTTTCCCGTTCGGCAAACTGCTGCTCGTAACGACGCAGCATGGCTTTCTTGGCCCGTTCAAGTTCTGCGGGGTCAAATCCCAACTGCCGTGCACGCAGACTCTCCTGCACCAGCGCATCGCTGACGATGCCGATACCCTGTCGCCCCATGATGGCGGTGGAGCTAAACGCCCGATAGCCATGCACAAATGGCGCCACAGCACTGGCGCCCGCCACAAACGGGGGCTCGGCGCGCTGGGTGAGTTCCTGCACGCGTTGTCCCAGCATCATGCCAAACAGGCGTTCGACCGTCTTTTGACGGTAGTCGCCCCAGTTGGCAACGGGGATGTCGCGCGTATGCGGATAGAGAATTTGCAGCACATCGTTGGTTGCTTCTTTATCCGTGACGACAACCGCCTCAGAAGCGCTGCGCGGTGGCAATTCCGGGTAGGTACGCGGGCGGGCGTTCGCCGGATTCTTCAACTTGCCAAAATGCGATTGCACCAGGGCCTGTGCGTCCGCTACTTCAATATCGCCCACCACGACCACTGCCATCAGGTTGGGGCGATACCAATCGCGATAAAACCGTTTCACGGCATCCACTTTGAAGTTCTTCAGGCTGTCTTCTGTCCCAATGGGCAGGCGATTGGCGTAGGCCGAACCGCTCAGGATCTTTGGCAAGACTGCGCGCATCATGCGGTCTTGCGCCCCCTTGCCCATGCGCAGCTCCTCCAGCACGATGGAGCGCTCCAAGTCAATGTCAGCATCTTTGAAGAGAATGCCGTGCGCCCAATCTTCGAGCACCAAAAACCCTTTTTCGATGAATTCGCGCTTGTCGGTGGGCAACGGCAGGATGTAGACGGTCTCGTTAAAACCGGTGTAGGCGTTGAGGTCCGGACCGAACTTGAGTCCGATGGACTGCAGGTACGAGATCAGCTCATGTTTCTGGAAGTGAGTGGATCCATTGAAGGCCATGTGCTCGGTGAAATGCGCCAACCCCTGCTGATCTTCGTCCTCCAGCACAGACCCCGCTTTGACGACAAGGCGCAACTCCAGGCGCTTCTCCGGGCGCGTGTTGCGTTGAATGTAGTACGTAAGTCCGTTGTCCAATGTCCCCACGTGGACTTGAGGTGACTGTGGCACGGGGTCCGCCAGGTTCAACGCTGCGTGCGCGATACCTATTGAGGCGGCTGCCAAAACGGCAATACATGCATGCCGCAGAAAATTGAATCGCATGGAAGTCCGATCAGTGAAGGAAGGAAGCAAGGAAGAGCTTAGCAGGCGCCGAACGGGAAGTTACTATCATCTCCCGCGCATCCAGAGGATTGCGCGCCCATTCTTTACGTGGAGCACCCACGGCATGCACTTCGTCTTTGCCAAGCCTCAACACCCCATGCAAGTCAATAAACTGTCAACGATATGAATACCTTTGATGCAGTCATCGTCGGCGCCGGCGCGGCCGGACTCTTCTGCGCTGGTGTTGCAGGCCAACTGGGCTTGCGTGTGCTGATCATCGACCATGCCGACAAGGTGGCGGAAAAAATCCGCATCTCGGGTGGTGGGCGCTGCAATTTCACTAATTCGCAGACATCGGCCGCCAACTTCCTGAGCGACAACCCGCGGTTTTGCCGGTCTGCCCTGGCGCGCTATAGCCCCCGCGACTTTGTCGATCTGGTGACACGCCACAGAATAGCGTTCCACGAGAAACACAAGGGCCAGTTGTTCTGCGACCGCTCTGCCGAAGACGTCATCCGCATGCTGCTGGCCGAATGCGATGCCGGCGGTGTGGTGCGCTGGCAACCTTGTTCCGTGAAGGCCATAAGAAAAACCGGCTCTAGCGCCCATGGAGAAAGCGTGGATAGCTACGAAATTGATAGTAACCGTGGCACCGTGCGATGTCACTGCCTGGTGATGGCGACCGGTGGGTTGTCGATTCCAAAGATTGGCGCCACCGATTTCGGGCTGCGCATTGCGCGGCAATTTGACCTTGGTGTGGTATCGACCCGCCCGGCGTTGGTGCCACTCACTTTTGACGAACCATCGTGGCAGCCGTTCGCACAGCTCTCAGGCTTGTCACTGCCAGTGGCCATTGCGACGGGTACGAAGAAGGACCGCATCGAATTTCTTGAAGACCTGCTCTTCACACACCGCGGGTTAAGCGGGCCAGGCGTACTGCAGATTTCAAGTTACTGGCAGAGCGGCACACCTATCCGCATCAACCTGTCGCCCTCCAAGGATATGACCGACGCGCTGATGCAGGCCAAGAACAATTCACGCAAACGCATTGCCAATGAGTTGTCTTGCGAACTGCCCAGCCGACTGGTGGATACCTGGATCGCTCAAGGCGCGGCACTGGGACACGATTGGATGCGTCCAGTAAGCGAAGCATCCGACCGGGCGCTCACAGCACTGGGACAGCGCCTCAACCAATGGGAGCTTGTACCCACGGGAACGGAAGGGTACCGCAAGGCCGAAGTCATGGCCGGCGGTGTCGACACACGGTGTTTGTCCAGTCAGACCATGGAGTCGCGCCAAGCAGGGCTGTATTTCATCGGCGAAGTAGTCGACGTCACGGGATGGCTGGGTGGCTACAACTTTCAATGGGCCTGGGCGAGTGCATTTGCGTGCGCACAGGGCATGGCTGCGAAAGTGTTGTCTCATCGCAGCACGCCTGCGCCAACCTGAAGTGCCAAAAGAAGCATGCGGCCCTGAAAACGCTATAATCCAAGGCTCTTCTGGCAGTCCCCCGTCGGCCAAATACTAGTTAAGACGGGGATTACCGCTGAACGTGCCAATGGGGGCCCGATCTTCCCCCACTGTGTGGCGACAGCACATTTTGGAAATTCATTACGTAATGACAACGATCCGTGTAAAAGAAAACGAGCCGTTTGACGTCGCTCTGCGCCGCTTCAAGCGCACCATCGAGAAGCTGGGCTTGCTCACCGACTTGCGTGCCCGCGAGTTTTACGAGAAACCCACCGCAGAGCGCAAGCGCAAGAAGGCTGCCGCAGTGAAACGCAACTACAAGCGTATCCGCAGCATGCAATTGCCGAAGAAAATGTATTGATTTGCGGGACAGATCGTCAGTTCTGTCCGCGACCGATTAGATTTTCGAGAATAGTGCATTCGCAAGGCAAAAAAGCTCGCCTGGGGACGCTCCGGCGGGCTTTTTAACTTTTCAAGCCTCCATATTTCAGGAAACCGCTATGTCACTCAAAGACCAGATCACCGAAGACATGAAAACCGCCATGCGCGCCAAGGACACCGAGCGCCTGGGCACCATCCGCCTGTTACTGGCGGCCTGCAAACAGCGTGAAGTGGATGAGCGCATTGTGTTGGATGATGCCGCGGTGGTAGCGATCGTGGACAAACTGATCAAGCAGCGCAAGGACAGCATTGAGGCGTTTACGAAGGCGCAGCGCATGGATCTGGCCGATAAAGAGACTGCTGAGATGACAGTGCTGCAGGCCTATTTGCCGCAACGCATGTCGGCCGAAGAAGTTCTGGCCGCCGTGAAAGCTATCGTGGTGGAAATCGGTGCTTCGGGGCCGGGGGATATGGGTAAGGTGATGGGCGTTGTCAAAACGCGGTTGGCGGGGAAGGCGGAGATGTCGGCGGTTTCTGCGGCAGTGAAGGCTGCTCTCTCCGGCACTTAACTCTATTGCGACGCACTCTTTAACTCCCCACTCCCCCCAGCCCCCTCGCCCCCGTCGGGCGAGGGGGAGCCCCTTAACAGCCGATTTTGCTGCTGCGCGCCGAATAGGGCCTTACAGGCGGGGCGTTGGGGTGGCTTCAGATTTGTCACGGCCGTAATTCCGTAGCCGACGAGACGAAATCAAATGGGCTGTTAAGGCTCCCCCTAGCCCGACGGGGGCGAGGGGGTTGGGGGGAGTGGGGAGTCAAAGAACAGCTAAGAACCCGCAACCTTCATCCGGTTCACCAAAATCGACCCGACGGTTTTGGCCCCATAGTTGTAGGTATCCGCCCCCACGGCCACAATCCCCTTGAGCATCGCCTTCATATTCCCGGCAATCGTGATCTCGTGCACCGGATAGGCGATGCGGCCGTTCTCGACCCAGAAACCACTGGCACCACGAGAATAGTCCCCTGTGACGTAGTTCACGCCCTGCCCCATCAGTTCGGTCACTAACAGTCCGGTACCTAGCTTGTGCAACATCGCATCGAGGTCATCACTAGGCTTGGTCAGTCGCGACGAAAAGACCAGGTTGTGCGAGCCGCCCGCGTTGCCGGTCGTCTGCATGCCGAGTTTGCGCGCTGAATAGCTGCTCAGGAAGTAACCCTGTACCTTGCCGGCATCCACCACTTTGCGGGCCTGCACGCGCACGCCCTCGCCGTCAAAAGGCGAACTGCCCTTGCCACGCAGCACAAAGGGGTCTTCGAGCAAATCAATGTGCTTGGGAAACACCGATTTACCCAGGGAGTCAAGCAGGAAAGAACTCTTGCGGTACAACGCTCCGCCGCTTACCGCCTGCACAAAGGTGCCTACGAGCCCCGCAGCCAAGGGTGACTCGAACAACACCGGACACTCAACGGTCGCGATCTTGCGTGACTTCAGGCGGCTCAATGCACGTTGGGCGGCATAACGCCCTATCGCCTGGGGAGATGCCAACGCGTCTGGATGGCGCATCGAGCTGTACCAGGCATCGCGCTGCATGTCTTTGCCCTTGCCGGCAATGGGCGATACCGACAAGGAGTGGCGTGAGCTTGCATAGCCACCCCGAAAGCCCCGCGTATGGGCGCTGAAGAAGTGGGACTGTTGCGCCGACACACCTGCGCCTTCGCTGTTGGTAATGCGCCGGTCGGTCGACAACGCAGCCGCTTCACACTCCATCGCCAGGGCGGCCGCCTGCTCGCTGGTCACGGCCCAGGGGAAAAAGAGATCGAGGTCACGCTCACGCTGGTCGACGGCAACGATATCGCTGGCTTCGGGCAGGCTGGCAAACGGATCTTCCGCGGTAAAACGGGCAATGTCATACGCCGCTTGCACCGTCTGGTGAATGGCCGCTTTGGAAAAGTCGGATGTGCTGGCATTGCCGCGGCGGTGACCCACGTAGACGGTCACCGCAAGCGACTTGTCGCGGTTGCGCTCGACATTCTCGAGCGCACCATTGCGCACTGAGACGCTGAGGCCGCAACCTTCGGAGACCTCGGCGGCCGCGTCGGATGCGCCAAGGCGCTTGGCATGCGCAAGCGCGGTATCGGCCAGCGACTCAAAGAAGACTCTGGAATAAGCAAAACCGCTGTCCGGAGTTGGGTTCTTGGACGCTGTTGTATGGGGAGAGGAGGAAGTGGGGTGGTGCATAGCGACGGCTATGATACTTGCCATGGCACGCAAACTAAAAAAAGGCTACTTCGTCAAAGGCAAATTTGTTGCCGAAGGCAGCGAACTCGACCTCGAACTCAAACGCGAGCTCAAGGGTACCGACGAAAAAAGCCGCACGGACCTCAAACGGGAAAGCACTGAACTGCAAAAACTGGGTGTAGATCTGTTGACCCTGCGAGCCGAACTGCTGACACGGCTCGCCTTGCCCGACAAATTGGTGGACGCGGTGGCCGATGCCAAGCGCATCACCAACTTCGAAGGTCGCAGACGGCTGATGCAATTCATCGGCAAGCAGATGCGACTGCTCAGTGCCGACACGCTGGAAGCCATTCGCGTGGCACTGGACGAGCAGCACACGCCCTCGGCGCGCGAAACACTGGTTTTGCACCAAGCTGAAATGTGGCGTGACCGGTTGATCGCCGACGAAGATGCGGTTGGTCAGTGGATTAATCTGAGCCCCAGCACCGACGCACAGCAACTGCGTGCGCTGGTGCGCCAAGCCCGCAAGGATGCCAAACCCGAAAAGCCGGGCGAAGCGCTTCGCCACGGGCGCGCCTACCGCGATATTTTTCAAATGGTGCGGGAACACCTGCTCGCCGCGGACGATGTACCCGAACAGGAGCCCGCCGATGCTGCGCTTCCCACCAACCCTGGAGCCGACGCATGAACAGCGACCTGAACGCCGGGGAGCCGGTACGCATTGGCATTGTGTCCATCAGTGACCGTGCTTCGAGCGGCGTTTATGAGGACAAAGGACTGCCCGCTCTGCAGGATTGGCTGACCCGTGCGTTGCACAACCCGATCACTTTTGAGGCACGCCTGATACCGGATGAATTGGAGGTAATCAGTTCCACCTTGATCGAACTGGTTGATTCCGGATGCAGCCTGGTGTTGACCACCGGCGGCACCGGGCCCGCGCTGCGCGACGTCACGCCCGAGGCCACTCTGGCCGTTGCGCACAAGGAAATGCCTGGCTTTGGCGAACAGATGCGGCAAATCAGCCTGAAATTTGTTCCCACCGCCATCCTGTCGCGCCAGGTAGCCGTGATTCGCGATCAGACGCTGATCATCAACCTGCCCGGGCAACCCAAGTCGATTGCGGAGACGCTGGAGGGTTTGAAGGGCGACGATGGCAAGTCCGTGGTGCCCGGCATATTCGCGGCGGTGCCTTACTGCATCGATCTGATTGGCGGACCCTACCTCGAAGCGCGCGAGGAAGTGTGCAAGGTGTTTCGGCCCAAGAGTGCTATTCGCTCACCAAAAATTTAAGGGAAATGTGCCTTTCACGCCCGTTGGGCGTGCGTAAAGCGCTTCCAATTCGATAGCAAATCCGGCAACCCGGGTGGTTACTTGCCCACCAGTTCGTTGAGCTTGTCGGCTTCAAAATGCTCGCGCAGAGCTGCGTCGCCCGGCACGCAATCGGTCGCGGCACGATTGCTGGCGAGTTTTTCGATGGCCTGCCACAACAGCGCAATCTGGTGCTCCTGCGAACTTGCGGAGTTGATCAGCCCGTGCAGTGCCTGACTCACCGGGTCGTCTTCCTGGGTAATGCCATAGGCCGTGAACTTGCGATCGGTCAGCGTCACGTCTGCACTCTCACCCGATTTGCTGGGGATGATGCGCGCCGGAATACCGACCGCCGTGGCACCTGCAGGCACAGGCTTGATCACCACCGCGTTACTGCCGATCTTGGCTCCGTCACCCACCAGGAACCCTCCGAGCACCTTGGCGCCCGCACTCACCACCACGTCCTTGCCCAGCGTGGGGTGGCGTTTGGCGCCCTTGTATAGCGAAGTACCGCCCAGCGTCACGCCCTGGTAGATGGTGCAGCCGTCGCCAATTTCGGCCGTTTCCCCCACCACCACGCCCATGGCATGGTCAAAGAACACCCTCTCCCCGATGACAGCACCGGGGTGGATCTCGATCCCTGTCAACCAGCGCGCGCAATGCGAGATAAAGCGCCCCAGCCACTTCAGGCCATGCACCCAGCACCAGTGGGCCGGGCGGTGCAGCACGATGGCGTGCAGACCTGGATAACAGGTGATCACTTCCCAGGTGCTGCGGGCAGCGGGGTCGCGGTCGAGAATGCACTGAATGTCGGAACGCAAGCGGGAAAACATAGTCCGAGTCTATCCTTTCGTCCGGCGTTGCGTGGTCGGTGCGGGATTGGATGCCGCTTGCTGCAGGATGGCTTTTGCGATACCCCGCAGAATATGGATCTCTTCGTGCGTGACATCCGCGCGGTTGAAGAGCTGGTTCAGGCGCGGCATCAGCTTCTTGGGCGCCAGCGGGTCCAAAAAACCCAAAGCCACCAAAGACTGCTCCAGGTGCGCCAGCATGCCTGCCACCTGCTGTGCATCGGCCGCTGCCGTTGCTTCGACAGGTGCTGCAGGCGCGGACCCAAAACCGCCCAATGCGAGCCGCCATTCGTAGGCAATCACCTGCAGCGCCGCACCGATGTTGAGTGAACCGAACTGTGGATTACTCGGAATGCTCAGGCACACGTGGCAGCGGTAGACGTCTTCGTTGCGCATGCCAAACCGCTCAGAGCCGAAAAGAAACGCCATGCCACCAGGTGCCAAAAAGACCTCTGGCGCCCGTCCATCCTGCGCAAGCAGCTCCTGCTTTGATAGCAAAGCAAAGTGTTCACGCGGGGTGGAAGTCGGTGGTCCAAAGTCCCGCGGCGTCATAGCGGTCGCGCACAAATGGGTCATGCCATCCAGCGCATCGTCGAGCGTGTCCACAATGCGGCACTGTTCCAGTACATCGAGCGCGCCGCTGGCACGCTGAATCGTTTCTTCTCTGCGCAGCACATTGGCCCAACGCGGTGCCACCAGCACCAAATCATGGAACCCCATGGTCTTCATGGCGCGCGCCGCCGCCCCGACATTGCCGGCATGGCTGGTGTTGATCAGGATGAATCGGGTGTGCATGGCGGCAGCAAGTTGGGGTGTCCCGTTAAAATCACGCTATTGTCGCCTCGCGCATCGCCGCAGGGTTCCCTCCAGTTCTTCGAAAAACTCCATGTCACCCAATCTGCACCCCATGATCAACGTGGCCGTCAAGGCGGCCCGCGCTGCCGGATCCATCATTAACCGGGCCGCGTTGGACATCGAGTCGGTCCGCGTGTCGCAGAAGAAAGCCAATGACTTCGTCACCGAAGTGGACCATGCAGCCGAGCAGGCCATTATTGAAACCCTACTCGCAGCCTACCCCGGCCACGGTATCTGGGCAGAGGAGAGTGGTCGTGAACATGGTGCCAAGGACTCCGAATTCGTCTGGATCATTGATCCACTGGATGGCACCACCAACTTCATTCATGGGCTGCCGATTTACTGCGTCAGCATTGCGTTAGCCGTCAAAGGCAAGGTGGAACAAGCCGTGGTGTACGACCCCACCCGCAATGACCTGTTTACCGCCACCAAGGGCCGGGGTGCTTTCCTGAACGATCGGCGCATTCGCGTCTCCAAGCGCACCGACCTGCAGCAGGCCTTGGTGTCCACCGGCTTTCCCTACCGGATGGGTGACCACTTCAACCAATACCTCAGCCTGATGGGCGAAGTCATGCAACGCACCGCCGGATTGCGCCGCCCGGGCGCCGCTGCGCTGGACCTGGCCTACGTCGCAGCAGGCTACACCGATGCATTCTTTGAAAAAGGGCTGCAACCCTGGGATGTGGCAGCTGGATCTCTGCTGGTCACCGAAGCCGGTGGTCTGGTCGGCAACTTTACCGGTGAGGCCGATTTCCTGGAGCAGGGCGAGTGCCTGGCGGGTGCTCCGCGTATCTATGGGCACATGGTTGGTTTGACGGGAAAATACAGCAAATTCGCCAGTGCCGGGGAGAAAGCCACGGTGCGGCAGCGCACCAGTTCAACCAACACCGAATCCACGGAGTCGGGCAACTCCACCGCAGCATAGCCGTTTCACTCGAATTTAAACGGTCGGCAATACCAGTTGCTCCACCGGAACGGGCCGCCCGAACAGGTAGCCCTGGAAGGCCCTGCAACCGGCCTGCAGCAAAAAGTCACGCTGTCCGGCAGTCTCCACGCCCTCGGCCACCACGCTCAAATCCAGACTTTGGGCCAAGTTCACAATGGTGCGCGCGATGGTGGCATCGTTGGGATCTTTCAGCACATCCCGCACAAAAGACTGGTCGATCTTGAGCTGGTCGAGTGGAAGGCGCTTCAAATAGGACAGCGAAGAGTACCCGGTGCCAAAATCATCGAGCGCAAAGGTGACGCCGATCGAGCGTAGTTCGCCCATCTTCGCAACCGCGTCGTCAATGTCACTGAGCAACAGGCTTTCGGTGATTTCCAGCTTGAGCCGGTAGGGGTTGGCTCCGCTGTGGCGCAGCAACGTCTGCAACTGGCTGGAAAACTCCGGGTGGCGAAACTGGCGCGCGCTGACGTTGACCGCCATGGTCAAGCCTTGTGTGGCCGAGTGGGCACTCCAGGCCACCAATTGGGCACACGCCACTTCCAGTACCCATTGCCCCATCGGGAGTATCAAACCGGTCTGCTCCGCCACGGGGATGAACTCCGCTGGCGACACCATTCCACGCTCGGCATGACGCCACCGCAGCAGGGCTTCGACGCCAATAACACGTGAACTGTCGTCTACTATGGGTTGGTAGAACAATGCGAATTCGTTTTGTGTCAACGCCAACCGCAGGTCCGCCTCCAGTTGGGCGCGTATGCTGGCTGCCGCCTGCATCACCGGGTCAAAAAAACGCAAGGTGTTGCGGCCTGCGGCCTTGGCCTGGTACATCGCCAAATCCGCACGTTTGAGCAACTCATCGACCGTGCTTTCACTTTCGAAGAACAGCGTGACCCCTATGCTCGGCGAGCTGTGGTGAAGCTGCCCTGCCAGCGCAAACTGCCGGTTCAGTGACGCCAGAACCTTTCGCCCAACCGCTTCCACCTGCGCGCCCGCATCGGGAGCCGATGCGTGCAGGTCTTCCAGCATCACCACAAACTCGTCGCCCCCTAAACGAGCCACCGTGTCAATGGCGCGCACGCAATCGGACAATCTTCCGGCCACTTGCTTGAGCAGTTCGTCACCCATGTGGTGTCCCAATGTGTCATTGAGCACCTTGAAATTGTCAAGATCAATGAACAGCAACGCGCCATGGGCGCCACGCCGGGCGCTCGAAACAATGGCCTTCTCCAGCCGGTCAATCAGCAATCGCCGGTTGGGCAAACCCGTCAGAGCGTCAAAAAATGCCAATCTTTCAATGTCGGCTTCCGCACGTTTGCGCGCCGTGATATCGCTGCCGGTGCCCCGGTAGCCACAAAACTTGCCGCTGGCATCAAAAATCGGCGTACCACTGATAGACGCCCACATGAGCGACCCGTCGGTGCGCACGCGCTGGACCTCAAAATCGTGAAAAACCTGGTGTGCCTCCAGCGTTGCACGGTGCTCAGCCCATTGCACAGCAGTGACGCCCTGCACCCCAGACTCCCAACGCGTCTTGCCCAAATAGGACTCCGCGGGAGCCGCACTGCTGGACTCCAGGTTCCCGTCGACCCGTACAAAGCGAAAATGCTCGTCCTGCTCCCAGTACCAGTCCGACGACAACTCGGTGAGGCCACGAAACCGTGCTTCACTTTCCTGCAGCTTCGCCATCGTGGCCTTTTGTGACGTAATGTCCACGATCGACCCACACCACAAAACCGAGCCGTCGTTCTGCATCTGGGGCATGGCACTGCCCAACAGCCATCGGACCGCACCCTGCCCTGCCTTGCTACGGAACTCACACTGCCACAGCGACAAGTCGCGCCGGGATTCCACCGTTGCCTTCTCCATCGCTGGCCAGTCTTGCGGCAAAATTCTGGAAAAAAACGTCGAAGCGTCCCGTTCCACAAGGTCAGGTGCAACGCCGATCATCTGCTCGACAGCGGCGCTGATGAAGGGAAATGAGCGTCGCCCATCGGGCCATATCTGCAATTCGTACAACACACCAGGGGCGCGACTCGTGATTTTCTGGATGAAGTTGAGTTGCTGCTGCACAGCCCTATTGGCACGTTCCAACACCAACTCTCCAGCTTTCAGCGCCTCCTGCGACAGGCGCTCGGCCGTAATGTCACGAAAATAGGCAAGCACGCAGAGGTCCGACCCACACTCCAGCAAAGTTGCGTTCATGCGTACCAGACGCGGGACCCCATCGCGCGTCAGCAAGGTAATCTCAGCGTCGTTCAAGCGGCCATGCGACTTCAGCGCAATACAGGCCTGCTCCTGCGAAGCCTGGTCGGCCCAAATTCCAACTTCAAGCTCGGTCCGGCCCACCACGTCTTCCCGGGAATATCCCAGCAACTTCTGCCACTCCTGATTCACCTCCAGGAGGACACCGTCCTGCGCGCGCGTCAACGCAATCGCCTCAGGACTGAGATGAAAAAGGCTCTTGAACATCGCATCGGTGGCACTTGCGACGCCCGGCACCAGGGAAGGGTTCTCCATTTTGATAGCGTAGTACCGAATTGATCGCTCGATCACCACGCAAACGACGCTGCTCAGCAATTGAGCGTCATTACAGTGGCGTGCCCGGAGGGGATCGAACCCCCGACCCTCAGCTTAGAAGGCTGATGCTCTATCCGACTGAGCTACGGGCACACAGCGGGGCACGTATTGTCACATGGTTTTCTACGACAACTCGCACCGAGGAGCGCGCGCCGCACACTCTGGCACAGCTCAACTGGCGGACCGACTACGCTGCCTGGGTGCAAAGATGGCTTCGACCGCAAGACCATGCACATCCACGCGCGCCTTGAGGCGAATTGCGAGCAAATAGAGTCCGCCGAACTTGCGCTCCAGCAGCATGGCCTGGGTTGGAGGAATAGTCCAGAACTCCTTGTCCAGTCCCAGCGCCACGACCCCATTGCGCACTCGTTCGGGTAAGTCAGTCGCCCCGAAGTCGTAACCGTTCTTGTCGCGAAATGGCTCCAGCGCCTGCTCACCAATGTCTATGACGGCCTGCACATGGCGATCCTGGGTGGACTCCTCGAAGTAGCCGATGGCCAGACAGGCCGCAGACATCATCGCACGATCCTGCAGCATGGCACCTTTGATCAATTGCTTGAACTGATTGGCCATCGCGGCTTTGTAGGGTCGTGTCGCGCCAAAGTCCAGCAGGATCAACTGCTGGGTTTCGGTGTCGTAGCGGTAGTTCGCAAAGTTCGGATCGGTCTGCACCAGGCGAAACTCAAACACCTCGCGCAGGAGCAATCCAAACAGCATGGTCATGACGCGATTGCGAACCTCCTGGGGCGCGTCAACCAGGGATTCAACAGGAACGCCACCCACGTAGTCCATCGCCAGAACGGTCCGTGTGGTGAGGTCAGCGTGCATCTTCGGCAAAACATACTCGGGTGCATCTTGCAATAGCTCGCAATAGCGCTGCAGGAATCCGCCTTCGCGAAGATAGTCGGACTCATCATGCAACTGCTGCTTGGCATCTCGCAGCACCTGCCCGATATCCAACTCTCGGGGCAATACCCCCGACATGCGCAACAGACCGGCTACGTTGTCGACGTCACTATCAATGCTGTCGCGCACCCCTGGATATTGCACCTTGATGGCAAGGTCACGGCCATCGTGGGTCTGTGCGCGATGCACCTGCCCGATCGACGCGGCAGCCATCGGCGTAAACGAGAAACTTCGGAAACGCTTCTCCCAGCCCTGCCCCCAATTGGCGTTCAACACCTCCATGACCTGCGCTCTGGGCATGGAACGCGCGTCCGAACGCAGGCGTGAAAGGATTTCAGCGAGCGCCGGTGGCAACAGATCACCCGACTCCATCGAGACCAATTGGCCCACCTTCATCGCGGCGCCCCGCAGTTTGGCCAACTGGTCTGCCATCCTGCGCGCATTGGATGGCGTGAGCAACAGGTCCTTGATCTGGGGGCGATTACCCTTGGCAAGCTGGCGAACGCCTTCCGCCAGCATGCCGCCTGCGATGCCAGTGGCCATCCACCCCAGCCGTGCCAGGCGTTCTCCACGTCCGCCAGGAACGGCCAAGGCCGGGGCTTCGGTCTTTTTCTTGTCGCTTGCGGGCACAGTGCTTTCCTTTTCGGCGTGATCCGGTTGCGCCAGCCGGATAGTAGAAATATTTGGGAGCTTCGGACAGTTCGTTAGGGCACAAAGTTATCATTCCATCGCCTTAACCACAGCGGGGATCTGTATGGCCGAAACAATGGTGTTTTATCACGCGAAGTGCAGTGATGGATTTGGAGCCGCTTTTGCCGCATGGTTGGCCTTGAAGGACACGGCCGAGTATGTGCCATGTTCTTATGGAGATACGCCGCCCGATGTGCATGGCAAACGGGTATTCATACTGGATTTCTCGTTTGAGCGCAGTGTCATGGTCACCCTGGAGAGTCAGGCTGCCGAATTGATCCTGCTCGATCACCACAAGACGGCAAAGGAGAATCTCAGCGGTTTCACCTGCCGTTGTGGCAAGGTCACGTTTGACCTGAATCGCTCTGGTGCCCGCATGGCATGGGAACACTTCCATCCGGGAATGACGCCACCCAAATTGATCGAACATATTCAGGACAGGGACCTCTGGACATGGAAACTACAGGGGACGCGCGAGTACCTCGCAGCCCTGGACTATGAAGGCTATGACTTTGAAAAGTGGTTCCACGTGCTGAACATGAATGACACGGAACTGACGCAATTCATGGATCGGGGTCGTGCCATGAACGACCAGTTCCGGGCGTTGTGCGATGAAATCGCGGATGCCCAATCGGCAATTCCTGTGGTGCTGCAGGGCCACCAGGGTTTGATGGTGAATGCTTCGCCACAATTCACCAGTGAAGTGGGCAACCTGTTGGCTTTGCGCAGTGAAACATTCGGGCTGGTATGGCGTCTGGACAAGCCCGACGCCATCAAAGTGGGCCTGCGCTCGGTGGCGCCGTTCGATGTTGAGAAAATCGCCCGAACTTTCGGTGGCGGCGGTCATCCCCAAGCCAGTGCTTTCCGCCTACCGGTTTCCCAATTGCCTGACTTGCTTGCCGGAAAACTCTGAGCAAGCAGGTCCGGCCTTGCCTGCCAACAGATCATCGTCTTGCGAGATACACGCCAAAAACGGTGATGGCCATTCCAAAAAGCCCAACGACTGAAAAAGTGTCGCCAAACAGAATCCACGCAAAGAGCGCCGTGAAGGGCGGTACCAGATAAAAGAGGCTGGCCATATTGACTGCGGCACTGTGCCGGATCAACCAGTTCAGCAAACTGACTGCTCCGATAGACAGCACGAGAACCAGCCATCCAAGGGCAAAAATGAAGTCGCCTGTCCACTGCACCCGGAAGTCTTCGGTGGCCAGGGCCACCAGCCAAGTCACCAAAGCAGTGGGAAGAAATTGAGCCACCGCACCGGTACGCCAGTCAAAGGGTTGGCAGAAACGCTTCTGGTACAAGGTGCCCGCAGTGATTCCCGTCAGCGCACAGATTGCTGGCACGAGGGCATCAATTCCAAATGCAGTACCGGTCTTTCCAAACACGACGAGGCTCACGCCAACGAGACCGAGTGCGAGTCCGGCCCATTGGCGCACCAGGACGATTTCCCCCAAAAGCCACCCTGCACCCACCGCCGTCAGAAGCGGTTGAACTCCGACCACCAGGCTTGTGACGCCAGCAGGAAGTCCCCTGAAAATGGCGATGAATACGCCACCCAGGTATATGCAATGCAGCAGCAGGCCCGCTACGCCAATGTGGAACCATTGAGCGCCAGTTCTGGGCCAGGATGCCTTGGTGACGACTGCTACCGCCAGCATGAAACCGATTACCGCCACATAGCGAATGAGCAAAAACGTGAGCGGCTGCGCATGGGGCAGGCCTAGCCGAGCCCCGATGAAGCCGGTAGACCACAGAAGCACGAAGGTCAACGGGAAAAGGCCTGAATAGCGGGACGTCATTGTTGATACTGCTGGGACTTGGTGGCTTAGGTTCGCATCATGCACGATGTGCAAGGTGCCACGCATGCTGCGTTGACCCATTTTTCAACTGATCGGCCCCGGCTGTTTGCCGGGAAACAGTCAGGACCACAGGGGCTGTAAAGCAGGCTGGCAGTAGCGACCCTGGTATTAATTTTGCGCCAGACTTGCAAGGGGTCTTGAATTCGTCGGTTTTGATGATAGATTAGGTCCATGGGGCTGCACTGGTTTCGACATGGGTTCGGACGCGCAGCAGGGCATGTCGAGCTGAATGCGCTCGTAAAACAGATTCAAACAAACTAACTGCAAACGACGAACGTTTCGCACTCGCTGCTTAATTGCACGTGAGCCTCACAACAGCAAGCCGATAGGCTGGGCAAGGGTAGT
>JAIFLV010000029.1 GCA_020048895.1 Rhodoferax sp. | reverse complement strand
GGCATTGACGGCGCCGCCCATGAAGGTGCCCTGGAAGGCGCGCCAGCCGAACAACTGGCGACAGTGGCGGTGGTGGGCACCGGACTGGACCGGGTCTACCCCAAGGAGCACCGCGATCTTGCCCACCGTATCGCGCAGCGGGGTCTGCTCATCAGTGAGTATGCGTTGGGTACGCCACCGACCGCGACCAACTTCCCGCGGCGCAATCGCATCCTGGCCGGGCTGAGCTGTGGCACGCTGGTGGTCGAAGCGGCGTTGAAATCGGGCTCTCTCATCACCGCACGGCTGGCTTTGGAGCAGGGCAAGGACGTATTTGCCATCCCGGGCTCGATCCATGCCACCCAAGCCCGTGGTTGCCATGCCTTGATCAAGCAAGGCGCCAAACTCGTCGAGAGTGCGCAGGATGTCCTGGAGGAATTGGCATGGCCGCAAACCAGTTCTGACGCTATTGATTCAGGAGCTCATTGCGCAAGCTCTGCGGGCGCTGAAGCCACTTTTCCTGAAGATAATGCGTTACTGCAGGCGCTGGGATTCGAGCCCACCGGGCTGGATGCCCTGTTGGCGCGTACCGGCATGGACACACCCACATTGCAGGGTCAACTGATGCAACTTGAACTTGAGGGCACCGTGATTCGGCTACCCGGCGGACTGTTTCAACGGCTGGCGCAGGCCTGATCTCGGCTAAGCAATGAAAAGCGGGAGAAGTCCGCCCCACAGAGGGCACAAACGCTTTCTGCGCTATATTGGCGGACATGTTTGAAGTCCTTGTATTTGTCTACGAAAACTACTATGCCGGAGACAGTTGTCCAGAGCCTGAATATCTGGAGCGCAAACTCAACGCCGTGGGGTTTGAGTCGGAAGAGATTGACGACGCGTTGACGTGGCTCGATGGCCTGAACACCGCTGCTCGCGGCTCGATGGGGTTTGCCGGTGCACTGGCTCACACGCCCCCGGAGCCGTGGTTACGCGAACCTTTGCCTACCAGTTTCCGGATTTATCCGCCCGCAGAGCAAAACCACCTCGGCCCCCGGTGTATGGGTTTCATCAGTTTCCTGGAGTCTGCCGGCGTGTTGCCGGCACCGATGCGCGAAGTGGTGATTGACCGCGCCATGGCCGCGCCCGGTGCACCGGTGTCGCTGGATGACCTGAAGGTCATTATTTTGATGGTGTACTGGAGCTTTGGTAAGGAGCCCGACGCGCTGGTGCTCGACGAACTCTGCGACGACGTCACTGAGCGCGTCGCGCATTGACCAAATCTTGATCAGTTGAGGACAGAGCTTCGCTGCGCTGCGGTCTGTCCCGCAGTTATCAGGCTAGCAGTCGTTCCGGGTTGGCTTCGAGTTTGGCCATGGCGTCGCGGGTGGCGCGTACAGTGAGTGCCTCTTCTTCCTGTGGCAAGAGCAGGCCAGCCTGCAAGTAGGCAGCGAGCCTTCCGGCCTGTATCAGAAAACTCTTGCCCGAACTGGCGGCAAACAAATTGAGGTGTTTTCGATCGCTGCGCCAGGCAAACTGCACCTGGGTTATCTGTTTGTTGTGATCCAGCGTATACCAGGAGCCGACCTGCAATTCCTGCGCCCAGGCCAGCATGGCTGCGGTCGGCTTGGAACCACCATTGCCCACCACTTCGATGGATGAGGCATCGATGCCCAGCATCATTTCGATGCTTTCGGCATCTAGCGGCAAATCTCCCAAACCGTCTTCACTGACAAAATCTTCGAGGTTGCCCAAACGCTGCGCCATGGCATCGATCTTGGCCTGGGGAATCGCCTGCGTCTTGGACAGGAAGGCGTCGGCCAGCGTGTCGCTCACGGTTTTGATGTGTTTTTCCTGATCGCTCGGCGCCATCGCCAGCAAGGTCATGCCCGAGCGCAGCCTCAGCAACAAGTTAGGCAGGTCCTGAATCACGCGCGCCCGATCGGCGCGATTGGGCTTGGCACTGGCGGCCCACACCAGATCAGTCGCGGATTTCTTGAGGGTCAGGGTATCGGCATGCTGGGGACCTTTGCGCACCGCAGCGACGGCCAGCACTTCGGCCCATACCTTGAACAGAAAGTCCCGGATCTCGTCGCGCACCGGCATATCCTTGAGCATGTTGCGCATCTCGATCGTGTACTGAATCGTCAGCGTCTCCTTTTGCTCTACCTGCTGGGCCACACTGACGACCTTCTGGGCAGAACCTTTTCCGGTGAGGTACTTGGCCAGGAATTTTTGAAACTCCTCGTAGACGATCTGGTACACCTTCTTGCCGGTCTCGGGATATTGCTCAATGACCTGCACAATGCGCTTGACCTCGACCTCCATGGCATTGCCCTGGATACCCGCAGCATCGAAGCCCATCACGCACGAGCCCATCCGGTCGATCAACAAGCGCGCGGGGTGGGTGGTGGTGCCAAAGAAGTCTGGATCCTCCAGCGCCAAACGCAGCACAGGCATCTGCAGGCGCGCAAACCACACCCGAATACCAGGAGGAATCCGCTCTTCAGCCAAAATGGCCTGGAACATGAGCGCCACAATTTCGATGGTGGCTTTCTCGTTCTTGGTTTCTGCCTTTTTCTTCAGCTCGGCCGTCTTCTCGCGCAGATCTCCAGCCACCCGGGCCACACCCGCGGGGCTGTAATCCTCGTACAGCGTTCCATTCTCGGCATAGGCGGGTGCCTGGCCTTGACGCGGCGGCGCTATCGCTGCCGCCAACGCCGGGCTAGGCGCCCGCTGCTGTGCGGTATTGGTAAAGTCACCCCCCGCATGGCTTACAAACATTCGCCGGATCTGACCAATGACGCCCTGTGCCCGACTGCGGGCTCGCGCCAGTGGCGTGCCCGCGGTCATCATGCGCGTTTCTTCGTGTGCCCCGTACGATGGTGCACCTGGACCACTGTTTCCGCCGGAACCTTGCCTCCAGAAAGGCGTGGCACCAGAAACCGGCTGGACTCCGGCAAGCTGCTGAGTTGCACTACTTTCGGCCTGCGCAGCGGCATTCGCCGCGCCCCAACCCAATCGACCACCGAAAAATCCCCCCCGTTCAGCAGTTGCGCCACCCTGCGAATTGCCGCCGTGTTGAGCGGGGCCACCTGCCTGGTCGCCGATCGCCGCAGCATGGGGATCGGGCGCTGGCGGCACCGCCACTGCAGACGCCGGGCGTGATGGTGGGCGGCGAACGGGCGCCCTCACACGATCTGACAATTCGATCGTGGGCAAGACTCCCTTTTTGATGAGCGCTTCATTGGCACTGTCGTAGGCGCCCTTGAGCCGCTCTTGCATGAGCGTCTGCACCACGCCATTCACCATCGACCAGGAATCCCCAGGCATCCCTGAATTGGCCCATTGCTCCACCATTAGCAGGACCAGCACTTCGGGGCGAAACAGGTCGTTGGGCTCGAGGTCTTCGTTGCCCTTGAGGTCTTCAAACTTGCCGCTAACTTTCTCCATCACAGCCAGCACCATCCGCGAGGCCAGGATCTTGTTTTCCACAACCTCGGCACCCACTAGCTGCAACCCTGCGACTTCTGGATCAGCAGCTTTTTTGACCACCGGCGGCGCAAGGCATTCGCGCCACACCTTCATGGTGGACTCAATCCATACCGGGCGGCACTTTTTGTAGGCCGTCCAGCAGTCACGCCGGATCTGGTTATCGCGCGCACTTGCGGGTTCGTCCATCAGGGCAGTCAGCCGCTCCAGCACAGCTTGACCCACCTCGACCATGGCGTTACCCACCTCAGCCAGGAAGCGTTCGCGCACAGCTCGGGAGAGCTGCAATTTGGGAGAAACTGGGACCTGCGTAGCCATCAGGATGCATCTTAAACGGTCGCCCCGGAGTTCGGGTCGTTAGGGTCAATTTCCTTCTTGGCACCACCTTTGATCAGGTCTTCGCGCTGAATACCGAGCCACATGGCAATGGCGGCCGCTACAAAGACCGACGAATAAATGCCGAACAAGATGCCGATCGTGAGCGCCAGGGCAAAGTAATGCAATGTGGCGCCACCAAACAAAAGCATGGACAAGACCATCAGTTGGGTTGAACCGTGGGTGATGATGGTACGACTGATCGTGGAGGTGATCGCATTGTCGATGATCTCCTGCGTATTCATCTTGCGATAGCGGCGGAAGTTCTCACGAATCCGGTCAAAGATAACGACCGACTCGTTGACTGAGTAACCCAGCACCGCAAGCACCGCCGCCAACACGGGGAGGGAGAACTCCCACTGAAAAAACGCAAAGAAGCCCAGAATGATGATCACATCGTGCATGTTGGCAATGATGGCAGCAACGGCAAATTTCCACTCGAAGCGGATCGCCAAGTACAGCATGATGCCCACCACCACGAACGCCAGCGCCTTCAGACCATCCGCCGCCAGCTCATCACCCACCTGGGGACCCACAAACTCGGTACGGCGCAAGGTCACCGTGGCATCAACCGATTTGAGCGCAGTCAGGACCTGTTCGCTTTGCTGCGCCGAGCTGCTGCCTTTGACCGCAGGCAGACGGATCAGCACATCCCGTGCAGTGCCAAAGTTTTGCACCTGAACGTCGGTGAGCCCAAGCCGCCCTACCTGCGCACGAATGACATTGAGATCGGCCGGCTGCGAGTAGCTCACTTCCATCAATGTGCCGCCAGTGAACTCCACTGACAGATGCAAGCCACGCGAGAACAGGAAAAAGACCGCAGCCACAAAGGTCACAAAAGAGATCAGGTTGAACACCAGTGCATGCCGCATGAACGGAATATCACGGTGGATCTTGAAGAATTCCATAACGTTTCCCTTTAACTGGTCGTGACCTGATTGCCGGAATCAGGACGCCAGACGGTACCGATCGACACTGCCTTCAGTTTCTTCTGACGGCCGTACCAGAGGTTGACTATGCCGCGGGAAAAAAATACGCCCGAGAACATGCTCGTCAATATTCCCAGACAGTGCACCACAGCGAAGCCCCGCACCGGCCCTGAGCCAAAAGCCAAAAGCGCAAGGCCGGCAATCAGCGTGGTCACATTGGAATCGATGATGGTGGCCCAGGCACGGTCGTACCCGGCATGGATAGCGGCTTGTGGCGAGGCGCCACCCCGCAACTCTTCGCGCACCCGCTCGTTGATCAGCACGTTGGAGTCGATCGCCATGCCCAGAACCAGGGCCATGGCGGCCATACCCGGCAGTGTCAGAGTGGCCTGCAGCATGGACAGCAAGGCCACCAGCAGCAGCAAATTGACACCCAGCGCAATACTGGAAATGACGCCAAACAACATGTAGTAGACGCACATGAAGAGCGCCACGGCCAGAAAGCCCCAGGTCACGCTGTTGAAGCCTTTGGCAATATTCTCTGCGCCTAGGCTCGGGCCAATGGTGCGCTCTTCGATGATTTCCATCGGCGCAGCAAGTGAGCCCGCGCGCAGCAACAACGCCAGATCGTTGGCTTCCACCACCGTCATGGAGCCGGAAATCTGAAACCGGTTGCCCAACTCGCCTTGAATGACAGGCGCGGTCAACACCTCACCACGGCCTTTTTCAAACAACACGATGGCCATACGCTTCTTGAGGTTCTCGCGGCTGACATCGCGCATGATGCGCCCGCCCTTGGCGTCCACCGTCAGGTCGACCTTGGGCTGCTGGGTTTGCGAATCGAATCCGGGCTGAGCGTCGGTGAGGCTGTCTCCCGACAGAATGACCTGCTTCTTGACAATCACAGCGCGACCATCGCGCTCGAGGAACCGCTCGGAGCCAAACGGGACCATGCCGGTTCCCATTTCTGCCGCGCGCCCTTCAGTGCTGTCGTCCACCATGCGCAACTCGAGGGTGGCGGTGCGCCCCAGAATGTCCTTGGCCTTGGCGGTGTCCTGTACGCCTGGCAACTGCACCACAATGCGGTCGAGTCCCTGCTGCTGAATAACGGGCTCAGCCACACCGAGTTCGTTGATACGGTTGTGCAGCGTGGTGATGTTCTGCTTTATCGCCTGGTCTTGCACATTGCGTGCAGACGCCGGCCTGATGGTAGCGACCATCCTGACCTCCCCTGCCTCGGAGATTTCTACTGTTTCCAAATCAGGAAATTGGTCCTGAATCAGGCGTTTGGCTGCGTCGGCGGCGGGCGCGTCCCGAAAACGGATTTCAATGGTTTTCCCGCTGCGGGTGATACCGCTGTGGCGTACATTTTTCTCACGCAAACCACTGCGTATATCGCCGGTAAGTGACTCTGCCTTTTTCGACAGCGCGGCCTGCATGTCAACCTGCAACATGAAGTGCACGCCACCGCGCAAGTCCAGGCCCAGGTACATGGGAAACGCATTCAGCGCGCTCAGCCACCCGGGTGAGCGTGTCAGCAGATTGAGCGCCACCACATAACCGGGTTCAGCGACATCGGGGTTGAGTGTCTTTTGAATGGCGTCCTTGGCCTTGAGCTGGGCATCGGTGTTAGTGAAACGCGCCTTGATGGACGTCCCTTCGAGTACCAGTGCATCGGGCGTCAACCCCGCCGCTTTAAGGGTTTCCTCCACTCGGATGAGGGTGGCCGCATCGATCTTCATCGAGGGCTTCGCCACCGAAACCTGTACCGCCGGCGACTCACCAAACAGATTGGGCAGGGCGTACAGGGCGCCAATCACCACCGCAATCACAATGATCGCGTACTTCCAGACCGGATATCGGTTCATGATTCAACCCTAACAGGCATACTTACTTGATGGACCCTTTGGGGAGCACTTGCACCACCGCACTACGCTGGATCTGTACTTCCACTCCGCTGGCCACTTCCAGGCCAACATAGTTGTCACCGAGTTTGCTGACTTTGCCCAGCACACCACCGGCGGTCACCACTTCGTCCCCCTTGGCGATCGCATCGATCATTGCCTTGTGCTCCTTTTGCTTCTTCATCTGGGGCCGGATCATTACAAAGTACAGCACGACGAACATCAGCACCAAAGGCAACATGCTCATCAGAGACGACTGCATGTCTCCCCCGGCGGCGGCGGGAGCAGTTTGGGCAAAGGCAGAAGAAATAAACACTGGGAAACTCCACAAAACGCAAGGCAATGAATAGGGACTCGCTGCACCAGACCACGCTGGTTGAAACGAGTGGGCGACACCCGGACAACCGGCGATTGTAAACTGGCACGGCTTTTCAGGTTGACTCAGGGCCTCCGGACGCTACGCCACCTGCTGAAACTGCTCAACCGACTGGCTCCACTGCGCACGTACCGCTGCCAGGTGACGCGCCTTGACATGGCCAAAGCCACGGATCTGCTCGGGCAAGCGTGCAAAGACCACAGCCGCATCACGGTTGCTTACGTTGAGTTTGCGCAAAAGCGCTTCCATCGCAGCCTCATATTCGTGCACCAAGGCATGCTCCTCGCGTCGCTCCTCGCTGTACCCAAAAATGTCCAACGGACCACCGCGCAACACCTTGAGTGGCGCCAGCAGCTTAAATGCGGTACGCATCCAGGCCCCGTAAGGTCGCTTTTGCAGTTCTCCCGCCTCGTTGCGAACGGCCAGCAGGGGCGGGGCAAGGTGGTACCGAAGCGTGAAGTCGCCTTCAAACTGGGCGGCAAGACTGGCGTGAAAACCGGGGTCTGAGTGCAGTCGCGCCACTTCGTACTCGTCTTTGTACGCCATCAGCTTGAAGAAATACCGCGCCACGGCTTCTGTCAGTGGCAACTTCGCGCTGGGGGATATGGCTGCCTCGGCCGCCTGCACTCTGGAGACAAGCGCGCGGTAGCGCTCTGCGTACGCAGCGTTCTGGTAAGAGGTCAGGAACTCGACTCGCTTTTGCACCATTGCGTCCAGAGGCTCCTTGCTTTGTGGCATGAATGCAATGACCTGTCCCGGATGGAGCAGCTTTTGCACTGCCGACCAATCGTGGGCGGCACGGCGACCCCAGGCAAAGGCGGCTTTGTTGTTGTCCACCGCCACCGCATTGAGTTCAATGGCCCGCAATAGTGACGCTTGCTCCAGCGGAATCCAGCCCTTTTGCCAGGCGTAACCCAGCATGATGGGGTTGGTGTAAATAGTGTCGCCGAGTAACTGTGCCGCCATGGAGTCAGCGTCGAAGGCACCCAGCGCCTGATCACCCACCATGTTTGCAATCTCGGCGACGCATTGCTGGCCAGGGTTGCTCCAGTTGGCGTTGGCGACAAACGCTGCCGTCGGCACGGCATTGGAATTGAGCGCCACGTGGGTACGCCCGGCGCGCATGCGCACGGCGGTCTCCTTGTTGGCTACCACAATCGGGTCGCAACCTATGACCAGATCAGCACTGGCCATGGCCACCCGCGTCGTATGGATGGCATTCTGCGCTGGCGCAATCAGCACATGGCTCCAAGTGGCCCCCCCTTTTTGCGCGAGACCTCCGGCGTCCTGCGTTACCACGCCCTTGCCTTCGAGGTGCGCCGCCACCCCCAGCAGTTGCCCAATGGTGATGACACCGGTGCCACCCACCCCTGCCACGATGATGCCCCATGCGTCCTGGGCCAGCACACCGCCACCCAATGGCAACTGCGGATCGGGCAATGCGCCCAGGTCAAACGGCGAGGGTGCAGCCGCCTTGTCCTTTTTGCGCAGCGTTCCGCCCTCGACTGTGACGAAGCTTGGGCAAAATCCTTTTACGCATGAGACATCCTTGTTGCAGGTGCTCTGATTGATTCTGCGCTTGCGTCCGAACTCCGTCTCCAGCGGCTCCACCGAAAGGCAGTTACTCTGCACACCGCAGTCGCCACAGCCTTCGCACACCAGTTCATTGATCACCACACGGCGTGCTGGGTCCTCCAGGGTGCCACGTTTTCGCCGACGGCGTTTTTCGGTGGCGCAGGTCTGGTCGTAAATGATGACCGTGGTGCCCAGGATGGTCCTAAATTCTTTTTGCACAGCGTCGAGCCTGTCGCGGTGCTGAATCGCAATTCCCGCGGGAATGCCCTGCACCAAGGCATATTTCTCGGGCTCGTCGGTCACGATGGTGATTTTCACCGCACCTTCAGCGCGCATGCTTTGCGCAATCTGCACCACTGAATGGCCTTCGGGGCGTTCGCCTTGGCCTTCGGGGCGTTCGCCTACCTGCTGACCACCGGTCATGGCGACCGCATCGTTGTACAAAATCTTGTAGGTGATATTGACTCCGGCGGCAATGCTTTGGCGCACCGCCAGCAAGCCGCTATGAAAGTAGGTGCCGTCGCCCAGGTTGGCAAACACGTGCTGGTCATTGCAAAACGGTTGCTGCCCGACCCATGGCACGCCCTCGCCGCCCATCTGGGTAAAACCTACGGTAGAACGATCCATCCAGATCGTCATGAAATGGCACCCAATGCCGGCCATGGCGCGCGATCCTTCGGGCACCTTGGTGGAGGTGTTGTGCGGGCAGCCGGAGCAAAACCAGGGCTGGCGGTCGGCACCTTTGACGCCTTCGACGGCCAGCACCTGCATCGCGCGCTCCTTGGCGTCGAGGATGGCCAGGTGGGCATCGATGCGTGCCTGAGCTGCGGCGTCGATGCCAAGCTTGCGCAGGCGTTGTGCGATGGCACGGGCGATGATGGCCGGCGTGAGGTCGGCATTGGCGCGCAACAGGGTGCTTGCACTCGGATTGGGCAGCGCCCATTCCCCACAGCTGCCCACGCCGCCAGGCGATGCATCGCCGTCGGCCTCATTGAACTTGCCCAGCACCGTGGGGCGCAGATCACTGCGCCAGGCATACAACTCTTCCTTGAGCTGGTATTCAATGACCTGGCGCTTTTCCTCCACCACCAGAATTTCACGCAAACCGGTGGCAAAGTCGCGCGTCAGCTGCGCCTCCAGGGGCCACACCACTCCCACCTTGTGCAGGCGAATACCCAGATGGCGGCAGGTGGTGTCATCCAGCCCCAAGTCATGCAATGCCTGGCGCGTGTCGTTGTAGGCCTTGCCACTTGCAATCAAACCAAACCGATCATTCGGCCCTTCAATCACGTTGTAGTTCAGCCGGTTGGCGCGGATGTACGCCAGCGCTGCATACCACTTGGTGTAAAACAGCCGGGCTTCCTGATCCAGCGCAGCATCGGGCCAGCGGATGTGCACGCCGCCCGCAGGCATGGCAAAGTCCGTTGGCATCACGATCTTCACCCGGTCCGGGTCGACCGACACTGTGGCACTGGACTCCACAATTTCCTGAATCGTCTTCATCCCCGCCCAGACGCCGGAGAACCTGCTCATGGCAAACGCATGCAGCCCAAGGTCCAGAATTTCCTGCACCGATGCGGGGAAGAAAACAGGTGAACCGCAGGCCTTGAACACATGGTCGCTCTGGTGCACCGCGGTCGAGCTTTTGGCGACATGGTCGTCACCGGCCACCGCAATGACGCCGCCCCAGGGTGTCGTGCCCGCCATGTTGGCGTGCTTGAACACATCCGAACACCGGTCCACGCCTGGACCTTTGCCATACCAGATACCAAAAACACCGTCGTACTTATTGCTGCCAGGTGGAGCAAAGCCAAGCTGCTGGGTGCCCCAAACCGCGGTGGCCGCAAGTTCTTCGTTGACACCGGGCTGGAACACGACGTGGTGTTCTTTCAGGTACTTCTGCGCTTTGACGAGTGCCTGGTCGTACCCACCCAGAGGGGAGCCACGGTAGCCGCTGATAAAACCTGCCGTGTTCTTGCCACTCTTCTGATCACGTACACGCTGCAGCATCGGCAGACGCACCAGCGCCTGCACCCCGCTCATGAAAGCCAGGCCCGACGCTAGCGCGTATTTGTCATCAAGCGTTACCGATTGCAGAGCCGTGCCGGCCGAGGGCGGGACATCGCGTGGTGCATTCATGGTCCAAAAATGGACTAGCCGTGCCCGGCGCGCACCAGCACATCACGAATCGTCATGGCCAGTTCTTCGGCCATGAATTTGGCGATGTAGGCGTCGGCACCCACACTCTTTACATGGCCTTCGTTGGTGGTTCCCGTGAGCGACGAATGAATGATGACAGGCAAGCCTTTGAAACGAGCGTCCTGCTTGATGTTGCGTGTCAGGGTAAAACCATCCATCACCGGCATCTCCAGATCGGTCAGCATCAGGGCCACCTTGTCCAGGATAGTTTTACCTTCCGCCTTGGCTTTCTCGGCCATCGACCCCAGCATGTCCCACGCTTCCTGACCGTTCTTGGTCATGATGAAGGGAACACCCATGGACTTTAGCCCCTGCTCGATCATCATGCGTGCCACGGCAGAATCGTCTGCAGCCAGCACGATCGTGCCGGGTGGTAGTTTTACCGGTGCAACCCCTGCGGTGTTTTCGCTGGCGCGTTGCTCCTCAGGCAGCACATCACGCAGAATCTGCTCTACATCCAGCACCTGGGCCAACCGGGTATTTTCTGCAGCGCCATCCAGGCGCGCAATGCTGGTCACCAGTCCGCCGCCACTGCCTTCGGCAGATAACACATGCTTCCACTCAAGACGCACGATCTCATTAACTTCCTCGACCGCAAACGCTTGCGTAGTACGTGCAAACTCGGTCACCAGCAAAATGCCCAGGCCCTTCGTGGGGCGGCACCCTACCACCATCGGCAGGTTAATGACAGTAATCATCTGGCCGCGAATATTGGCCACGCCCATGACTGTGGGCGGCATGTTAACCATGGCGGTCACTTCGGGCATGACCAGAATTTCACGCACCTTGAACACATTGATGCCGAACAACTCCCTCTTTTCGCTATTTGCCGCCTCACCCAAACGAAACAACAGCAGCTCAAACATGCTGTTGGCGGCCAGATTGGTCCGCTCGTCAATTTCCCGCATAGAGTTAGTAGTCATGGGTCATCCCGGTTTTGAAACGTGAAAAGTTACCAGAACGCATGGTACCGTGAACTGGCCTATTTTGGCCAGAGGATCCACGCCTGAAACGACCTTCCCAGCCACAATGTGACACTCGTCAAGTCGCGGCAAACAGTGCGCAAATCCGCCGGGTCAGTCCGCCGCCGCCAGCTCTCTCACGACGGCCGCTACTGATCCCGCATCTGGCAGGTGCGAAATTGCGCCCACCAGTTCGTCACGCACCTGGGCCAGCAGTACGTCAAAGCGGCCACCTTGCACACCCAGCGCCGTGGCAATCGTTTGCACATGGCTGCGCTCGGCGGGGCTCAGGCTGCCATCGGCATACGCAGCCATCAGGCACATCAATACGACGGTGTCTGCAAACTCCGGCGTGCTTCCAGCGAGGCCACTGGCATCGAAGGCCTGTGCGTCGGGACTGACCAGCACGGTAGCGGTACTGGGCATGTCGGCACTGCGCGACGATTCGTAGAACTGGCCAATCAGCGCTGCCTCTGCGGGGTGTATGCCGTCAACCAGCGCCACGGAAAGCATGGCCCGGGTGAGTTGGGTGACCTGTGCCGGGCTGAGATCCTGATCGTGAATGGGGTGCATGGGGTGTCTCCTTGTTCAGTTGAAAATGGAATCAAACGATGGAAAACTCGCTAACGTACCAGCGCACGGCGTCTGGCATCCAGCAGGTTGGCCTGGATATCGGCGACCGCCATGTCGCGGTAACGTTTGGGCAGCATGGATCGCCGGGAGGTTTCTGACACTGCCAGCAACTCCATAAACTCGATCATGTCGCGTTCCTGTGGTGGCATGAAGTCCAGTGCCGCTGCGTTCAAGGCTTGGGCGTTCAACGGTTCGCCCTGGTTGCGCGCCATTTCCACTGCCAGCAACGCCAGCGCTTCGAGGTCGGCGTTGGAGTAGCCCGTCAGGGTTTCGCACAGGATGAGCATCTCCTCTGGGCTGGCCGAACAGGACTCGCCGTAGCGCGACAACACAGCCTGTAGTACCTGCACACGCTCCGCGGCTGAGTCACAGTAGAAAAACGGAATCTTGCGGTCCAGCCGACCCGGACGCTTGATGTCGGAGTCCAGCTTGTCGGGGCGGTTGGTCATCATCACAAACAGCACCTGACCCCGGTTCTCGGTTTCTGCCATGAATTCCTTGAGCCGGGCGATGACGCGCGAACCGGTGCCATCGTCGCCTCCATCGCCACCCCCTGAGCCAAAACTGCGGTCGCCCTCGTCAATGATCACGGCTATCGGCCCCATGGCTTTGACCGTGGCCAGCACGCGTTCCAGGTTCGCCTCGGTGGAACCCACCCATTTGGAGCGGAAGTTTTTCAGCGCCACTGCGGACAAACCAGCCTCTTTCAAGAACGCCTTGATGACAAAGGTTTTGCCCGAGCCCATGGGACCCACCGCCAGCAAACCCATGGGAGTGAGTGTGGTTTCACCTTCCTTCAGATTCCTGGCGATGGCCAGCAGTTCGTGTTTGATGTGTTCGTGGCCGCCCACACTGGCGAGGCCGTGTTTGGGTTCGATGAACTCGATCAACCCGGCGCACTCCTTTTCAATCATCTCGCGCTTGCGGGCGTGGATGACCTTGAGCACTTCCTGGCTGGAATCGCTGGCGGGCAGTGTTTTGTTGGGTTCAATCAACTTGCCGATTTCCGCTGGCGTCATTCCGGCAGTGATACTGGCCAGTGTGGTGGCACGGGCGTCGGCGTCGGGCGTGCCTTGCAAAAGTTGCAGTATCAGCGCGCGCCGTTCAGGCTCGCTTAAGCCCTGCCCATCGGTGCTGGCCAGGATGCTGGCCAGCTGCACCGTGCGCAAACCGCCGGTACGCTCTGAGAACAGCGTGACTTGCTGAGCGGTGAGCTTGGGTGCAAAAAATGCAATCACACGGCTGCGCATGTCCAGGTCAGGCATGGGTATCTCGATCGCTGCCACTTTGGGGTTGGACAGCAGGCCCGGGTTAATGGCGCCAAGCGACTCGGTGATCAGGATGACGATGTTGTCACCACTGGTGAGTGTCTTGTCCAGCGACCAGCGGTGAAAGGCCAGGTAGGTCTGCCGATCTTGCTGGGCCATGAAACTGGGGTCGCCCGCCGGTAGCAGCGCATCGGCGTACGGCACGATGACCGCGGTCGATTGTTGGGCTCGCATCTGCACTTCCAGGGCGTGCAGCGCTTGCAGCAGAGGAATGTCATCGGCCACTGGCGTGGTGGCAGGGGCACTTTCCGGCTTGCCACTCAGCGCGCGGATGCCACGTTCCAGACTGACTTCGCAGACATGCTTCTTGGTGTCCTTGAACAACTCGGCCACCAAAAAACTCTGCAGGTTGTGCAGCGTGTCGCCCACCAGAAAATTGTCGAACACATTGCGGTACAGCACAAAAGTGGATGCCTCGCCAGCCAGGTATTTTTGCCGCAGGGTTTCCGCCCACCGGGGCAGTGCGTTGCGCATCTTTGGGGGGGCTGTCATGGTGGCCGTTGCCTCTACAGGGTTTTTGCCGGCGCAGCCTGGGCGGCAGCTCGGGCCTGCTTCATCGCATCGAGTTGCGCCTTGGCGGTGACGCTGCCGCTGCTTTGGCGCAGTTTGTTCAAACGCACATCCAGGTCAGAGTTGTGCAATTCCGCCCCCAGGCTGGCCTGTGCCACCTGACCTTTGATATGTTCTCGCACGGCACCCAGGGCTTGTACTTCGGCATCGACCGACAGGCCATCGAGCTGGCCCTGGATTTTGAGTCGGGCCTGGGCACTGTGCATTTGCGCCAGCATGCGGTCTTTTTCGACCTTGAGCTTGTCAATTTCCGATTTCACCTGCATCAGGGAGTCTTTGGCAGTGTCAGCATCGGCAGTGGCCTGTGCTGCTTCTGCGCGCAGGTCGGTGATGGCAGCATCCAGGGCATTTTTTTTCTGGATCAGTACCACGGCAAGATCGTCCTGATTGGTAGCCAGTGCGGTTTCCAGATCCGCGCTGACAACAGCCAGCTCGCGCTCATGGGTTTCCAGACGGGCCGTGATCTCCTGGCGACGCGCAATGATGGAACCGGTGGCCGCCTTGAGTTGGCTGTACTTTCCAATCATTGAGGTGATGGCGTTCTGGTAGGCGATCTCGGGGTGGGCTTTCTCCACATCCGACACCCACAATGAGATGAAGCCGGTCCAAAGGTTCGACAGACGGGCGAAGATTGCGTTGTTGGCCATGTTTAGTTCTCCGGGTGAAAAAGATGGAATGATGCTGAAACTTTACGGCTTGATGGAATGGGACGCGTTGGTGGCGACGCGGCCGGCGGCCAGGGCGGCAGTTCCCGCCATCGACCCACGTGATGCGCGAGGACTGGCGTACGACGCAGCCTGGTCCAGAACCTGCGGCGAATCAAACTCGGCAGCCACTTCCTCGGCCAGGCGCAATTGCGCCAGCGATTCTTCAAGTTTGCTGCCCATATCGTTGGAATAGGGTGAAGTGATGACCAATTGGTACACCTCTTCCATCTTGTCCGGCATGGCAATCAGCGTGGCTTCCAGCGCACTGCGGCGCACGGCCAGGCGGCGCGAGCGGTTCATGACTTCGGTGTACTCCGCTAAAGCACTGCGTAACTGTCGCGCCTCTTCCTCACGCAGCGCTGTGTTCTGTAATTGCGCCTGGATGTCGACAATGCGCCTGGTCGCCACATCGTCACTGGCGTGGTCTTTGCGTTGCTTGAGCGACAGGTTGACCGCACACAGGCCCAGGTAATCCACGGTCAGGTCTTCCAGCTTTTCAACATCTTCGCGGGTCAGTGTGGTGCGGCTATCACTGGCCGTCTGGTACAAGGCTTGCACCCGGCTGAACATGTGCTGGTAGGTGTTCAGCGCCGCCGTGTCGCCATAGTTACTGAGTTCACCCAGCAGTTGCAGTCGACGTTGTGCACGGGTCTGCTGATGGTGCTCGCGATCGACCTTGGCGCGAAATGCGGGCAGACTGGGAATCGCCAGGGCCGCCAGCGCCTCACAACCCAATCCCACCACACCCACGAGGGCCATGCCCGCCCAACCCATGGGGATGGAGGCAAAAATGGCCACCACCGCGGTCGCCAGCATCGCCACACGGTTGTTGGGATGCTTAAGGAAAGCACCCAGATAGGATGGTTGAGGCTTCACGCAACCAGCGTAATTTGTCGGTGTGCCCAGGGGATTGTCACTTGGAGAACCGGGCCCAGATACGTGCAATCTCCTGCTGGTCCTGCTCACTCAGGATGGGCATGGGCTGGGAGCGGCTCAGCGACTGGGTGCTCGGCACCACAGCAGGGTTGGACTTAACAGAATCGCTCATGAACTCGCCGGCCTTGAGGTTGGCATTGGCGTACCCCACGGTGTTGGAGATTTTGGCAATCACCTGGGGACGCAACAAGTAGTCGATGAACAGGTGCGCCTCGCGCTTGTTCCTGGCATTGGCGGGCACGGCCATGGCGTCGATGGCAAGCAGGCCACCGTCGGCGGGCACCCGGTATTCCACATTGCCGCGCGACTTGGCCTGGGCCTGTACGGCGTCGCCCGAAAAGCCGATGGCCACGCACACTTTGCCACTGGCCAGGGCGTCAATGAACTGGTCGGTGGGGATGACCTTGACGATGCCAACCAGCCGCTCGAGAACCTGTGCGGCTGCGTTGGTCGAGTTTTTGCCGTCCCACTTGGTTTGCCCACCGGCCATGGCGGCCATCGGCACCACGTCGGTGGCGGAGTCCACTATGCCGACGCCGCAGGACTGGAAGCGCCGCGCGGTGTCGGGGTCGAACACATTGGTGAGCGAATCCATGGCGTGGCCGGGGTAGGCCCTGGCCGTGAGCTTGGGGTTCCAGGCAATGCCGACCGTGTACCACATGTAGGGCAGGCTGTAGGCACCATCTTTATCCCAGGCCCGCAAAGTGGCGTCCACCCGGGGGTCGATATTGCTCAGGTTTTTGAGGCTGGTTTTGTCCAGCTTGCCCAGGAGCCCTTTGGCGGCCATTGCCGGCACGGCGTTGGCGGTGGGGAACACCACGTCATACGGTGCGCCACTGGCTTGCAATTTGGTTTGCAAATCGTCGTTGCCCGCAAAAATGTCGTACACCACACGGATGTTGTGCTCTTTCTCAAAGTCCTGCAGCACGCTGGGTTCAATGTAGTCGGGCCAGTTCAGCACACGCACGGTACTCTTGGCGCTTGTGCCCACGCCATTCACTGCGCGACGCAGGTTCATAAGGACGGTGGCGGTGATCAGGCCGTCCACCGTGACGCCTTGTGACTCCTGAAACGCCTCGGTGGCGACCTGGGTTTGGGGACCGAAGGTGCCGTCCAGCGGCCCCGCATTAAAGCCCAGCTTGCCAAGCAAAATTTGCGCTTCGCGCAGACCGGCAGCATCGACCAGCTTTTCGCGGCCCTTGTAATTGCCGCTAGACCAATTCTGGGTTTGCCAGATAACACGGCGGATGGAATTGAGCAACGCATCGGTCACCTGCGGTGTCGGCGGCAAGCCGTTCTGCACCGAGAAGGACAGTATGGCTTCCAGCGTGGCGGGAGTCAGTGTGCCACTGGGGGACTCGCGCAGCAACCCCATGCGGGCCAGCAGGCGCTGCGCCGTTTCGACCTTGGCGGTGCGCGCGCCGGGGCTGGCCGCGGCTGCCGGTGCAGCCTCGGGTTTGGCGGTGCCAAATACAAAACCTTGTGCCTGAACAGTGCTGCCCAGCAGTCCGGCGCAGCCCAAAACAGTCAGCAGGGCGAAAGTGTGCGTTTTCATGGCGTTGTCCTTGTCAAAAGCGCTTTTTTTGGCCCTTACTGGCCGGAGGCAAAACAAATGGAGCCGCGCGACTGCGCCAGCTGGAATAGTTTGGCAGCCTGCTCCTGGTTGGCAGCCAGGCCGCCTTGGCCCTTGAGCGTCATCTCGCCCAGGTGACAGGCCGCTCCGCCATCACCCGCTTTCACGGCCGCTTCCAGGTGGGGGCGAGCTTGCGCGAAATTGCCGAGGTCCATCAGTTTGCGCCCCATCTCGGTGTTTTGTGCAGCGGTCGGTCTGGCGGGCGCGCCAGACTCCACCAATTTGGGCGAGGCGTTTGCAGGTTCAGCGGTCGGTGATTTCGTACTGCCTGGCGCTGCAGGTGCCGGTTCAGCGGGTATCGCAGTGGCCGACGGTGTACCAACTGCAGTAGAAGAAGCGGGCGTGGCCTGACCGGCCTTAAGGTCGCTAAGTTTTTCTTTGAGCCCCAGATGCCACACGGCAGACGCCATGCCACCGAGCACGGCCAACGCGATCAGACCCTTGGAGAGCGGAGTCAAACTGGCCATGGACTTTATTCCTTGGAAGGTTGGGTAGTGGAGCCAAACTGGCCTGACAAACTCTGCAGTCTCTGGCTGAGTTGGACAATTTCACCTAAAGCGCGTGCGGTCTGATCTTGGGCAGCCTTCAGTTCGGCCTGCTGGGTGGCGGTGTCTGCGGCGGCGCGGCCCAGTTCACGGGCCACCAGCGCTTCCAGCTCGCTGATTTGCTTGCGGATGTCACCCACCACCTGCTCCTGTCGTGCTGCGATGGCATCCAGCCGGGTTTGGGTCTGGGTCTGCATCACCTGCAGACCGGCTTGTAACTGCTGTGCGTGCGCGGCCAGCGCGCGCGTCTTGGCTGCGGCGTCGGCCAACGGGTCTTCGATGGACCAGGACTCATCCGCAGCGTCCATGGCCTTGACGGCCATGAGCCGGGTCGCCTCGTCCATGGCACTGAGACCATCGAGCAGGCGCAGCAGGCGCTCGGCCGGGTACAGGGCTGGTGCCACGCCACCGCTGGCGTAAATCTCCTCCAGATTGAGAGGATCGCCGGGGCCGAGTGCGGGCTCCGCTGCCGTTGGCGCTGCGCCTACAGATAGTGCGGCCTGCGGGTCTGCAATGGCGTTGCTGACAGGAGCGGGGGCTGTCTGATCCTCGGGCGCGTCATTCCTGACAAGCCCGGCTTTTTCCAAAAAGTCCAGCATTCCCTTCATGGCACTTTTCCCTCGAAATGGTTAATCCGATTCCCCATTGCATAAACATTGCGCGCTGAGAGCGTCCGGTCTCGTCGGGCGAAGTTTAATGCCAATCCCGAATCGGCTTGTGCGCAGGTACCGGACGCTACCCCAGTGCGCAGTGCCCGAGGCCGCTGGAAGTCCAAAGGGGTCAAAATAACGCGAACAAGGCGCTATAGTGAAGAACGCATGAAAACCCCCAATCTGATGTATCTGACATTTGCGCGTCGCATTACCTTGCTGACCTGGAGCAAGTGGTGCGTTCTTGTTGTGCCGGCGCTGGTGGCGGTGATGCTCTACGGGTTCAGGCCAGCACTATTTCTGGTCGGCTTGATCAGCGCCACTGCGTTTGTAGGACTGCGAGCGTGGGAAATGAGCCAGCGTCGGCAGTTCATCCGCGAGTCGCGCTTTCCGCCGGTATTGTTTGCCAAACTTCGCGAAGCCTACCCCCAGCTTTCCCGCAGCGATGCGGATCTGGTTCTGCGCGGCTTGCGCCAATTCTTCCTGGCGCACCTGCGCAGCAATCGTAAATTTGTCGCTATGCCCAGCAAACTTGCCGATGAGGCCTGGCACGCCTTCATCCTGCACACCCGTGCGTATGACGACTGGTGCAAAGCGGCTTTTGGCAAGCTCATGCACCACACCCCTGCCGAAGTGCTGGGCAAGGACCCCAAGCGCAACGACGGCCTGCGTCGCACCTGGTACTGGGCCTGCAAAGAAGAAAGCATCAACCCGCGCAATCCCAGCCGCTTGCCCCTGTTGTTTGCGCTCGACACCAAGTTTTCGGTGCCCGGGGGCTATCGCTACGTGCCCGACTGCCGCGAGATCGACCGACAAAGTGGCTCGGATGCGTATTGCGGCAGCAGTTTTTCCAGCGACGCGAGTGATGGCGGTGCGTGTGGCGATGCAGATGGCTTCGGCGGCTGTGAGGCAGGCGGCGGCGATGGAGGGGGTGATGGTGGATGCGGTGGCGGTTGCGGCAGCGGCGGCGATTGAGCGTGTTGTGCAGTGCACCCGCCCTATTTTGGCCAGAGGACCCACATTTGCAATGGCTGTCGCAAACGCGCAGCCAGTTCGGCCGCTTCGCTGCCCCACCCAGAAAAATAGTCTGCCCGCACCGCGCCGGTGATGGCACTGCCAGTGTCCTGCGCCAGCACCAGTTTTTGCAGGGAAACCAGCGGCCCGCGCGAGGCCATCCATACCGGTGTTCCGTAGGGAATGCTGGTCGGGTCTACTGCGATGGAGCGTCCGGGTGTCAAGGCCACGCCTTGCGCACCACGGGGTCCCACCTGGGCATCCCTATCGCTCAGCGGCTCTTCCTTGAAAAACACCATGCGCGGGTTGACCCACAGGAGCTCCTGCTGACGCTCCGGGTTGCTCGCCAGCCAGTCACGAATGCCGGGCCAGGAAGCATCCTTGACCAGCCCCCGGTCGAGCAGCCAGCGTCCGATGCTGCGGTACGGCTGGTCGTTGGAGCCTGCATAGGACAGACGCACCCAGCGGACACTGCCATCGGGCTGCATCAAGCGCAGTCGGCCGGACCCCTGAATCTGCAGCACCAGGGCGTCAATCGGATGGGCCAGATAGGCAATGGCGCGCCCCTGCAGCGCCGCGCGGGCGGCGGACAGCGTGTCGATTTCCTGGCGGCTGTACCACGGCTTGCGCTGGGCCAGATTGGTCGGTGGCTGGTACAAGGGTACCGAGAACTCGTCCGTCGGTACGCGGCTGGCATCGAGCAGGGGCTCGAAGTAACCGGTCAACAACCCCGTCGAGTCCCCTTGCAAGGTCTCCACGCGGTACGGCCGCAACCGTTGCTCAAGCCAGGCCCGTTGCGCTGGCGCGTCGGCGATGCTCAACAACCGCACCTCACTGCACAGGGCGGCGTAGGGCGGTGCGGGACGCTCACAGCTCTTGATCCAGGCGTTCCAGGCTTCAAACAGCGCATCTTCCCGCAGGCCTGCAAGGTCAGACCAGGCGGCTGGGACCCAGCGACTCTTGCCGCGCACCAACGTTGTGGCCACCTCCTCATCTGCAAACGAAGGGAACTCATCCCGCACCGTGGCCTGCTCTGGCACTGGAACCGCTGTCGCATTCGGTCCACGCACCGGGGCACTGGTACAGGCCGCAAGCACCAGCCCCACGGTAACCGCCATCAAAAAGGCTCTGCACATCGCTGGAACTTTGTAGCGAAATAGGCCTTCTGCGCTTATGGATTGTGCGCAAGCAGCTCTCTTTTTCATAGCAAACCAAACCCTCAGAGAATCCTGTGTTGCAAGGCTGGCAACTGGGTGCGGTGGTGCGCCAGTTGCCCGCAATCAAGCTCCGCGCACACCACCCCCGGCTCCTGGGCACGCTGCGCCAGCACCTGGCCCCAGGGATCGATCAGCACTGACTGGCCCCAGGTGCGGCGACCATTGGGATGCGTACCCCCCTGCGCCGCCGCAGCCACAAATGCCAGATTCTCAATAGCCCGCGCGCGCAAGAGAACCTCCCAATGAACAGCCCCAGTGGTGTAGGTAAACGCGCTGGGTACCAGGATCAGGTCCACACCTTGGGTGGCATAGTGCCGGTACAACTCGGGGAAACGCAGGTCATAACACACGCTCAGGCCTATTTGCCACAGGTGTCCGTCGCGCGAAGCAAGGGAAAACGTGGTGGGAGTTGATCCAGCGGCAAGGACACGCGACTCGTCGTACGCTTCCCGACCATTGTCAAAACGGAACAGGTGTATCTTGTCGTAGCGCGCCACGCACTGACCTTGCGGGTTGAAGGCCAGGCTGCTGTTGTAGACCCGGTCGTCCTGTGGTGCTGTCAATGGCAAGGTACCCCCCACGATCCACAAACCCAGGGTGTGAGCAGCTTCAGCCAGAAATGTTTGCAGTGGGCCAACACCGAAGGGCTCACGAATCGCCAGTTTGTCGGCATCGCTGTGCCCGATCAGACAAAAATACTCTGGCAAGACCGCCAGCTCGGCGCCCGTTTCGGCCGCCTCCTCCAGCAAGGCTCTCGCCTGCCGTAAATTCGCGTTGACGTCCGCAGTGGACACCATTTGCACAGTAGCGACTTTCATTTCTGTTCCTTCGTCGAGGCGGGTGGAGTTGCTTGCTGCTCAACTTTGGTCACGCGGGGATCCACCCAGGTGCCATCCACCAGAAACTCCTGAGTTGCCGCTTCCATCAGCGGTTTGCGCAATATCCACTGTGCCAAAAAAGTAGACAGGCCAATCAGCGGGTTGATGGTCGATGCAATCAATGAGGCACTGCCGGCGTTGATCTCGGGCACCACCACCACCTTGATGCTCTGCGTTTCCTTGGCAATATCGGCCTTGCCTTCCATCAACACAGCCGCGTTGACGCCTTTCATCTGCAGGTTGTTGGTGCGTGCAATTCCCTGGTCAATGGCCACATCCCCACGCAAGAAGTCAAAGGAAAAGCCTTCGCTAAAGACATCCCGGAAATCCAGCGCCAAACGCCTGGGCAGCGACTGCAGACTCAGCACGCCCAGCAGCTTGGCAATGCCGGGGTCGGCTTTCAGAAACTGCCCGGTCTCCACATTGACATTGAAGTTGCCGCCCATGCTGGCATAGTCCAGTGTGATGGGCGAGCCCATCCAGCCAACCCGCCCTTCGATTTTGCCCTCGCCCTTGCGCAGTACACCGGGCATACCGAAGCGTTCCAGCAAGGCTCCGGCGTCCGAAATGTCGAGCGTGAACTTCATGGCGGTGCGGCGTCGGTCCTTGATGGATGTGACAGCCACCGGCTCGGTCAGCGAAACAATGTTGGTCCAGTTGCCGCTGGCCTTGAGGGATGCTTCCGGGGTCGTGATATCAAAGCGGTTGAGTCGCCACTCGCGGCTCGCCTCCTTGCCACCGGTGGCAACCAGATTGACCGCTTCGATGTCGACGCGACCGAGCTTTTTGCCACGCAGCTCGGTGTCCTCCACCACAATGTCCATCGCCGGGATGCTGACGGGCTGCTCATCCAGAATTCTTTCCATCTCCTGCGCGGCACCAGGGGCCACCGACAAGCGCGCCAGGCGGGCGTAGAGGAGACCGGCCTGGGGTCCAAGCGACTGGCGGTATTCGAGATAACCATTGAGCTCGGCGGCATCGACATTGGCGCGCCACAACAGGCCGTCCCGCCCGCCGCCAGCCAGCACCTGGTTGAATTTGCGTCCCCCCCAAGCCAACGTCTGGGCGCGCACCACCACGCTGTCGGGCAAATAGCTCTGGGCCAGGCTTTGCGCCGATGCAGCGGAAGCGCTTGTACCTGCCGGTATTTCCGCGGTTTGCGACAGCACACGGGTCCAGGCATCCACATCCAGCAATCCAACCTGGATATTGGCATTCACGCCGCGCTCGGGCAGCACGGCAGATTCATCCGCCGACAGCCCCACACCAATGGCACCGCGCAACACCCTGGCCTCTGGTCCGGATACATCGCGCACATATCGCACGCTGGCCTGCGTGCCCACCTCCAGCAGCAACTGGTCCTGCAACGCAGGCATGGCGGCGCCAGCTACCTCTGTACGAAGGGCAGAGATTTCGAAGCGCAAAGGCAGAACCGCCTGCGCTGTTTTGTGGAAAGGCTCGGGCAAACGCAATGCCATACCCGCCAAATTGGTATTGACCTGCAACTCGGCAATACCTGCCCGCAGGCCCAGTATTGCGGAATAGGAGGTGGCTCCGCTGCCATATTCGGCCAATCGCGCAACCAGTCCCAACTCGTGGGCCTCTCCCAGACCTTGGGCGGTTGCACTTCCCTGCATACGCATCAACTGGGCCGGATTCTTGACGTTGAGGCCGCCTTCAATGCGCACCTCGCCACCGAGTGCCTGCGCCTGCACACCGGAGACCGAAAACCCGGTATCGGAAAAGGCGATGGCGCCGCGTGCCTTCGTCAGACGGGGGGTATCAGGCCTTATCTGCACATCGTTGCCAGGCAAGTTAAGGCTTCCTTGTACGGTCGCGCGCTCGGGGTTGGCCAACGGCAGCGCGAGCTTGAAGCGGAAGTCTGCGGGACCGCTGGCACTGGCCTGGGCCAATGCATGGCTGGTCATCTCCCCCAGGGGGGACGCATTGACCAGACCGACCATGTCGGCCAACGCGCCACGACCTTCGGCATTGACTACCAGTTGCGCAGTACCGTACAAATTGCTGATGCTGCTGTCCGCCTTGACCAATTGCAGACTGCCAGCACCGGCCGTCACGGCGCGCGCAGACTTGATATGCAAGCTGTTGTGGTCGATCAGGAAATCCGCCGACACCTGCGCCAGGCTCGGCCAAGGCAAGCTACCCTTGGGCAGCACGCTGGCGGGAACATAGGCATAGCTGGCATTTTGCAGCTCGGCACCAATGCGGAACTCACCCTTGCGGGGGTCACTGAAGGGAAAATCGTTCAGATCTCCCTTGACACGAAACCGTACGTCCGAACCCGTGCCCCCCAACACCGCATCGCGTACATACTCGCGCACTCCCTTGTCGATGCCGGTCGGCAAATAGCGGTGTACGCGGTTCAACTCCGCGCGACTCAGGGCACCGGTCAAATCCAGCACTCCCAATCCCGATACGCCAACGCCGCCGAATCGCCATTTCGCTTGCAGTTCGCCCTGCGCGTCAGCATTGGCAAATTGCACATTGGTGGCATTGAGCGTGGTTTGCATCCCTTCGCGCTTCCACTGGAGATCGCCCGTAAGCCGCTCAAACGCGAGCTGCGGGTCATCGAAGGTCAGCGGCGCCAGCAAAGTCCCGCTCAAACTGAAGCGGGCCGTGCCACCTGCCTGGGTCAGATCGAAATCGAGGTCCAGCCCTTGAAATCCGGGTCGCATACCGGTCATGGCGGGGTCCGCGGCTATGGCCATCTGTTCGACACGCCCCCGGACGGCATACCGCACGGGTTTCTCAGGAGGGCCCTGCCACGAACCTTCGAGCTTCCTGACCAGTCCACGCGGACGCAACCCGGCAAGCCTGCCGTGCCAGGCATCCCCCAGCGGCAAGCGCTGGGCGATCTCCGCTAGCGCGGCAAAGTCGAGTCGGTCTGCCTCCAGATTCCCGTGCGGCAGGTTGCGGGCATCACCTTCGAACCAAGCCACGCGCAGATTGCCACCAGGCCAGTGCAGGCCGTCGCCCGTATCAAACTCCAGAGCACGGGTCGAGAACTCAACACCTCCATCCACCAAGCGAACACCCAGCCGACCGGCCACCCAGCGAAACTGCAGGTCTTCGAGTTTCTCGGTAACGCCCACTTGCACGTTCTTAAGCGCCACGTCCACGGTGGCGCTTACCGGGCGGCCGCGATCCAACTCCAGCCAGGCCCGCACCGCCCCGGCACCATGCTCCACGTCGACGCCAATATCGGCATAGCGGCGCAAATGGTTGAGTTCGATGTTGGAAAAGTCCACATACATCTGCCCCGTCCAATCCTGCCAGCGTCCGGCGTGCCGCGATAGCAGGGGCTGCCTGAAAATGCCGGCCGCAGTGATGCGTTCACCCCAATGAGCCGACGGCGTGAAATCCAGGCGCATGGCATGGGTGTTGTGCCGGTTGCGCAGCACCCAGTCCACATCGGTCAAGGTCAACGGTGGCGCGCCGCGCAGCTCGTCCGTCCATGTCACGGTGCCATGTCGAATGGCTAGTTCAAACTGGTCAAATAGCCAGTCCAGAGCCGGACTGTCTGCACTGGGACCGGCACGAACAAGCAAGCCGGCCACCCGCAATTGACCATCCACCGTGCGACGCACATCCAGCACCGGACTGTCTATATAGAGTTGCTCCAACCCCCCTCCCAGGACTGACCGAGGCGACAGCGCCACCTGAACGCTCGGCAGCCGCAGCGCAGTGCGGCCCTGCGCATCGAGCAGCAGCACCTCGTTGAATTCAATGGAAGGGATCAAGCCATTGGTGCGCGCAACCACGGTCCCGATGCGCAGCGGTACCCCCAATGCCCGCGTGGCTTGCTGTTCGAGCCAAGGACGCAGTTCGGCAATTCGCGGCACAATCAGGAAATGCAATCCCGCCCAGACCATGGCCAACACCAGCCACGCTGACACCAGCAGCCTCAACACCCACTTGGCGACAGTTGCAACTGTTCTCAGCAGTGGGGTTGGCGTGGGTGAAGTCTCAATCATTCGCTTGTTGGATCTATGACAGGAATTATGACCCGCAATGGTGGCCAGGCTCTGGCGGCCCAGTCGCGCTTCACCCAACGGATACGGCGCCGCTATGAAGACCAAATGGACACCCTGGCAGCGGGCTTGCCCAACCGGCATGACATGCACAAGTGTTATGCCACGCTGCGCGAGCGTGGGGAGAGCATTGGTGCGGCACTGCGCATCACACGCCAATTGGTACTCGAGCGTCTGGTCTGCGCCGACTGCGATGCCGGTGCCAGCCTGGCCAGCGTCACCGCAGCCATGACCGAACTGGCCGAGTTTGCCCTGGACACCGCCTGCCAGGAAAGTCTCCAAGTGCTGGACGCCCAACATGGCACCCCACTGGGTCCACAAGGGGAACGCGCCAATATCTGTATTGTGGGTATGGGCAAGCTGGGTGCGCGCGAACTCAACGTGTCGAGCGATATCGATCTGATTTACATCTACGACCACGATGGTGAAACCGCGGGCGATGCCAACGGCAGGGGGCGCCTGTCCAACCAGGAGTACTTTGGCAAACTGGTGCGCGCCATGTACGCGTTGGTGGGCGACACCACCGAACACGGTTTTGTCTTTCGGGTCGATCTGGCGTTGCGGCCCAATGGAAACTCCGGCCCCCCGGCGGTATCCCTGGGCGCGTTGGAGGAGTATTTCCACGTGCAGGGTCGGGAATGGGAGCGCTTTGCCTGGCTCAAGAGTCGCGTGGTGGCACCGCAGAGCGTGCTGGGCACTGCTTCGGCACCGAATCTGCGCAGTGTGGTCACACCATTTGTGTTCCGCCGGTACCTGGATTACAACGTATTTGACTCGCTGCGGGTCCTGCACCAGCAGATTCGGGACCATGCCACCAAGCGCAGCGCCGGGCGTCCCGAGCGCAACAACGACGTCAAGTTGTCACGCGGCGGCATTCGCGAGATCGAATTCACCGTGCAACTGCTGCAAGTGGTACGCGGCGGCCAGTTTCCCGAGTTGCGCACGCGCCCTACGGTGAGTGCGCTCAACCGCCTGGCGACTGCGGGCCTGATGTCAAAGTCCACGGCCGATGCACTGGCTAACGCCTACGTCTTTTTGCGCCAGGTCGAGCACCGCATCCAGTACCTCGACGACCAGCAGACCCATGTACTACCCACCGGCGACGCCGATCTGGGCTGGATTGCACAGGCCATGGGCTTGGAGAGCAGTGCGGCTTTTCTGGCTGTGCTCGACGCCCACCGCGAGTTCGTCGCTCAAGAGTTCGATGCGCTTCTGGGTGGCGATAAACCACCTTGCAAGGGGTGCACAAAGTCGTCTGCAAGCGCCGCCCCGCCAACGGTCACCGGGGATTTCGACGAGATGCTGGCACAACTCGACGGGCGTTTTGGCGAGCGCGTCGCCAGCTGGCGTGAGCACCCACGCGTACTGGCACTGCGCGAAGGCTCGCGCGACCGCCTGGCGCGGCTGGTGCTGCGCACAGCCCAGTGGATGAAGGAAGGACGTGTCAGCGTGGACGGAGCAGTGCGGCTGGCCGACTGGATCGAGCCCCTGCTGCGACGCGAAAGCTATCTGGCGCTACTGCTCGAACGCCCCACGGTACATGAGCGTCTGCTGCACATGCTGGGCGCCGCGCGCTGGCCAGCACGTTACTTGCTGAAGCACCCAGGCGTGATCGACGAGTTGGCCGAAGTTGCCATGGTGGAAGAGCGCTTCAATGCGGCTGATTTTGAGCTCGACCTCGAACGCCGGCGTACCGCGCTGCAATCCAGCGCCGAAGATGACGATGAAGGCCTGCTCAACCTGCTTCGCCGCGCCCACCATGCCGAGGTGTTTCGCACCTTGTCACGCGACGTCGAGGGGCGCCTCACCGTCGAGCAGGTGGCCGACGATTTGAGTGCCCTGGCCGAAGCCGTGCTGCGAGTGACCACGCGCTGGTGCTGGAGCCGGCTGAAGAACCGGCACCGCGCGGAGCACCAGTTTGGCATCATTGCCTACGGCAAGCTCGGTGGCAAAGAGTTGGGCTATGGCAGCGATCTGGACATTGTCTTTGTCTACGACGACGAGGACGAGCGCGCTGGCGAAGTCTATGGTGCCCTGGTACGCAAGCTGATCAACTGGCTCACGGTCAAGACCGGCGAAGGCGATCTGTACGAAATCGACACCGCCCTGCGCCCGAACGGCAATTCGGGCCTGCTGATCACCAGTTTTGAGGCCTATGCCAACTACCAGCAGCAACGCGGCTCCAATACCGCCTGGACCTGGGAACACCAGGCCATGACGCGGGCGCGCTGTGTGCTGGGCGGCCCGTCCATGCAGTCGCGCTTTGACGCGGTGCGCGCCGCCGTGATTGGCGCGGAGCGTGACAGCGAGAGCCTGCGCCGGGAAATTGGCGAGATGCGCACCAAGGTGGCTGCGAGTCACCCGGTGCGGGGCACGCAATTTGATGTCAAGCACAGTGCGGGCGGCATGGTCGACGTGGAGTTTGCCGTGCAGTACCTGGTGCTGTCACAGGGGCACCGGCATCCGGAACTGCTGGCCAACGTGGGCAATATTGCCTTGCTGGTGCGGGCACAACAATGTGGCCTGTTACCGGCACCTGTGGGCGACAACGCGTCCAGTGCCTACCGCACGTTGCGTCAGATCCAGCACACGGCTCGTCTGAATGAGGAACCGACGCAGGTGGATGCCACCCGCGTGGAAGCTGAACGCGCAGCGGGGCAGGCATTGTGGGCGGCCGTCTTTGGCGACAGCGACTCATAAGCAAAACGTGGCTGTAGCGCATACACAGCAAGCGTAAGACGCTACTATTTCTATAGCAATCTGCTAAAATCGAAGGACCAGGCTGGCGTTGATGCTGCGCAAGGAGTTGCGCCGGGTGGCGCTGCGTGCGGCAAAGCCGTCCACATCGTCCACCGCATTGGACGTCTCCGCATCCGGGGCCAGCAGGTTGGCCACACCAATGCGCAATTGCGCCATGCGGTCGATCTTCCAGGCCGCAAAGGCATCCAAAGTGCGCAACGCGCTGCGCCGGGCGACCTGCCGATCGGTTTGCTGCGTGGTGTAGGCAGGCTGCAGCACCAGACTCGCACCCAGCGTCCAGCCGGTGTTCTTGACCCGCACATCAAAACCCATGTTGGCAGACCAGGGCGGTTGGGCCTCCAGTCGGTTGTCCGGGCCATCGACCTGCTCCACCTCCGAGCGGTACAGGTTCCAGGCTGAACGTACTTGCACGCCACTATCACGCTCAAACCAGAATGGCATCCACTCCTCGGCCCGACCCTTGATTTCCAATTCCAGCCCGGTACTGTGAGCCACCCCGATGTTCACCGGTCGCGCCACCCAGCGCGGCAGTGCCAACCAGTCCTGCTGCTGCAGCGTAATGCTCTGGCGAATCAGACCTTCGATGCGGCGGTGAAAAATTCCAACGCTGAATACGCCACCGGTGGTGGGATAGTGCTCGAAGGCCAGATCAAGACCGGTCGCCAGTTCCGGGCGCAACGATGGATTCCCCGCACGGTCGGCGGCAATCGGGGTATTGGAAACATCACGCTCATAGGTGGTGTTGACGATGTAGCGCCCCAGCAGCGCGCCCAGATCGGGCAACTTGAAGCTGCGGGTCACACTGGCACGCACCTGGTCTTTGCCCTTGGGGTCGAGCCGAAAATTCACGTGCAGCACGGGCGCCGCAATCTGCGCCCGGTTGTCAATCTCCTGAAGACGCTCGCCACTGCGGGTCACCACCTCTTCCATGCGCAA
>JAIFLV010000064.1 GCA_020048895.1 Rhodoferax sp. | reverse complement strand
CTACCGATTGAATAGCAGGGTTTCCTTGTGCCATAAGGCTTATTTGGCTCCTCGACCTGGGCTCGAACCAGGGACCTACGGATTAACAGTCCGGCGCTCTACCGACTGAGCTATCGAGGAATGCAGCCTTGAATTATAGCGTCTGATTTTCGCGAATCTCGTTGGCAGCCAACATTTTGCCGAAAAAATTGGTCAGTCCTGGCTGTGGTGTGCAACTCCCAACAAGGTGTGCAGCCGCGCGCTGGTGGTGGTGTATTGCACCTGGGTTCGTTGCTGTGGGTATATGATCGCTGCGGCTGCGTAGGCAGCCAGTGTTGCTTCATGGAAGCCGCACAGGATCAGCTTCTTTTTGCCTGGGTAGGTATTAATATCGCCCACTGCAAAAACACCAGGCACACTGGTGGAAAAACTCTCGGTATCGACCTGCAGCTGACGCCGCTCCATCGCCAGCCCCCAATGGGCGATGGGCCCCAATTTGGGGGACACACCGAGCAACAAGACAAGGCGGTCGACGCGTACACGAACGGCCGAGTTATCGTGGCACAGTACGTCCACCTCTGTCAGTGCGCCATCCACCTCCTGTAGCGCCGTAATTTGACCGGCAATGAAGCGTACGGCGCTCGCTTCGCGCAAGGTTTGAAACAGCGCGATGCGTTCCGGTGACGCGGCAAGCACGTCGCGCCGGTGGATCAGGGTCACACTGGCGGCCTTGTGTGCAGAGCCATCATCGTGTCCTGCGCAGAACTTGAAGGCGCAGTCCAGAGCGGCATCGTCGCTGCCGACAATGACCACGTGATGGTGGGCAAAGTCGGTTGCGGTGTCGGTGTTGTGGAAAACCTGGCGATCTGTAAATTTTTCAATGCCGGGCAATGCAAGGGTGCGGTGTTGAAACGCACCCACGCCCGCTGCAATGAAAACCGTCTTTGCGAGAAACCGCACGCCTTTTGACGTGGAGAGCAAAAAGCGGCCGTCATGCTGCTTTTCCAGTGAAGTGACAACTTGACTAAGTTGAAACGTTGCGCCAAACGGTGCGATTTGCTGCATCAGCCGCTGTGTAAGCTCGAGCCCGGTACATACCTGCACGGCAGGGATGTCATAAATGGGTTTGTCGCCGTAGAGTTCTGCACATTGCCCGCCCACATGAGGCAAGCAATCGACCACGTGCGCCTTGATTTCCAGCAGACCAAGCTGAAAAACCTGAAACAAACCTACAGGCCCGGCACCAATCACCAGAGCGTCGGTTTCAATCACTGAGTCGGCCACCTCGGGCATTCTTAAGGTAAGTGGGCGCGAAACAGATAACTTGTCGGACTCAGTTGACTAGCGAATTAACTGTGACAACTTGCCGGTCTTGTCTTTCCACTCTTCGGCCTCTGGCAAGGCAGCCTTGCGCTTGGTGATGGTTTTCCAACTGGGCAACTTGGCCAACTCGGCATTGAGCTTGGTCATATGGCGCTGATCCTTGGGCACATCTTCTTCCGCGTAAATGGCATTGACCGGACATTCTGGAATGCACACCGCGCAGTCGATGCACTCATCGGGGTCAATGGTCAGGAAGTTCGGGCCTTCCTTGAAGCAATCCACGGGGCAAACGTCTACGCAATCGGTGTATTTGCACTTGATGCAGGCTTCGGTGACGGTATGGGTCATTTTGAGGGTTTGTGGCTAATGGTGGACTGAAGGCGGTGCAGTTGCACCAAGCCGCTGATTTTATTGGCTTTCGCTCCCTCCTCTCGCAGTAGGGTGACAAAAGTCACATTAACCGGCGCCGATCAATGTAGCAACAGTGCGCCCGATGTCTTGTGACTGGCCGTATCCACCAGAATCAAGGAACCCAACACCCGGCTTTCGGCATACGAAAGAGCCGCAATCGGCTCCTGCAGGGCGACTTCGATGTGTCCAATGGCATTGGGCATGATTTGCGTCGCATCGTGCTCTTCGAGCGTATTGACGTCCAGGCTGTGCACAATGCGCTTGACTTTGGCTTTGATCCAGCGGTGGCCGTGCAGTGCCCAATAGACCCTTCCTGCAACCAAGGGCTCGTCGTCCATCCAGGCAACCGTGGCAGTGATGTCGCGCGTGGCATCAAAGTGGCTGGGCGCATCATTGCTGGCCAAAAGCCAGTCCCCGCGGGATACGTCCACTTCGCGATCGAGCACAATGCCGGCGCCATGTCCTGCGGCGACTAGCTTGGGAAACCGGGCATGGTTGAGAACCTGTGCCACCTTCGCGACCTGGCCACTGGGCAGGATCGAGATGGAGTCGCCGGGCTGGACCTTACCGGTGGCCACGCGGCCCCAAAAAATGCGGCGACCCTGGGATGTATCGGCCGAACTGTGTTGCTTCTCGACCCACTGCACAGGAAACGCGAACGGGACATCAGTTTCCGCAGCAGTTGCCGGCAACGTCTCCAGCAGGCTCAGCAGGCTCGGACCCGTGTATCCACACCACTTCGGGTGTGGTGTCACGACGTTGTGGCCCACAAGTGCAGATATCGGAATGGTGGCGCGAACAACGATGCCTGCGTGGTTGGCAAACCCCTGCAATGCGTCTCGAATCTTCTCAAAGCCTGCGGTGGCATCGTCGCCCAGGGCATCGAGCTTGTTTACAGCAAAAACAATACTGGGCACACGCAGCAAATTGACCAGCAATGCGTGGCGGCGGGTTTGCGGAAGAAGTTCCACCGCGCCATCAATTTTCCATTGCAGCTTGGTGGCATCGACCAGTACCACGGCAGCATGGGCACTGCTGGCGGCGGTCACCATGTTGCGGGTGTATTGCTCGTGGCCCGGTGCGTCGCCGATGATGAACTTGCGCGCCGGCGTCGCAAAGTAGCGGTACGCCACATCAATCGTGATTCCCTGTTCGCGCTCGGCAGACAGTCCATCGGTGAACAGCGCCAGATCCGCTTGGCCGCTCTTGGACACGTTGGCCAACTGATCCTGCAGCACCGAGCGGCTGTCGACCAGCAGACGACCAATCAGCGTGCTCTTGCCATCGTCCACGCTACCGCAGGTGATGAAGCGCAGCGCTGATGCAGTGTCATTCTGGCTGCTAGCGCCCGTGGAATGAGCGTGAGTAGCTATTGAGTTTGTAGCGGTTGTCATATGACGTTTCAGCAAGTTAAGGCTAGGATTGGGTAGGTGGGGCGCTCTGCGCAGCGTGGACTCGGGGTTTTGCCAAATCAAGGAGGAGGCCGCAGGCCGGGGGACATTCGCGGAGTAGAGTGCCCCGCCTGCCCGATCCGGGTTGTGCCTAAAAGTACCCATCTTTCTTGCGTTTTTCCATGGAGGCTTCGGAGGTTTTGTCGTCCATGCGGGTGGCACCCCGTTCGCTGACGTCTGCCTGCAACGTTTCGATCACGATGTCCGCTGCGGTGGCTGCCTCGCTGTCGACCGGGCAGGTGCAGGTGATGTCGCCCACGGTGCGAAAGCGCACGTCCCGGCTCTCGATGGTTTCGCCCTGTTTGGCGGGCGTCAGGTTCGTCACCGGCACCAGCAGCCCCCGACGCTCGACCACGTCGCGCTTGTGGGTGAAGTAGAGGCTAGGCAACGCGATTTCTTCCCGGTCGATGTACTGCCATACGTCCAACTCCGTCCAGTTGCTTATCGGGAATACGCGGAAGTGCTCGCCAGGATGCAGCCGGGTGTTGAACAGTGTCCACAACTCCGGACGCTGGGCTTTGGGTTGCCACTGGCCGAAGCTGTCGCGGTGCGAGAAGATGCGTTCCTTGGCGCGGGCTTTTTCTTCGTCCCGACGTGCGCCTCCAATCAGGGCGTCAAAGCGGAACTCCTCAATCGCCTCCAGCAGGGTCACCGACTGGTGCACATTGCGGCTCTCACCAGGGTGGGCCAGTCGCACGGTGCCGCGGGCCATCGAGTCTTCCACGCTACGCACAATCAGCTTGGCACCCAGTTCTTGGGCGCGCAGATCCCGGAAGTCGGTTACTTCCGGGAAGTTGTGGCCGGTATCGATCATCAGCAGCGGGTACGGAATTTGTCCAATACCAAAAGCCTTCTCGGCACACTTGAGCATCACCAGCGAGTCCTTGCCTCCCGAGAACAGCAGGGCAGGGCGCTCAAACGCTGCCGCCACCTCGCGCAGGATAAATATCGTCTCCTCCTCCAGCGCATCAAGGTGGTGGTTGGAGAGGCGCTCGAAGTGGGTGGGTTCAGTCATGGCGTTCATGCGGGAGCTCGACGGGATTGAAGGGAAGATACAGCGGCTGCGTCATGGTCCTTGACATGCAGCCCACATTCTTTGGCTGTTTCGTCTTCCCACCACCAGCGCCCGGAGCGGAAGTCCTCACCCACACTGACAGCCCGGGTGCAAGGTGCGCAGCCGATGCTGGGGAAGAACTGATCGTGCAAGGCGTTGTACTCCAGCTTGTTTTCGCGGATGGTGTGCCACACATCGCCCCAGGTCCAGTGGGCTAACGGGTTGATCTTGGTGCGTGGCGCGCTGGTATCCACCAGTGGCACTTCGCCGCGCGCTCCGCTTTGCTCGCGGCGCAGACCAGTCACCCAGGCATCCTTGCCCGCCAGCGCCCGACCGAGCGGCTCCATTTTGCGTATGCCGCAACAGGCTTTGCGAAGTTCAATGCTCTTGTACATCGCATCTTTGCCCTCACGCGCCACAAACTGCAGCACCGACTCCTGCTCCGGTGCATAGACGGACACCGGCGCGCGACTACTGGCCCGCAGGCGCTGCAGCAGATCGAGGGTCTCCTGGTGCAGGGCTCCGGTGTCGAGCACAAAAATGGCTATGTCAAGTTGCAGGCTGTTGATGAGGTGGCTGATCACCATATCTTCGGCACCCAGGCTGGAGGCTTGCACCACTGTGGACGCAGCGCCATCGCCACCCGCGTACTGCGCTGCGGCCTGGGCCAGCACGCCTCGCGCCTCGGCCAACTTGATCACGTAGTCGCTGGAGGGGTGAGCGTGCAGTGCGATGGCGTTCATGCGCTCTCTGCCTCGCGGTTGAACCGGGGCTGTGCCGACACGGCATCCCCTTGGTAGAAGCTCTGGAAGCGATCAAACTGGCGCTGGGCAAATTCCATGTTTTGGTCCGCGCGCAGCACCGCTACCGAAAAACCGGTGCGCTCCATTTGCACCAGTTGGTCGATCAGCACATCCCCGGTGGCGCGGATTTCGCCGACAAAACCCAGACGGCGGCGCAGCAAAAAAGCCTGGGTGAAGGCGCGGCCGTCGGTGAACTTTGGAAAGTGCAGGTCGATGCGTGTGACACCGCCCAGGTCTACTGAGCGGGGATCTTCGGTGTTCGCCAGTGCAATGCCATTTGTGCCTTCAGCGCTTGCGGTGTGTGCGTGAGCAGCTATTATTTTCATAGTATTGGGGTTGGTTGGATCAGGCTTCCTGGGCATCCTTGGCGAAACCGGTGAACTTGGGCAGCGTATGAAGATCCTCGTGCTTGTCCGACAGTCGGGCCGCATGGGCTGCGGCTTTAAAGGGGTCCAAGCCGATGCGCTTGATGCAGTTGATAAAGGTCTCGCGCGTCTGACGGGATGTCCGGTAGGTGTCGAGCAAAGCCTCCACCACGCCTGGCACCTCCAGCGCGCCGAACGATGGACCAACCACTTTGCCAGGAGTTGCTTCCCCACTCAGTGCCGAGCCGTCGGAGCCACCAATCGACACCTGATACCACTCCTTGCCATCCTTGTCCACGCCCAGGATGCCGATGTGGCCGCTGTGGTGGTGGCCGCAGGAGTTGATGCAGCCGCTGATGTGAAGGTCGATTTCGCCCAGGTCGTGCAACTCGTCCATGTCCTGGTAGCGCTCGGTGATGGCTGCGGCGATCGGGATGGAGCGGGCATTGGCCAGCGCGCAGAAATCGCCGCCCGGGCAGGCAATCATGTCGGTCAGCAGGCGCACGTTGGAGCGTGCCAGACCCGCGTGGCTGGCCGCCACCCACAGGGCCGGCAGGTCTTCTGCACGTACCCACGGCAGCAGGAGGTTCTGGTCGTGCGTGACCCGCATCTCACCGGCAGAAAATTCATCGGCCAGGTCGGCTGCGGTGTCGAGCTGGTCGGCATCGGCATCACCCGGGGCCTGGCCCAAGCGCTTGTAGGACAGCGTCACGGCACGCAGCGCAGGATCCTTGTGTGGGGCCACATTTTGCTGCAGCCAGCGCTGGTAGGCCACTTGACGGTCGGCTGGTATTGCTATGGTTTTCAGAGCGCCTCGCGCTTGCTGTATAAGCGCTGGAGGCACAAAACATGCTGAGACTCGATCGAGTTCCGCTTGCGTAATGGTGTGGGGCGCGCCGTCAATTTCCAGGATTTGCCGGTACTCGGCCTCCACCTCGTCAATGTAACGCTGGCCCTCGGCCTTCACCAGAATCTTGATGCGCGCCTTGTACATGTTGTCGCGCCGGCCCCAGCGGTTGTAGACCCGTACCAGCGCTTCCAGGTAGTTCATGATCTGCATCCACGGCAGAAACTCCCGGATCAGGGTGCTGATGACCGGGGTGCGGCCCATGCCGCCGCCCACAAACACCCGAAAACCGAGTGCGCCGTCGCGGTCCCTGACAAGATGCAGCCCGACATCGTGCCAGCGGGTTGCGGCCCGGTCTTCGGCAGCGCCAGTGATGGCAATCTTGAACTTGCGGGGCAGGAATGCAAACTCCGGGTGCAGGGTGCTCCACTGGCGCAGTATTTCCGCAAACGGGCGCGGGTCGGCAATTTCGTCAGCGGCCACGCCAGCGCGCTCATCGGTGGTGATGTTGCGAATGCAGTTGCCGCTGGTCTGGATGCCGTGCATGCCTACGGTGGCCAGCAAATCCATGACATCGGCACTCTTGGCCAGCGGGATCCAGTTGAACTGCACGTTCTGGCGGGTGGTGAAATGCCCGTAGCCGACCGGCAAGTGGGTCGTGCCCCACGCGGCCTGGGTGCCTATCGCTTTGTCGAAAACTTCTTTGGTCGGGTGATCGAACTCGCGTGCAATGCGCGCCAGCACGCGCATCTGGGCGCTGGACAACTCCCCATAGGGCACAGCCACCCGCAGCATCGGTGCGTAGCGCTGGAGGTACCAGCCGTTTTGCAGGCGCAGTGGGCGAAAATCGTCGTCGCTCAGAGTTCCCGCTAGGTTGCGTTCGAGCTGATCGCGGTGTTGCGCCGCGCGCGCGCGGATGAATTGGCGGTCAAAGTCGGTGTATTGGTACATATCGGGGGTCAACGCGCCTGACGCAAACAAGCCCCAGCAAGACGCAGGGCAGTGAGACGTTTAGGCATGGCCGCGACTGTATCGTTCACCTATTCGTTTGAAAACTACATTCTTGCTATTTCTTTATTCTTGAGATGAATAAAGCCAGCCCCATAAGGCTCCTGCACGCTACTGCATCACCGACAAAATGCTGCTGTAGTCGTCTTTCCAGGGCTTGAACCCGGGTCGGGCGTCCAAAGTGGTGGCCATGCTGAGGTCCGGGTGCTTGAAAAATGCAGCATCGCTGCCCATCAGAGCCCAGACGGAGTGGTAGGTCTGCTTGTCAGAATCGCCGTCCGACTCCACCAGCCGAACTTCCTTGCCAAAATGGTTGGCTGCAGCCTTGACCACCGGGCGCAGGTCGAGAAAACGGTTGGTGATGTGCACTGCCAGAATGCCATCGGGTTGCAGGTGCCGGAAATAGTGCCCAAACGCCTCCAGCGTCAGCAGGTGAATCGGCACCGAGTCGCCCGAGAAAGCGTCTACCGCGAGTACGTCGAAATGCTGGTCCGGTTCACGCTCGAGTTGCAGCCTCGCGTCGCCGAGCACGATTTCCGTGGCCGCAGCGGTGCGCGAGAGGAAGCTGAAGTTTTTGTGGGCGATGGATACCACCAGCGGATCAATCTCGTAGAGCCGGAAGTAGTCGCCCTTGCGTCCATACGTGACAAGTGTGCCCACCCCCAGACCGATGACCCCGGCACGCACAGGGCCTTGTGCGGCCTTGATCTGCATGGTCTTGCCTGAACCCGCATCGGTGCTGTAGTAGGTGGTGGGTTGGTCGAGTTTGTCAGGCGCCGTAAACTGGCGTCCATGGGTAATTTGCCCGTGCCGCATGCTGCGCGACCCCCGACTTTCGTTGTGAAACACCTGCAGGGTGCCGTAAAAATTGCGCGCGGTGACCTCGGCACCACCGGTTTCTTCCAGGTGGTCGTCAAAGCGCAGCCAGGAGATCCCCAGCAGCAAAACCACCGTGAAGGCCAGCGCGGACTTGCGCAGGCCTGGGGTCCTGAACTGCATGGTCGGCAGCACCGCGATGGCAGCAACAATGCCGGTGAGCACAATGCCCACGGAAAGTTCGTAGTTGCTGTTGAACCAGTAGGGCGCAATGATGCCCACAAAGAAGCCACCCACCATGCCGCCCACTGACAGCATCAGGTAGTAGCCCGTCAGGTGGCTCGGGTGGGGCTGCAAGTGCGACAGTTCGCCGTGGCAGACCATACAGGCGACAAAGAAGGCGGTCAGGTTGATCGCCATGGAGGCGTAGACCGGGATTTCGTTCAAGCCCATGGTGGGCAGGTAGGCGAGCACCACCAGGGCGATTACAAACAGTGGCAGGAATATCCTGCGTTGGTACCAGCCACGGCGCTCATAACTCATGATGAACGACAACAGGTACAACGCCAACGGTGCCACCCAGATCATCGGAATCGGCGCAATGTTGGTGGTCAGGAAGCTGGTGTCTGCCACCATCAGAATCGAAGGGCACGCTGCCAAGGCCGCCCACAGGGCTTTCTGCGTCCAGCGTGGCGCTGGACCGTCGTCCTGTGATGTAAACACCAAGGGTTTCCCATTGCGACCCCGCCACGCAAGCAACCCGCAGGCCACCACAAAGCAGACAAACAGGCCTGACCACAGGTACGACTGCCAAACGGTCGGAAATACCGGTTCCACCGCAATCGGGTAGGCCAGCAAAGCCAGCATGGAGCCGAAATTGGACAGCGCAAACAGGCGGTAGGGCACCAGGCCCGAGCGCTCGCGCGCAAACCAGGCCTGCAGCAATGGCCCGGTCGTAGACAACACAAAGTAGGGTAGTCCGATCGAGACGGTGAGCAACCCCAGGATTCGCAGCGTGGGGTTCTCATCACCCAAAGGCTTCCAGCCCAGACTCGGCGCAATCGGGATCAGCAGCAAGCTGATCACCAGCAAACTGCCATGCACCAGGCTTTGCCTTGAGGGGCTGAGGTAACGCACCACCCAATGTGAGTAAAAATAGCCCAGCAGCAGAGTCAACTGAAAAAACAGCATGCAGGTGGTCCACACGGCGGCCGACCCGCCAAACCACGGCAAAATCATCTTGCCAATCAGGGGCTGCACCTGAAACAGCAAGAAGGCGCTCAGGAATATCGTAAGACCGTAATGCACGGTCAATCTGAGGTCAATTTTCATGGGGAATCCGGGGAAGTGCCAGCGCGCTGACAGAAGGAGCAATCGTAACCTGACCGCAGGACGCAAAATGCCGTTGTACGATTCATTCGAAAACACGGTAGAGTTCACGGCGACGGTGAGCCCGCAGGGGCACATGGTCTTTTGAAAGCAGGGGCGTTCAAGGCAATACATGGGGTTGGCAAGTCAATGAATATCTGGGTCAAGGTGGTAGGGTTTACCGATGTGGAGCGCCACTCGCTCAATACCCTGTTTCGCCTCTCGGTGCGCCGGTCACCCTGTTACTGCCTCTGGACGCCTGAGCAGGCATTGCAGCCCCATGTGGCCTTGATTGATGTGGATAGCTATGAGGCCGGGCTGGAGTTGGCCTCACCGATGCGCAACCCCCACCTCAAGCTGATTTGTGTTGGTAACGATCCGCCAGCGCAGGCTTGGCGCACCTTCACCCGTCCGGTCGACTGGCACGCGCTGGTGCGGACCCTGGACAGTCTTTTTGCGTCGTTCGCTGATGTCGATATTGACCTGGAGCTGGGAGATCCGCAAGACAAAGTGGTGCCACCCGGAGTGCATGTTGCGCTGGTGGTGGGTTTTCCGGTAGAGCAGGGGTTATACCTGCGCGCCCGCCTGGCGCTGGCCGGGATGACCGATGTGGACGATGCGCCCACCGCGAAAAGTGCTACCGGTTTCCTGGCACAACGCCATTACGACCTCGTGATTGTGAGCACCGCACTGCAGGATGTGAACGCCTGGTCCCTGGTGCGATCACTGGAGGCGCTAATGGCGCCACCACGGTCGGTGATTGTGGCAGCGCGCGCGCCCACTTGGGCGACGATCGAGCAGGCCGATCAGCTGGGTTGCCTGGGGCTGCTGGAAATTCCCTTTATTCCACAGCAGGTGGCGAGTTTGCTCAATCGGGCTTAGCGCCTGGTGTCGTGCGCCGGTGGCGCTGCGAATCCAGGCTGCGCGCCAGACGAGCTTCCACAGGCAATGGCTCACCACACAGCCGCGCCACCAGCAGTTCGGCGCACAGGGCGGAAAAACTCAAACCCCGCGAGCCCATTCCGACGCAGAGCCACAGCCCGGGCGCGGCGTCCACGTCCACCGGGCCCACCAGCGGCAGCCGGTCATGCGTGACGCAACGGGTGGCTGACCACAGCGTCACCGGCCCGCGTTCCAGTGTGTCCGCGAGTTCCTTGCCGTGCGGCGGTGCCAGGTGTTCCAGACGGGCCATGTTGCCAGTGTGCTGTGTCCACAGATCCGCTGCCAGCGCCCAATCTGCCTCGAAGCTTGCACCTACGAGCCAGTGCACGCCGTGCTCGCCCGGAAAGGACGGCACAAAGCATCCATGGCCGTTGACCGGAGTCGACGGCAGGACGCCAATCTCTTCGAGGTAGTGCCCGGTGCTGACGGTGCCGTGCACAGCCTGCAAATCACGGATGCGTTCATAGAAAGTGGTGTGCCCGACGAGTGGTTGCAGCAACGGCTTACAACCCATCGCATTTGCCAGTACCACCAGTTCGAATGATTCTTTGCACTGGCCAGGGTTAGCTTCCAGCAACCATTGACCGCGATGGTGCTGCAGGGCGGCGAAGCTACAGAGTCCGTGAAAAGAAATGCCGGGGTGGTTGAGCAGGGCACCCACCAGGGCTGCTGGCTTGACCCACGCCGCTTGTGCGTGCCACAGCGGGGTTTGGCCGGGTTTGCGCTCCAGCACACCGCTGGGTTCCCAGTCTTCGCCCTGCACCAGCAGTTCCCGGGCATGCTGGACCAATAGGCGCGTTCCGTAGCGGGTCAGACGCGAGCGTGGGTTGTCGTCGGCTGATACATGGGGTACGGCCAGCCCTACTGGCAGACTCGATGCCTGTGCTGCTGGCGTCGCTTCCTGGTCGAAAACGCTTACCTGCCAGCCGCGCAGCGCCAGGGCGCGTGCCACGCTCGCGCCGACAATGCCTGCGCCCACTATGGCACAACGTCTGTGGTTTGGTGCTGCAGGGAGGTCGGGGGGTGTTCGGAGGTTGGGCGCTGCTCCGAGGTCGGGCGCTGCGCGGAGGCTGGGCGCCAGAGCGTTCTGCTCCGTGTCCCCCGCCCGCTGCGCGGGCTCCTCCTTGACCTGCGCAGAACGCTCTGGCGCCCAGCCTCCTTGGGGGCGTAGTGCTCGTCGAGGCTTGATATCCCAGGGCGGGTCGTATACGACACAAGTCGAATCACCCGCGTCGGGTCGTACAAAGCCCGCTGCGATAAGCCAGGCTTTTTGTAGGTCCGCAGGGACCGTGATCGAGGAATCTTCCGCGATTGGCGGCGACTCCAGCAGGTAAACAACGGTCTTGCGCTTGCACCGCCGGGCCAGCAATTGCGCGGCCCATTTGTCAGCCAGAGTACCTGCAAAAATCGTGTCGGCCCGAAAGTTGTGTTCGGACAGAGTGGCCGATACCTCGCCCAGGCACAAAGTCAGGGAAATCTGCCCGCCCTCGAAACTAAACCTGTGAAAGCCGGGTTCCAAGTCTGCGCAAAGCGGAGCCAAAACGCCGTCCAGCGGCGTGCCAACTGCAGCTATGCCGACATAGTGCAGCATGCGGGGCTGTCGCACATCGCTGCGCCACAGCCGTTGGATTTCCAGGAAGCGTTTACCGTCGCCAAAGGCGGTATCCAATACGGTCCACGCCGTCGAACTGGCCCAGGCCCGGGCCATGTCAGGCGATGCCAACCCCAGGGCGGCATCCCGTTGCATCAGAGGCCTCAGGCAGCGCTTGGCGGCACGTAGCCCTGGGCGGCGTCTGCGCCGTCGCCGAAGAAATGGTTTTCCATCTGGCGCGCCAGGTACTGGCGGGCGCGTGCATCGGCCAGGTTCAGCCGGTTTTCATTGACCAGCATGGTCTGGTGCTTGAGCCAGGCGGCCCAGGCTTCCTTGCTGACGTTTTCCCAGATGCGTTTGCCCAGTTCGCCAGGGTAGGGCGGGAAGTCCAGACCATCGGCGCTGTGGCCGAGCTTGATACAGTTGACAGAGCGTGCCATGGGGAAAGCCTTCGAAAGAAAAACAAAAAAAGAGGAGTGCGGTCCGTGCCAACCGCGAGCGCGAATCTTATTCGGTTTGGTGAACCCTGGGCGAATGCAGGGAACTTCGCAGCGACAATGGGCACCAACGGCAGCAGCTGCGCTGAAAGTGGCGTGTTGCCAAGCATTGAAAAGGATGGCGATTTTGAACTTCTTGAACTATTGGCTGGACCATGCGCCCCGGCGCATTTATGGCCTGATTGCTTTCACTTGTCTGGCCCTGCTCGGCTACGGGCAGTACCTGCAGCATGTTGTGGGCTTGAACCCCTGCCCGATGTGCATCGTGCAGCGATACGCTATGTTTTTGGTAGCTGTTTGCGCTGTTTTGGCGGGCGCTACAGGCAAAAAAGGCTTGCAAACAACAGGGGGCTTGCTGTTGATTGTGGTGGCTATCGGGGGCGCCTACACGGCCGCACGTCAAAGCTGGCTGCAGTGGTACCCGCCTGAAGTGTCGTCGTGTGGACGCGACCTCTACGGCATGATTGAAGCTTTCCCTTTGCAGCGGGTGATCCCCATGATTTTCAGGGGAAGCGGCGACTGCACCGCGATTGACTGGACCTTTCTGGGTGGCACCATCGCCAACTGGGCGTTTCTGTGCTTTTGCGGCATGGGTCTGGCGGCATTGCTCCTCGTTTGGCGTGCATTTCGTGGGTCGGCCGCCACCGCCTGAAAGTAGCTATGCCCACCTTCGACCCCTTCCATTACCCCTATGCCTCCCGCCGCAATGTGGTCTATGCCCAGCGCGGCATGGTGGCTACTTCACAACCTCTGGCGGCGCAGGCGGGGCTGGCGGTGTTGCAGCGGGGTGGCAATGCCATTGACGCTGCGATCGCCACTGCTGCCGCTCTGACCGTGGTGGAGCCCAACGCCAACGGCATTGGGGGCGACGCCTTTGCATTGGTGTGGCACGGTGGCAAATTGCATGGGCTCAATGCCAGTGGTCCCTCGGCGGCTGCGATGTCGCTGGACGTGACGAATGCGCTTGGTCTGACCAGCATGCCCCGTTTTGGCCCCTTGCCGGTGACCGTACCTGGCGCACCAGCCGCCTGGGCTGCATTGGCGGGGAAGTTTGGGCGTCTTCCACTCACCGATTCGATGGCCGCGGCGATCGAACTGGCCCGGGACGGTTTTCCGGTCTCGCCCATGGTCGCTTTTGCCTGGCAACAAGCCACCCGGTTGTTTTGCAACGAGTTCAAGGAGCCGTACTTTCGCCATTGGTTCGATACATTTGCGCCTGAGCGTGCGCCATTGGCCGGTGAAGTCTGGCGCTCCAGTGGACATGCCGACACATTGCAGGGCATTGCAGAGTCGAATGCCGAGAATTTCTACCGCGGCGCCCTGGCCGAGAAGATAGCAACCTTTGTGCAGCAGGCGGGAGGGCAGCTTTCCGTGCAGGACCTTGGCAACTACCAGGTTGATTGGTGCAAACCCATCAGCGTTAACTACCGGGGTTATGACGTATGGGAGATTCCACCGAACGGGCATGGGCTGGTGGCTTTGATCGCCTTGAACATCCTCAAGGGATTTGACTTTGCCGAGCGCGACACGGTGCGCACCCACCACCGGCAGATGGAGGCCATCAAGCTCGCCTTTGCCGATGGGCTGGCGCACATCGCTGACCCGGCATACATGCGCGTGTCGGTAGCGGAGTTGCTGTCTGACGCCTACGCGGACGATCGACGCAAGCTGATCGGTTCGCACGCCGCATTGCCCGTGGCCGGCGAGCCGCCGCGCGGAGGTACCGTGTACCTGAGTACGGCCGACATTGACGGCAATATGGTGTCATTCATTCAGAGCAACTACATGGGCTTTGGCTCCGGGTTGGTCGTGCCTGGCACAGGCATCGCTTTACAAAATCGCGGCAACAATTTCTCGCTCGACCCGGCGCACCCCAATTGCCTCGCGCCTGGGAAACGCCCCTACCACACCATCATTCCGGGATTCCTCACCAAGGACGGAGCCGCAGTCGGGCCGTTTGGTGTGATGGGCGGTTTCATGCAGCCGCAGGGCCATGTGCAAATGGTGATGAATACGATCGACTTTGGATTGAACCCACAGGCCTCGCTCGATGCGCCGCGCTGGGAATGGGAGAGTGGTCGGCGGGTCAACATCGAACGATCCACCCCTGAGCACCTGTTCCATGGCCTGGCAGCGTTGGGCCATGAGGTGGTCTGGTCCGGCAACCGCCAGGCCTTTGGTCGCGGCCAGATCATCTGGCGCAATGCGCAGGGTGTACTGTGCGGTGGCACCGAACCCCGTGCCGATGGTGCCATTGCCGGCTGGTAGTTCACAGTACGTGATGGAAACCTGAGCGACTGGGAGGCAAAGCGTTCTGCGCAGGTAAAGGAGGAGCCCGCGCAGCGGGCGGGGGACACGGAGCAGAATGCTTTGCCTCCCAGTCGCTCTTCGAGTGACACGGAGCAGAACACGTCGGCGTCCAGACACTCCTCAGGAGAGCTTCTTCACCAGCACCTGGCTCTTGCGGTCCCAGTTGTAGAGACGCCTGCGCGCTTCGGGCAGGTGGTCGGGGTCGGCCTGCACGAAGCCGCGTTTGAGGAACCAGTGCATGGTGCGGGTGGTCAGAACAAAGATGCTGTCCAGCCCCATGGCGCGGGCACGCTGCTCCACACGCTTGAGTACCCGTTCGCCGTCGCCCTGGCCTTGAGATTGCGGCGACACCGTCAAAGCCGCCATTTCCGCGGTCTTCGCCTCCGGGTACGGGTAGAGTGCCGCGCAGGCAAAAATGACGCCATCGTGCTCGATCACCGTGTAGTTGCCCACATCGCGCTCGATCTCTGTGCGGCTACGCTTGACCAGGGTGCCGTCCTTCTCGAAGGGTTCGATCAGTTGCAGGATGCCACCGACATCGTCGACCGTGGCTTCGCGCAGGCTCTCGAGTTTTTCATCGACCACCATGGTGCCGATGCCGTCGTGCACGTAGACCTCCAGCAGAACCGATCCGTCCACCGCAAAAGGAATGATGTGGCTGCGCTCCACCCCGTTCTTGCAGGCCTTGACGCAGTGTTGCAGGTAAAAGCCGGTGTCGGTGGGTTGCGTGGCGGGGGGCAGCTCGGCCAACAATTGTTCGGCCGCCGCAAGAGGCAACTCGGTGTCAATCGGGTTGTCGTCGCCGGGTGCCTCCAGTGGGCGGGTGCGAATGCCGGGCACTTCGGTCAGGAAGATCAGCTTGTCGGCCTGCAAAGCGGTGGCCACGGAGGTGGCTACCTCTTCCATCGCCAGGTTGAATGCCTCTCCGGTGGGTGAAAAGCCAAACGGAGAGAGCAGCAGCATGGCGCCCATGTCCAGCACGCGGCTGATGCCGGCAATGTCGACCTTGCGCACCAGCCCCGAGTGTTGGAAGTCCACGCCATCCACGATGCCGACAGGGCGGGCGGTGATGAAGTTGCCAGAGATCACACGCACGGTGGAATCGGCCATGGGGGTGTTGGGCAGGCCCTGGCTGAACGCGGCTTCGATCTCATAGCGCAGCTGCCCCGCGGCCTCCTGCGCACAGTCCAGCGCCACTTCGTCGGTAATGCGCACGCCGTGCGAGTACCTTGCCACGTGGCCCTTGGCCTGGAGTTGCTCGGTCACTTGGGGTCGGAAACCATGCACCAGCACGATTTTGACGCCCATGCTCTGAATCATGGCCAGGTCTTGCGCCAGGTTGGGCAGTTTGCCAGCTGCAATCGCTTCGCCGGCAATGCCCACCACAAAGGTCTGATTGCGGAACTTGTGGATATACGGCGCCACCGACCTGAACCAGGGCACAAAGGTGAAGTTGAAGACAGCGGACATGGTGCAGGTCAAGGATCCAGGTGGCAGAGATAATCTGCGATTCTCTATCAAGTTGGCCCATTGACTAATTCACCTCTGAAAATCGAATTCCCGGAGTCGCTTCCCGTATCGGGCAAACGCGAGGAGATCATGGCGGCGCTGCAGGCGCATCAGGTCATCATCGTTTGTGGCGAAACCGGTTCGGGCAAGACCACCCAGTTGCCCAAGATCGCGCTGGCGATGGGGCGCGGCCTGTGTAACTACCCCAAGACGCTGCCGGATGGACGTCCGGCACCGCGCGGAAAGTTGATCGGCCACACGCAGCCGCGCCGCATTGCCGCAAGCTCGGTGGCCAAACGCATTGCGGAAGAGCTCAAAACGCCGCTGGGGGAAGTGGTGGGGTTCAAGGTACGTTTTCAGGATCGCCTGAGCCGCGATGCCTCGGTCAAATTGATGACCGACGGCATTTTGCTGGCCGAAACCCAGACCGACCCGCTGCTCAACGCCTACGACACGATCATCATCGACGAGGCGCATGAGCGCAGCCTCAACATCGACTTCCTGCTGGGCTACCTCAAGCAAATTTTGCCGCGCAGGCCCGATCTCAAGATCATCGTCACCTCGGCCACCATCGACGCCCAGCGCTTTGCCGAGCATTTCGCGACAAAGGCAGGCCCGGCGCCGGGCCGCCCCAAGCCGGGCACGGCCCCCTCGGGGGGCAGAGAGCTACACACAGTGAGCGAACGTGGGGGCCTCATTCCAGCGCCGGTGATCCTGGTCTCGGGGCGGATGTTTCCCGTCGAGCAGCGCTACCGGCCGTTTGAAGAATCGCGCGACTACGACCTCAACCATGCGATTGCCGATGGCGTGGACGAGCTCTGGCGAGACGCCCACAACAGCGGAGACATCCTGGTGTTTTTACCGGGTGAGCGCGAGATACGCGAAGCAGCGGACCATCTACGCGGCCACTTGAAACACAGCCCGATCACGCGCAGCGCCGAGGTGCTGCCGCTGTTTGCCCGCCTGAGCCCCGCCGAGCAGGATCGCATTTTTGACGGACACACCGGCAGGCGCGTGGTGCTGGCGACCAATGTGGCCGAAACATCGCTCACGGTTCCCGGCATCAAATACGTCATTGACACAGGTACAGCGCGCGTAAAGCGCTACAGTTTCCGTAGCAAAGTGGAGCAGTTGCTGGTCGAGCCGATCAGCCAAAGCTCGGCCAATCAACGTGCCGGGCGCTGTGGTCGGGTCGCCAACGGCATCTGTATCCGCCTCTACGATCAAAAGGACTTTGACGGGCGCGAGCGCTTTACCGATCCCGAAATCATGCGCTCGTCACTGGCCGGCGTCATTTTGAGGATGAAGTCACTGCATCTCGGCGTGGTCGAAGACTTCCCTTTTCTGGAGCATCCCAGTGGCCGCGCGATTGCCGATGGCTACCAGTTGCTCAACGAGTTGGGCGCCGTGGACGACGCCAATGCGCTGACCGCCATGGGCCAGGAGTTGTCGCGATTGCCGCTGGACCCACGGGTTGGGCGGATGATTCTGGAGGCCCGCAGCCGACAGGCGTTGGACGAAGTGCTGGTCATTGCGTCGGCGCTCAGTGTGCAGGACGTGCGCGACAGACCGATGGACGCGCAGCAGCAGGCCGACGCCGCCCACCAGAAGTTTGACGACGAGAAGAGTGAGTTCACCGGCTATCTGAAGCTTTGGAAGTGGATTCATGATGCGCGTGGTGGACCGACTTTGCCGTCCCCGGGAGTTGGGGCAGCCGGGCGTTCTGCTCCGTGTCCCCCGCCCGCGTTGCGGGCTCCTCCTTTACCTACGCAGAACACCCGACTGCCCCAACTCCCTGCCAAATCTACAACACACAAGTTGTCGAACCGCCAATACGAACAACTGCTGCACCAGAACTTCGTCAACATCCGCCGGGTACGCGAATGGAAAGACATTCACTCGCAGTTGCACACCGTCGTGGCAGAACACAAATGGCGCCTCAACACTACGCCAGCGAGTTACGAACAAATCCACCTGTCGATGTTGTCGGGCTTGTTAGGCAACATCGGCTGCAAGCTCGAAGAAGGACAAAATGGGGAGTACCTGGGCGCGCGCAGCATCAAGTTCTTCCCGCACCCCGGTGCCCACCTGACCAAGAAGCCCGGGCGCTGGATCATTGCCTCCGAGCTGGTCGAGACCACACGCCTGTTTGGTCGCGGCATTGCCAATATCGACCCGCAATGGCTCGAGCAGGTGGGGGGGCATTTGCTCAAGAAGCAGTTGCTCGATCCTCATTGGGAAAAGAAGGCCGGCGAGGTGATAGCGCTGGAGAGAGCGACGCTGTATGGCATCGTGGTGTACAGCGGCCGCAGAGTGAATTACAGCCGTGTGGACCTCCATGGAGCGCGCGAAATATTCATTCGGGAGGCATTGGTTGGGCGTGAGTGGGAGACGTCCTTGCCATTCCTGGCTGCCAACCACAAACTCATCAAGCAAGTGGAGGAACTCGAGCACAAGGCGCGTCGCCAGGATGTGCTGGTGGACGATGAGCTGATCTACGCCTTTTACGAACAGCAACTGCCCGCCGATGTGTGCAGTGCATATAGCCTGGAGCGCTGGTATCGAGAGGAATCAAGAAAGCCGCAATACAAGACCGGAGGACGGGCGGCAGAGCGTTCTGCGCAGGTAAAGGAGGAGCCTGCGCAGCGGGCGGGGGACACGGAGCAGAGCGCTCTGTCGCCCGGCCGAAGCGACAGTACGCTCCTGCGCTTGACGCGCGAGGAACTGATGCGCCATGAAGCGGCGGGCATTACTACCGCATCGTTTCCCAAGACCATACGCCTGGGCGGTGTGGACTGTGCAGCCACCTACCTGCACGAACCGGGTGACGCTCGCGACGGACTGACCGTCACGATTCCATTGTTCGTGCTGAACCAGGTTAACGACGAGCGCTGCGAATGGCTGGTGCCGGGCATGCTGAAGGAAAAAGTGCAGGCGCTGCTGAAGACGCTGCACCAGAGACCCCGCTCCCGGCTGGTGCCCTTGCCCGAAACTGCTACCCGATTTGCCGAAACACTGAACGAGTCCGCGCGGTTTGGCAGTGGGAGTCTGACCGACGCTGTACTCAAGCTGGTGCGGGATGCCACTTCGCTGGACATTGTGCGCGCCGACATCAAGGTCGATATGCTGCAGCCCCACTTTTTCATGAACTTTCGGGTGGTAGACGAACATGGCCGCCAGTTGGGGCAGGGGCGCAATCTGGGTGCGCTGAAGGCCGAGTGGGGAAAGCAGGCCCGCGGTGCATTCCAGGCGCTGGCCAGCCTGAAGTTGGCGCAAGGAAGTACTCGGGGAGCTGGGATGGCAGAGCGTTCTGCGCAGGTCAAGGAGGAACCCGCGCAGCGGGCGGGGGACACGGAGCAGGGCGCTGTGCCATCCAGGCTCCCAGCGCCCGCCAAATCTGCACAACAAGCTACGAATACCATAGCAAACCCCGTTCCCGGCATTCTGGATGGCCGGTTCACCGCCTGGACCTTTGGTGACTTACCCGAACTGCTTGAAATCCGCAAGGGTGGACAGACCATCATCGGCTTTCCTGCCCTCATCGACGGCGGCGATGCAGTGACGATCGAAGTGTTTGACGAGCCCGAAACAGCGGCCGCGAAGCATCGCGCCGGCTTGCGTCGTCTGTTTGCCTTGCAGATCAAGGATGCACTCAAGTATCTGGAAAAGAATATCCCTGACCTGCAGAAAATGGCGGTGACCCATATGCAGGTGGGCAAGGCGGATAACGGCTCGGGTGGCGGCACATTGGAAGAGTTGCGCGAACAGATCATCGCTGTAGCGCTGGATCGTGCCTTTCTGATGGAGCCTTTGCCCACAGACGCGTTGGCGTTCAAGCGCCGCGTCGAGGAAGGGCGCGGACGGTTGAACTTGATTTCGAGCGAGGTGGCGCGCATGGCGGGTGTTGTCCTCGTCGAATACGCCACGGCTGTGCGAAAGATCAAGGACACCAAAAATGCGCCAGAGGCGGTGGCCGATACCGCGCAGCAACTGCAACGCCTGGTACCCAAACGCTTTCTGCAAACCACACCGTGGGAGCGGTTGCAGCATCTGGCGCGTTACCTCAAGGCCATTACCCTGCGCCTGGACAAGTACCGCGCCGACCCGGCCCGCGACGCCGCCCGTCTGGCCGAATTGCGGCCGCAGGAGCAGCGCTACTGGCGCCTGGTCGCCGAGCGCAAGGGCGCGGTGGACGAACGCATGCAGGAGTTTCGCTGGTTGCTTGAAGAGTTGCGCGTGAGTTTCTTTGCCCAGGAGTTGCGCACTCCGCAGCCGGTGAGCGTAAAGCGTTTGGAAAAGGCCTGGATGCAGCTTTCCAATTGAGTCAGGCCTTTCAGCGCAGGCTAACATTTGCACGCAGGGCATGTTATGCCGCAGCTACAAGGCCTGGGCTCAGCTATCAGGCTGATCAGCCTCAAACCCCGATGTAGCGGTGCCAGACATCCGGGCTGGCTCCGAGTTGTCCGGAATTGCCTTGCCACACCACCTTGCCGCGCTCCATGATGGTGTGGTGGTCGGCGAGGTGCATCAGTTTGTGGACGTACTTGTCGATCACCAAAATGCTCTGACCCTGTGCGCGCAGCGTGTCCAGGCAGCGCCAGATGTCCTCCCGGATCAACGGGGCCAACCCTTCCGTAGCTTCGTCCAGGATCAGCAGCCTCGGATTGGTCAGCAGCGCGCGTCCGATGGCGAGCATTTGCTGTTCGCCACCGGATAGCTGGTTGCCCATGTTGCGATGGCGCTCCTTGAGGCAGGGAAACAGGTGGTAGATCCGCTCCAGGGTCCAGGGCTCAATGCTGCGGCTGCGGTTGGCGGCAAAGGCGCGCAGGTTTTCTTCGACCGACAGGTTGGCAAAGATCATGCGCCCCTCGGGCACCACCGCCATCCCCATGCGGCCAATCCGATCGGGGCTCAGATGGTCGATGCGTTCACCGCAGAAGCGCACCGTGCCGCGGGTGGCGCGTGTCAAGCCAAGAATCGAGCGCACGGTGGTGGTTTTTCCCATGCCGTTGCGACCCAGCAGCGTGGCGGTTTCACCCTGGCGCATCTGCAGATGGATGCCAAACAGAATCTGGCTGCTGCCATAGGCTGTGTGCAGGTCGTCAACTTCAAGCAGCGTGTCTGTGGTGCGCATGCTCAGTCCCTTACCGCGCTGGTACGCGGTCGTCCAGCACTTCGTCGTCGCCCAGGTAGGCGCGCTGTACGTCCGGGTTGTCCTTGATCTGCTGTGCGGTGCCGCTGGCAATCACCTTGCCAAATACCAGGGTGGAGACAGTGTCGGCCAGACGGAACACCGTGTCCATGTCGTGCTCGACCAGCAGGATGGTTGACTCGCAGCGCAGGCTTTGCAGCAGTTCCACCATGTTCTCCGATTCGTCCTGGCCCATGCCCGCCATTGGCTCGTCGAGCAGCAGGAGTTTGGGTCGGGTGGCCAGGGCCAGCCCGAGTTCCAGCTGGCGTTGTTCGCCGTGCGAAAGTGAAGCGGAGATGGTTTGCAGCCGCGTGGCAAGTCCGACCCGTTCGGCCAACGCGGCGGCCTCGGCGTAGCGTTCATGTTCTGCGCGGGCGGCGCGCCAGAACTGAAAACTGCTGCCACAGCCGGCTTGCACCGCAAGCGCCAGGTTGTCCAGCACCGAGAGGCGCTTGAAGATGCTGGTGATCTGGTAGGAACGGACCAGACCGATGCGGGCGCGCTGGTGCATCGGCATCGTGGTGATGTCGCGCCCGTCAAAGGAGATAGTCCCTTCGTCAGGCTGCAAGGCCCCGGAAATCTGGTGAATCAGGGTCGTTTTGCCCGCTCCGTTGGGGCCAATGAGGGCGTGCACGGACCCAGTCGCAACCGTGAGTTGTGCGTGATCGGTCGCCGTCAGGCCGCCAAAGCGCTTGACCAACTGGTCAACCCGAAGCAGTACCGCACTCATGGTCGTCGGCCTCCCTTGATCAAGCTGGCCAATCCATTGGGTGCCACCAGAACCACCAGCAGCAGTACGGCACCCAGGCCGAGTTGCCAGTGGATGGTGAAATGGGTCAGCAGTTCTTCCAGCAGCAGAAAGAAGACCGCGCCCAGCAGGCCGCCGTACAGATAGCCGACACCGCCCAGAATCACCATGATCATGAGCATGCCGGACTGGCTCCACTGCATCAGTGCCGGGCTGACGAAGCCGCCCAGGTTGGCCAGCAGCGCTCCGGCCAGACCGGCCAGTGCACCTGCCAGAGTAAATGCGACCAGCTTGTATCGAAACACCGGGAAACCGATGGCCGCCATCCGTACGTCATTCTCACGAATAGCCTGTAGCGCATGCCCAAAGCGCGCATTGAGCAGCCGCGCCACCGCCAGCAGGACCATCACCACAATGCCCAAGGTAACGTAGTAGAAGACCCGCTCCTGCGCCAGGTCCAGCCCCAGGCCCAGGGTGGAACGACCGGCCAGTGACAGGCCGTCTTCTCCACCGTAGGCCTTGAGGGAAGTCACCAGATAGAACAGCATTTGGGCAAAAGCCAGGGTGATCATGATGAAGTACACGCCCTGGGTGCGCAGGCTGACGGCACCAATGACCAGCGCGAAACCCGCGCTTACCAGCATGGCAAGCGGCCAGGCCAGCCAGGCACTGACGATGCCGGCCTGCATGAAGATGGCCACGGAATAGGCGCCCAGGCCCACAAATGCAGCATGGCCAAAACTTACCATGCCGCCAAAGCCGAGAATGAGGTTGAGACTGGTCGCAGCCAGGGCAAAAATGAGAATACGACTGGCAAGGGATACATAAAATTCCATCCCTGTAGCACTCGCCATGAGCGGAAATGCCACCAGCAGTGCCAACACCGGCAGCGCCAGGCGCCAATGCAGTCGGTGATCCAGAATGCTGTCGGTGTTGCCTTGCACTATTTGGGATTGCGTCATGAAGCAGTACTGGAATTCGGCAACCTGCGGTCAACCGTGCGTGGGGAACAAACCCCTGGGACGGAAAAACAGCACCGTGGCCATCAGCAGGTAAATCATGATGGAGGCGACTGCCGGCGCCGCATTGGCCGCTGCCTCGGCCGACATGAGGGATGCAAACAGTAGGGGAATCAAGGTGCGGCCTGCGGTGTCAATGACGCCAATGATCAATGCGCCGAGGAAGGCACCCCGTACCGAGCCGATACCGCCGATCACGATCACGACAAAGGCCAAAATCAGGATGCTCTCGCCCATGCCGACCTGCACCGCCAGCATCGGCCCCAACATGCCCCCGGCAATGCCACACAGCGCGGCACCAACAGCAAATACGCCAGTAAAGAGCTTGCGCACGTCGACCCCCATGGCCAGGGCCATTTCCCGATTCGAAGCACCCGCACGCACCTGCATGCCGACGCGCGTGCGGCTGATCAGCAGGTACAGCAGGCCCGCCACCAGCAGGCCCACAGCAATGATGAACAGACCGTAGGAAGAGTACGAAAAGCCGGGAAACAGTTCCACCGGCCCGGCCAGCGTGGGTGGGGCGTTGAGAGCGACCGGCTGCGCGCCCCAGATCATGCGCACGGCTTCGTTGCACATCAGCATGATGGCAAAGGTGCCCAGTACCTGCGAGAGATGGTCGCGCTGGTACAGGCGCCGCAGGATGCTCACCTCCAGCAACACACCAAACACGGCGGCACCCAGCACGCCCAGACCGAGGCCCAACCAGAAACTCCCCAGCACTTGGGTCAGGGTCGCAATCAGGTAGGCGCCCACCATGTACAGAGAGCCATGGGCCAGGTTGATCATGTCCATGATGCCAAATACCAGCGTCAAGCCGGCAGCCAGCAGGAACAGCATCAGCCCGAACTGCAGACCGTTGAGCGCCTGTTCGAGTACCAGAATGGCGTTCACAAGCCTTCCTCGTGCGCGATGCAACCTGTCATCAAGCGGGCATTTTGCAATTGCCGACGTAGGCGTCGCTGTGGTTCTTGAGTACCGGGGCGCCCAACAGCCGGTTGGTGATCCGGCCCTTGGCATCCTTGCCGACCATGCGCAGGTAATAGTTCTGGATCGGGAACTGGTTCTTGTTGAACTTGAACTCGCCCCGCACCGATTTGAAATTGGCGGCCATCAGCGCTTTGCGTACTGCCACCTTGTCGTCGAGCTTGCCCTTGGTGTCACGCACGGCGGCATCCATCAATTGCGCCGCATCGTAGCCCTGGGCTGCGTACATCGTGGGTAGGCGGCCGTATTCCTTCTCGAACTCGGCGACGAACTTCTTATTCGCGGCATTGTCCATGTCATGTGCCCATTGGGTCGTGTTGAACATGCCCAGCATCGGCTCGCCGACCGCCTTGATGACATCCTCATCCCCCGAGAAACCGGGGCCGAACAGGATCATGTCCTTCGAGAGTCCGGCACCCACAAACTGCTTGATGAAGTTGATGCCCATGCCCCCGGGCAGGAAGATATACACCGCATCGGGCTTGGCCGCGCGCAGCTGGGCGATTTCGGTGCCGAAGTTGAGCTGGTTCAGGGCCGGCAGCGCCTCCGAGATGACCTCACCCTTGAAGAACCGTTTGAAACCGGTGATGGCATCCTTGCCAGCCGGATAGTTGGGCGCAATCACGGCCACGCGCTTGAAACCCTTTTCGGTGACGACCTGGCCGGCGGCCTCGTGCATATTGTCGTTTTGGTACGAGGCACTGAAGAAGAACGGGTTGCATTGCTCGCCAGCGTATTGGGAGGGGCCTGCATTGGCGCTGATGTAGTAGGTTTGCGACTGGAAGGTCGGCGCGCCGACCGCCAGCATCACATTGGAGAAGACCACACCGGTCATGAAGTCGACCTTGTCGCGCTTGACCAGACGGTCGGCCGTCTGGCGACCCACGTCGGGGCTGGCCTGGTCGTCGGCGACGATCACTTCCACATTCTGTCCGCCCAACTTGCCTCCAGCGAGTTTTACCGCTAACTGAAAACCATCCCGAATATCCACGCCCAAACCGGCCCCCGGGCCGGACAGGGTGCTGAGTAATCCCACTTTGACAGCGCCTTGCGCGTGCGCGCCAAGCGCCAGCAATACGGCAGTCGCCATCAAACTATGGCGCAGAAATCGGGAAGAGTGTCGAAGCATGGTGATCCGTTCGGTGATGAATGAAGGGTTGAGAAGGTGCAAGTTTACGGTGCGCGCAGCGCATAAGCCGCAGGCGGCAACGCTGCACGCAAGCCCGCTGTAAGGGCTTTTGTTGATACTCGTGAGCTGTGTTGCAAAAGAGTGACACAATCGCGCTTCGAAAAGTCGGCCCTTCCAGGCATTTGTCGCATCCGCTCAACGGTTCAGCCGTGTCGCGGAAGGTTTCTTAACCAAACTTAGGTTTCCCCAAGGGAAACGGAGGTCAGCGGAATATGAGTGAGACAACGTCCCAAGGGGCGAATGGTGCTGCGTCTGTGTACCAGACGTATCAGAACGTTACCTATCTATTTGGCGGCAACGCCCCGTACGTCGAAGAGATGTACGAAAACTACCTGGCCAACCCCGGCAGTGTCCCGGATTCCTGGCGCGACTACTTCGATGCCCTGCAGAACGTGCCCGCCGTCGATGGCAGCGCCGCCAAGGATGTTGCCCACTTGCCGGTGATCAATGCGTTCGCCGAGCGTGCCAAGCAGGGGGTCAAGCAAGTGGTGATGGCCACCGGTGCCGACTCCGAGATGGGCCGCAAGCGCACCGCCGTGCAGCAGTTGATTGCTGCCTACCGCAATGTGGGCGCGCGCTGGGCTGATCTGGATCCACTCAAGCGCACCGAGCGCGACAAGATTCCTGAGCTCGAACCTTCCTTTTATGGATTCAATGATGCGGACCAGGAAACCGTCTACAACACCAGCAATACCTTCTTCGGCAAGGAGTCGATGAGTCTGCGCGAGCTGATGAATGCTTTGCGCGAGACCTATTGCGGCACGATGGGTGTGGAGTACATGTACACCACCAACCAGAACCAGAAGCGCTGGTGGCAGCAGCGGCTCGAAAGCATCCGTTGCAAACCCAGCTTTTCTGCAGAGAAAAAGAAGCACATCCTGGACCGTCTGACGGCGGCAGAAGGCCTGGAGCGCTTTCTGCATACCAAGTTCGTGGGTCAAAAGCGTTTCTCGCTGGAAGGTGGTGACAGTTTTATCGCGGCCATGGACGAACTGATCCAGCAGGCCGGCGCCAAGGGGGTGCAGGAAATTGTGATCGGCATGGCCCACCGGGGGCGCCTGAACGTGCTGGTCAACACCCTGGGAAAGATGCCCGGTGATCTGTTTGCCGAGTTTGACCACACCGCACCCGAAGATTTGCCTGCAGGGGATGTGAAATACCACCAGGGTTTTTCGTCCGATGTGACGACACCTGGCGGCCCGGTGCACTTGTCGCTGGCGTTCAATCCTTCGCACCTGGAAATTGTGAATCCGGTGGTGGAGGGTTCAGTGCGCGCCCGGATGGACCGCCGCGCAGACCCTACGGGCAACCAGGTGCTGCCAGTACTGGTGCACGGCGATGCGGCCTTTGGCGGCCAGGGTGTCAACCAGGAAACCCTGTGTCTGGCCCAGACCCGCGGCTACACCACCGGCGGCACGGTCCACATCATCATCAATAACCAGATTGGCTTCACCACGTCGGACCCGCGTGACATGCGTTCCAGCGCGTTTTGTACCGATATCGTGAAGATGGTGGAAGCGCCGGTGCTGCACGTCAATGGCGATGACCCGGAAGCAGTGGTGCTGGCGACTCAGTTGGCGCTGGAATTCCGCATGGAATTCCGGCAGGACGTGGTGGTCGACATCACCTGCTTTCGCAAACTCGGCCACAACGAGCAGGATACCCCGAGTCTGACCCAGCCGCTCATGTACAAAAAGATCGCCGTGCACCCCGGTACCCGCAAGCTCTATGCCGACAAACTGGCGGCGCAGGGATTGGGCGATACGCTTGGCGACGATATGGTCAAGGCCTACCGCGCCGCAATGGATCAGGGTAAACACACGGTCGATCCGGTGCTGACCAATTTCAAGAGCAAGTACGCGGTGGACTGGACGCCGTTTCTCGGCAAAAAGTGGACCGATGCTGGAGACACCGCCATTCCCATGGCGGAGTGGAAGCGTCTGGCAGAGAAAGTTACCACCTTGCCGACAACCATTACCCCGCACCAGTTGGTGAAGAAGGTGTATGACGATCGCGCGGCCATGGGGCGCGGCGAGATCAATGTGGACTGGGGCATGGGCGAGCACATGGCGTTTGCGTCGCTGGTTGCCAGCGGCTACCCGGTGCGCTTGTCGGGTGAAGATTGCGGTCGCGGCACCTTCACTCACCGCCACGCGGTCATTCACGACCAGAACCGTGAAAAGTGGGATGTCGGCACCTATGTGCCGCTGCAGAACGTGGCCGATGGTCAGGCGCAGTTTGTGGTGATTGACTCCATCCTCTCGGAAGAGGCGGTGTTGGCGTTCGAGTATGGGTATGCGTCCAACGACCCCAACACCCTGGTGATCTGGGAGGCGCAGTTTGGCGATTTTGCCAATGGTGCGCAGGTGGTCATTGACCAGTTCATCGCTTCCGGTGAAGTGAAGTGGGGCCGTGTGAATGGCATCACCCTGATGCTGCCGCACGGCTACGAAGGCCAGGGCCCGGAGCACAGTTCGGCGCGGCTGGAGCGCTTCATGCAGCTGGCGGCCGACGCCAATATGCAGATCGTGCAGCCCACCACGGCAAGCCAGATTTTCCATGTGCTGCGCCGCCAGATGGTGCGCAAGCTGCGCAAGCCCTTGGTCATCATGACGCCCAAGTCGCTGCTGCGTGCCAAGGATGCAGGCTCTCCCTTGTCCGAATTCACCCGGGGCGGTTTCCAGACAGTGATACCAGAGAGCAAGGAGCTCAAGGACGACAAAGTCAAACGGGTCGTAGTGTGCTCGGGCAAGGTCTACTACGACCTGGTCAAAAAGCGTGAAGAGAAGGGTGCTGATGACGTGGCATTGCTGCGCATCGAGCAACTCTATCCCTTCCCGCACAAGGCGTTTTCGGCTGAGCTCAGGAAGTACCCGAATGCCACTGAGGTGGTGTGGTGTCAGGACGAGCCACAGAACCAGGGCGCCTGGTTCTTTGTGCAGCACTACCTGCATGAAAACATGGCCGATGGTCAGCGCCTGGCGTACTCCGGGCGTGCAGCGTCCGCATCACCGGCGGTGGGCTATTCGCACTTGCACCAGGAGCAGCAAAAGGCTCTGGTGGAAGGCGCATTCGGAAAACTCAAGGGCTTTGTCCTGTCCAAATAAGGAATAACTGTCATGGCAATCGTAGAAGTCAAAGTGCCGCAGCTGTCAGAGTCTGTGGCCGAAGCAACCTTGTTGCAGTGGAAGAAGAAAGTGGGCGATGCAGTCGCCATCGATGAAATCCTGATCGAAGTCGAAACCGACAAGGTCGTGATGGAGGTGCCAGCGCCGGCCGCTGGCGTGTTGACCGAACTGGTGCAGGCGGATGGCTCCACCGTCGCTGCCGAGCAGCTGATCGCTCGTATCGACACCGAAGGCAAGGCGGGTGCTGCGGCCCCGGTGGCGCCAGTGGTTGCGGCTGGTCAGGCGCTCGTCGCAGCGCAGGCGTCGCAGATGGCCGCACCGGCCCGTGCTTCGAAAGCTGGCGTGGCGATGCCGGCCGCAGCCAAATTAATGGCCGACCATGGGCTGGCCGCAGGTTCTGTTCCCGGTACAGGCAAAGACGGCCGTGTGACCAAGGGTGACGTGCTGCAGGCCGCTGCTGCTCCTAAAACAGTAGCTGCTGCCGCAATCCCCACGGGCGTGAAAGCCAGTTCCTTGCCTCAAGTGGCAGCGCCCACGCCGCACCTGGGTGATCGCCCGGAGCAGCGTGTTCCGATGAGCCGTTTGCGGGCCCGGGTGGCCGAACGCCTGTTGCAGTCGCAGAGCAGCAACGCGATCCTCACCACCTTCAATGAGATCAACATGGCCCCCGTGATGGAAATGCGCAAGCGTTTCCAGGAGCGCTTTGAGAAGGAACATGGCGTCAAGATTGGCTTCATGAGTTTCTTTGTCAAGGCGGCGGTGCACGCCCTCAAGAAATTCCCGGTGCTCAACGCATCGGTGGATGGCAACGACATCGTTTACCACGGCTACTTCGACATCGGTATCGCGGTGGGTTCGCCCCGCGGTCTGGTGGTGCCGATTTTGCGCAACGCCGATCAGATGAGCTTTGCTGATATCGAGAAAAAGATTGCCGAGTACGGCGTGAAGGCACGCGACGGCAAACTGGGCATCGAAGAAATGACCGGCGGCACCTTCTCCATTTCCAACGGTGGCACCTTCGGCTCGATGATGTCTACCCCGATCATCAACCCGCCGCAGAGCGCCATTCTCGGTGTACATGCGACCAAGGACCGTGCAATGGTGGAGAACGGCCAGGTGGTGGTGCGTCCCATGAACTATTTTGCGATGTCCTATGACCACCGCATCATTGATGGTCGCGAGGCGGTGCTGGGGCTGGTGGCGATGAAAGAGGCGCTGGAAGATCCGGCTCGGTTGCTTTTTGATATTTAGTCAACACACCCCCCGGCTTGCCCACTGCGTGTGGCCGCTTTCCCCCTTGCAGGGGGCAACACCAGCGGCCCGGCAGAGCCGGTTCCGCGGTGTTCCTGGAAGGGGCTTCGCTGCGCTTGCCTTGGTTTAGGGGCGCGCTTTTCGGTCTGGTCTTGAATGAGGTGAGAAAGCTATGAGTAAACAATTTGATGTTGTTGTTATTGGTGCCGGACCCGGCGGCTATATTGCGGCCATTCGGGCTGCGCAGTTGGGCTTTAGCGTGGCTTGTATTGACGAGTGGAAGAATGCCTCGGGCGGCCCGGCACCGGGTGGCACTTGTACCAATGTGGGCTGTATTCCCTCGAAGGCATTGCTGCAGTCGAGCGAGCATTTTCACCATGCCAACCACCACTTTGCCGAGCACGGCATCACGGCCAAGGGCGTGACCATGGATGTGGAGAAGATGATTGCCCGCAAGGACACGGTGGTCAAGCAGAACAACGACGGCATCCTGTACCTGTTCAAGAAGAACAAGGTGTCGTTCTTTCACGGGCGTGGATCTTTCTTGAAGGCGGGTGCCGATGGCTACGAGATCAAGGTAGCGGGCGCTGCAGAAGAAACGATCGTGGGCAAACAGGTCATTGTTGCCACCGGATCCAATGCCCGCGCATTGCCGGGCACTCCCTTTGACGAAGTGAATGTGCTCTCCAACGATGGTGCGCTGCGCATCGGTGCCGTGCCAAAAAAGCTTGGACTGATCGGCTCCGGCGTCATCGGCCTGGAGATGGGCTCGGTCTGGAAACGCCTGGGTTCAGATGTCACGATCCTGGAAGGTCTGCCAGTCTTTCTTGGAGCTGTGGACGAGCAGGTTGCCAAGGAAGCGCACAAGGCGTTCACCAAACAGGGTCTCAAGATTGAACTCGGGGTAAAGGTGGATGAGATCAAGGCTGGCAAGAAAGGCGTGTCGGTTGCGTATACCAATGCCAAGGGCGAAGCGCAAACGTTGGATGTAGACAAGTTGATCGTCTCCATTGGGCGGGTGCCCAACACCACCGGCCTCAACGCCGAAGCGGTGGGGCTATTGCTCGATGAACGTGGCGCCATCATGGTTGACGGTGACTGCAAGACCAATCTGCCGGGCGTCTGGGCCGTGGGGGACGTCGTTCGCGGGCCGATGCTGGCACACAAGGCCGAGGAAGAGGGCGTGGCTGTGGCCGAACGTATTGCTGGGCAGCACGGACACGTCAACTTCAACACCGTGCCATGGGTGATCTACACCAGCCCTGAAATTGCCTGGGTGGGGCGCACCGAGCAGCAACTCAAAGCAGACGGTGTGGCTTATAAGGCGGGTTCGTTCCCGTTCCTTGCCAACGGTCGTGCCCGTGCACTGGGCGACACCACTGGCTTCGTCAAGTTTCTGGCAGACGCCAAGACCGACGAGATTCTGGGCGTGCACATTGTCGGCCCGATGGCCAGCGAACTCATTTCCGAAGCGGTGGTGGCCATGGAATTCAAGGCCAGTGCCGAAGATATTGCCCGGATCTGCCACGCCCACCCGTCCTTGAGTGAAGCCACCAAGGAAGCTGCTCTAGCGGTTGACAAACGTACGCTGAACTTTTAAAGACAAAGTGGGCTCTGACGCTTATCTGGTGAGAGCAAGCAGCTACGGAATTGATAGCGGTATCCGGCAGTGCCATCGCGTGTCAAACTAGCCTACGAGGCCGAACTGAAGGCCCGCGGGTATACCGCAGACCCAGCCCAGTTGCGTGCCGTCGAGGAGCTCGAGCGCTGCGCCCGGCAGTGGTCGGCGTTTAAGGAAAAACGCTCCAATGCGTTGAAGAAGCTGATCAACCGGCCTGAAGTCCCCAGGGGCGTGTATATGTACGGTGGGGTGGGGCGGGGAAAAAGCTTTCTGATGGACTGTTTTTTCAATGCAGTACCGCTCAAGCGCAAAACGCGACTGCACTTTCACGAGTTCATGCGCGAGGTGCACCGCGAGTTGTCGGACCTGCAGGGCATCGTGAACCCACTCGACGAATTGGCCAAACGCATGGCCGTGCGTTACCGGTTGATCTGCTTTGACGAATTCCACGTGGCAGACATTACCGATGCGATGATCCTGCATCGGTTGCTTGCCGCGCTGTTTGCCAACGGTGTGGGTCTGGTGACCACTTCCAATTTCAAGCCCGACGATCTTTACCCAGGGGGAATGCACCGCGATCGCATTCTGCCTGCTATTGCCTTGCTCAATGAGCGGATGACGGTTCTCAATGTAGACAACGGCTGTGACTACCGTCGACGGACCTTGGAGGATGTCAAGCTCTACCATGTGCCAATGGGAGCGCAGGCGGACGAGGCCATGGAACAGGCGTTCAACGCTTTGGCTGCATCGCAGGACGAAGCGCCACTGTTGCAGATCGAGGCTCGAGAGATTCATTGCCGGCGCAAAGCGGGCGGCGTGGTGTGGTTTGACTTCCGCACACTGTGTGGCGGGCCGCGCTCGCAGAATGACTATCTGGAAATCGCCAGCCAGTTTCACACAGTATTCTTGAGCAATGTGCCGCATATGCCAGTGCGCATGGCATCCGAGGCACGCAGGTTCACCTGGCTGGTTGATGTGCTGTACGACCGGCGCGTCAAGTTGGTGATTTCCGCCGCGGTGGTGCCGGAGGGTTTGTATACCGAAGGTCCGATGGTGCATGAATTCCCGCGCACAGTGTCACGCCTCAACGAAATGCAGTCGAGCGAGTACATTGCTCAGGATCGGCGGATGGTCGAAACACGATTGACATGAGCGGGCGTGACTTTGCCATTCGATGTTTGTGTGTATGGATGTTGACGTTTTGCGTCGCAGCGCACACCGAATCGAAAGACTATGAAGGCGAGCGATCCCGCATCGAGGCACAGCGACAGGAGCAATCCCGGGAACTGGACGCGCTGGAGCAGCAGTGTCACGCCCGTTTTGCCGTGACCGATTGTGTCAACCGGGTGCGCACGCAGCGGCGTGAACGCATGGCCGTGTTGGACCAGCGCATTGCACAAATAAACAGCGCCCAGCGTCTGGAGCAGGCCGAGCAGAGCCGTCAAAGTCGCAGAGAAAAACTCGCACAACGCCAGCAGCGCGAGGCCGAACAGGCGGCGACCTCGGCGTCCGCCGGGACGCAGACGCCATCGCTGTCCAAGGCAAGCGAGCCTCGACTGCCGGCGGGCGAAAGTCGTGGGATCGATCGCGCAGCAAAACCTGGAAACGCCGTCGATGCGGCTACCCGTGAGGCCAGGAAAGCACGTTTTCTCAAGAAACAACAGGACGCACAAGAGCGCCGAAACTTGCGAGATCAGCGCCTGAGGGAGCCTGTGCCGGCGCACCTCGCGCTTCCGGTGCCTCCTTGAATCAATTGAGTTGGTTCGCAACCCACTTGGCGGTATTCAACTACCGCCAAGCGCTTCGAGTTTGACAATCACCAGCGACAGGTTGTCTCCGCCACCGCGACCGCGTGAACGGGCCTTCTCGATCAGGAACTCCGTCGCTTCCCGTGCCGACAAGGTCGACAGAACCGAACCCAATTCCCCATTGTTGAAGTAATGCCAGACGCCGTCGCTGCAGGCCATCAACACGTCGCCTGAGCGTAACTTGGGGATGAAATGGAAGTCCACCGGCGGATCAGCCTCGGTGCCCAGACAACCCATCAGGATGTTGGACTGCGGATGCACGCTGGCCTGCTCTTCGGTGATTTCACCGCGGTTGACCAGGGCCTGCACGTAGGAGTGGTCCATGGTGCGTTTGACGAACTGATTGCCGTGGTAATGGTAAATCCGGGAGTCGCCTGTATGGGCCCAATGGCAATCGCCACCCGGGTTGATGAGAAACCCAGCCAAAGTGCTGTGGGGTTCTTCCTCGGCCGAGATAGCGGTCAACTTGATGACAATGTGCGCCTCCTGCACGATTTGCATCAGCGTGGCCGACGCATCGTCGGTTTCGGGGTCGTAGCGTTCGAACAACTGCTTGGCAGTCAGCATGACCTGGTCAGATGCTTTTCGTCCACCGCTGCGCCCGCCCATCCCATCGGCAACAATCGCCAATACGCACCCATTGACGCGGCCATGCTTGAGCAGCGCCACCTGGTCCTGCTGGTAGTCACGATCGCCTTTATGAATGCCGGTAGAAGCGGTTAGTCGGTAGCCTGTTGCCATATTGGGAGGGTCGCCAAGCAATTCTTTCGATATTTAGGTCGGTCTGGTCGTATTATCGAACGCACCAGCCCAAGTCGGGCTCGATTTAACCATGACCAGAGTCACAATTTACATTTGGACGCAAATCTACATTCCCCTCAACGCAGATTGATAGAACTGCAGATGGAGCACGCCGATCTGAACGCGGTCATTGACCGCACCGTGGCGCTGGCACCCGTGGATGAACTCATGGTGCGCCGCCTGAAGAAGCGCCGACTTGCACTGCGTGACGAGATTGCCCGGCTAAAGGACGCGCTTGAGCCGAACGAACCAGCCTGATCCATGAGCTTGCCGCAGCGTGTGGCATGTGCCTTTGTTGCCGACGGTGTGCTTGCCCGTGGACAGCCTGAATGGACCACGCGGGTTGGGCAATTGCAAATGGCGCAGGCCGTCGCTCAAACCATGGAGGAAGGTGGCGTGCTGGTGGTTGAGGCCGGTACCGGCATTGGCAAGACCTACGCCTATCTCGTACCGGCCCTGCTCAGTGGGCAGAGGGTTCTGGTGTCGACGGCCAGCAAGGCCTTGCAGGATCAACTCTTTCATCGCGATCTGCCCCGACTCATGTCCGCGTTGGAGATCCCGCTACGGGTGGTGATGCTAAAAGGTCGAAGCAGTTACTTGTGCACAATGCGCATGCAAGTGGCTCGCCACGCCGACATCGACTGGCACCCGGTGCAATTGCGTGAGGTGTCCGAAGTGGAGCAATGGGCGCGCAGGACGCTGACGGGCGATTTGGGCGAACTGCCCACGCTGGAAGAAGATTCTCCGGTCATGGCGCTGGTCTCCTCCACGCGTGACAATTGTCTTGGCAACGTCTGCCCCCACGCAAGTGATTGCCATGTGAATAAGGCACGAAAGGCGGCGATGGCGGCGGACCTCATCGTCGTGAACCACCACCTCTTCTTTGCCGACCTGCAGTTCCGGGAGTCGGGTATCACGGAATTGTTGCCCAGCGTGACTGCGGTGGTGCTGGACGAGGCACACCAACTTGACGACATCGGGCTGCAATTCCTGGCGCAGCAGTGGTCCACCCACCAGCTAACACACTTCCTGAAGGACCTGCAGGCCACAGGCGAGAGTTTGGCTTGGATATCCGCAGGTTGGCGAGCGCAGGTAGTGGCCATGCAGAACGCCGCGAACGCATTGCAATCACTTTTTTCCAGTCAGCCGGGAAGGATGGCTTGGAAATGTGACGCTCCGGCGGGAGTGGATCCGTGGCTTTGGCGTACGCACATTCAGCGATTGCTCGATTGCATGTCCATGGTTGCAAGTGCACTCGCTCCCATGGAGGATGCCTCGCCGACATGGCGCGTGTTGTTGCAGCGCTTGCAGGCACTGCGTGAAAGCGTCTCCTTGTTCGCGATGCCTGTGCTGCCGGGGAAGGTGCGTTGGGTCGAGGTGGGCGCGAGTGTTCGTTTTTTTGAGTCGCCTTTGAGTGTTACGAACGCGTTGCAGGCGATGGTCAAGGCGCAGACCGTCACTGGCCAGCACCTTCGATCGTGGACCTTTACCTCAGCAACCCTGGGACACGATGCGCAACTATCGTGGTTTATTGATTCCAGTGGGCTGCACGGGGCCAGGGTGTTGCAGGTGGAAAGTCCTTTCAACTATGCAGAACAAGCGGCAATATATGTGCCACCGCATCTCCCCCTGCCTGCCGATCCTCTGCACAGCGATTGTGTTGCATTGCTGATCGCCCAGGCGTTGGAGGTCTTGGGCGGCCGTACACTGGTGCTGACCACGACTTTGCGGGCCATGCGCAGCATAGGCGACGCTCTCCTGAGACACTTGCCTGCGCACGAGGGCATAGACGTACTGGTGCAGGGGCAAGGTTCCAAAAGAGAGTTGGTCGAGCGGTTCAGCGTGCAAGGGTCCCACGGCAAGCGCGGCACCGTGCTGGTGGCGTGTGCGTCATTTTGGCAAGGGTTTGATATGCCAGGAGATGCATTGCAAATGGTCGTGATCGACAAGTTGCCTTTTGCACCGCCCGACGATCCAGTGCTGGCTGCACGCGCCAGTGACATGGAGTCTGCAGGCCGCAAGCCCTTTGTGGAATTGCACTTGCCACGTGCGACGGTGGCACTGAAGCAGGGTGCCGGGCGTCTGATACGCCGCGAATCCGATCGCGGTGTTCTGGTGATATGCGATGTGCGGCTGATGCGCTCAGGTTATGGCAAGAAAATGCTGCGTTCCTTGCCAGCGATGGACAACCTGCAAGACCATGCGGCTTTCATGCAGTACCTGGGAACTCTTACCAAATTTTCCACCACGGACCCGAATCGGGCTTGATATTCGATGCCAGAAAGGTCGATTGCGGATAGGTCCGTTCAAGCACCCTTTTCGTATCGTCACGCAATTGGGTCATACCCAGTGCATCATAGGATTTGACAAGAATAAACAGAGCTTCTTCCTGTGCCGGCACATCGCGGTAATCGGTCACGGCCTGCTGCGCCCGGCTGATGGCGGCCAGGTAGGCTCCACGCTTGTAGTAATAGCGGGCAACGAAGACTTCATACCGCGCCAAGGAATTGACGATATAGCCCATGCGCAGGCGGGCATCGGGCGAGTAACGGGAGTCCGGAAACCGAGTCACCAGCTCCTTGAAAGCTTCGAACGATTCTTTGGAAGCTTTTTGATCGCGTTCAGCGAGGTCTTGCCGCACATACTTTGAAAACAGTCCCATGTCATCGTTGAAATTGACCATTCCCTTCAGGTACAGCGCGTAATCCAGTGCGGGACTCGCTGGATGCAATTTCATAAAACGCTCGATGGTTGCCATTGCCTGGGCAGTTTCTGCGGTCTTGTACTGGGCGTAAGCTTTGTCCAGTTGCGCCTGCTGCGCCAGCGGTGTGCCCGCTGCCCGAGCTTCCAGTTTTTCCAGCAGGAGAATGGCACGCTCCCATTGTCCGTTGCCCATTTCATCCTTGGCCTCACTGTAGAGGGTATTGGGGCTCATGCCTTCCGTCTTATCGGCAGAGGTGGTGCCACAACCACCAAGCAGGAGCAAACCGATCGTCAACAGGCAGGCGTAAACGACCGATAATTTGACTCGAAGCATTTTTGAGGACTTTCTTGAAACAGACCGGCGCGATTATATCGATACCCCTCTGGTCGGCGCATGGCGAAGAGAGCGACGATCTGAGTGTCGAAGCGGAGGAGCGCCAACTTCGGGTTCCCGTGGAACTGCATGGTGAGCGGGTTGACCGTGCCCTGGCACTGATGGTGCCCGAGTTTTCCAGAAGTTATCTGCAACAGTTGCTTGAAGGCGGCTTGGTCAGCCTCAATGGGCAATTGTCCGAAAAAGCTTCGCGCAGGGTGAAAGTCGGCGACCTGATGTGCGTGACGTTGCGTCCAACGCAGCAGAGCCAGGCATTTCAACCTCAGGACATTGCTTTTGAGGTGGTCCATGAGGACGCACATGTGCTTGTTGTGAATAAACCTGCGGGGCTTGTCGTGCATCCCGCACCGGGTCATTGGAGCGGCACGCTGCTCAATGGCCTTCTCGCATTTGACAAACGCAGCGCCCTCATCCCCAGGGCTGGAATTGTGCACAGGTTGGACAAAGACACCAGCGGGCTGATGGTGGTAGCCCGCTCGCGGCAAGCCATGGACGCGCTGGTCAGCGCCATCGCTGCGCGCGAGGTGAGTCGACAGTACCTGGCAATTGGTCACCACCGTTGGGTCGGGAGTGCCGCTGTGACGGTGGACCATGCCATTGGCCGCGATCCGCGCAATCGCCTTCGCATGGCCGTAGTGGACCTCCAAAAAACACAGGGCAAAGCGGCTCGAACCGACTTTCATCTGCTTGATAACGCAAGTGATTCCTGCTTGGTCCAATGTGTTTTGCATACCGGACGCACCCATCAGATTCGTGTCCATATGGCATCTTTGGGGCATCCGCTTCTGGGCGATTTGGTGTACGGCGGTCGACCTGATGCCGGCATCGTGCGTCAGGCGCTCCACGCCTTCCGGCTGGCTTTCCGCCATCCCGTGACAGGCACAGAGCTGTTGTTTGAGTCCCGCGTGCCAGGGGATTTTGGTGAGGCCTTGACGGCACGGTCGCTGAGCTACAATTTGCCCGACGGGCTTGCGAGCCCTTGAGTACCCATGCGAATGCCGTGGGTCGGCACCGTGCCAAGTGCACGCAGCTGCCCGCCACCTTGATTCCTTACGCCGTCACTATTGCAGTGACATATCCTGAAAAGCCTGAAGATGAATTTGGCGCAAGCAAAGCGGGTCCTGGAGACCGCATTGATCTGTTCACAGCAACCGCTGCCAGTGCGTGATATGCGAGTCCTTTTCCAGGATGCATTGGGCGTGGACACATTGAAGTCGCTGCTCGAAGAGTTGCAGATGGATTGGGCCGGCAAAGGAGCAGAACTGGTGCAGGTCGCCAGCGGATGGCGGTTTCAGAGTCGCCCCGAGTTGCGGGATTATCTGGATCGGTTGCACCCTGAAAAACCGCCGCGCTATACCCGTGCCACGCTGGAAACGCTTGCGATCATTGCCTACCGCCAGCCGGTGACGCGAGGTGACATGGAGGACATTCGAGGTGTCACCATCAACAGCCTGCTTATCAAACAACTCGAAGACCGCGGTTGGGTTGAGGTTATCGGCCATCGAGAGGCTCCCGGGCGTCCTGCGCTGTATGCGACCACCCGACAATTCCTGGATGATTTGGGATTAGGCAGCCTGGACCAGTTGCCCTTGCTCGAAAGTCCTGCGAATCCAGTGTTGGAGTTTGGTGATTTGACTCAGGCTTTGGAAGAGTCTTTGGTGATGCATACCTCGAGTGTCCCTGCGTTAACCGAGCACACAGCACAGCTCGACATGCCACTTGATACATTGAACATTGAGGCGAACATGCAAATGAACGGAACAGCACAATGAACGGATCCTCCGAAGCGCAAGAGCCCAAAACCGAGATTGCTACCGAAGTGGTGGAAACGTCGTTGCCGTCTGTTGTCGATGCATCGGACAAGGTGGTCCCTGTGGGTGAGTCCGCGCAGGATGCAGTGCGGCAATCGGCACCAGTCCACACTGACAACCGGTTTGCGGAGATCATCACCGGTCAGTTCGATGCTGACGAGGAGGCCGAAGAACTGGCGTCGCCCAAACGCGTGTTGGCGCCGTTGGCGGAAAGCCCGAAATTACACAAGGTGCTGGCGCAGTCGGGAATGGGCTCGCGTCTGGAAATGGAGCAACTCATTCTGGAAGGGCGTATTTCGGTGAACAACGAGCCGGCCCACATTGGCCAGCGTATCCAGTTTGGCGACAGCATCAAGATCAACGGCAAACCCATACGTTTTCGAATTGAACCGCCGCCAGCCCGTGTCCTTGCATATCACAAACCCATCGGAGAAGTGGTCACGCACGACGATCCGCAAAATCGGCCAACGGTGTTTCGACGCCTTCCCAAATTGCAACAGGGCAAATGGCAATCCGTCGGGCGTTTGGACCTCAATACCGAAGGACTTTTGCTGTTCACGAGTTCGGGTGAACTGGCCAACAAATTGATGCACCCGCGATTTGGACTCGAACGAGAGTATGCGGTGCGTGTGCTCGGTGCATTGAGCAAAGAGGAAAAGCAGGCATTGTTGGAGGGCATCACGTTGGACGACGGGGTCGCCCAATTCGGATCCATCGAAGAGGGGGGGGGCGAAGGTTCCAACTGCTGGTACCGGGTCACCATTTCCGAGGGGCGCAACCGCGAGGTGCGTCGTATGCTGGAGTCAGTCGGTCATGCTGTCAGTCGATTGATTCGCATACGCTATGGTGCCATGGTGCTGCCCAGAGGTCTCAAACGAGGCGCATGGATGGAACTGGATGATGCTGACATTCGCGCGCTTGCGCGCGCCGCTGGGGGTCCTGGAACAGGTGCAGTAAACCCGCATGGCGGCCGCGAGGACGGTGCGGCGCGTCCGCCACAGGGTAGGAACAAGCGTCGCGGATCTCGCATGGGTGGCCCCAGGGGGTCCGGCGGTGCGCCTCGCAGCGCGCCGCCGAGCGCGGGCGCGTCAGGCCAGCCAGATCCGATGAAAACCGCATTTGGCTATATCGGTGCAGACAGTTTTTCGCGCCAACGTCAGGAATCGGGGCAGCGTGGGCGCAACAGCCCCAATGGTCAAAGGCGGGGCGGACGCAACAAATAGGGCTGCGATGCTAAAATTGACGGCTTTGCTCAAGAGCAATATACGCAAACTTCATCAACTCGGAAATTACCATGACTATTGAACGCACCCTCTCGATCATCAAGCCAGACGCTGTGGCAAAAAACGTAATCGGTCAGATTTATGCGCGCTTTGAGGCCGCTGGCCTCAAGATTGTGGCTGCTCGCATGGTGCACCTGTCGCGTGGTGACGCAGAGGCGTTCTACGCGGTGCATAAGGCGCGTCCGTTCTTCAAGGATCTTGTGGACTTTATGATTTCCGGCCCTGTCATGATCCAGGCACTTGAAGGCGAGAATGCCATAACGAAGAATCGGGACCTGATGGGTGCTACGGATCCCAAAAAAGCGGCGGCTGGGACGATCCGTGCCGATTTTGCAGACAGTATTGACGCTAACGCGGTGCACGGCTCCGATGCCCCTGAGACGGCTGCCGTAGAAGTTGCATTCTTCTTTCCCGGCATGAACGTTTACTCGCGATAGAGCATGCGATGACGGCCAACCTGCTCGATTTTGATCTTGAGGGATTGGCCGCTTTTTGTGAGCGGCTGGGTGAGAAGCGTTTTCGCGCGACCCAGTTGTTTCGCTGGATTCATCAAAAAGGTGCTTCACAGTTCGATGAGATGAGTGACCTCGCCAAGAGCTTGCGCGAGAAGCTGACGGTGACAGCAACGATTCGAGGCCTTGGCATTATTTCTCAGCATATCTCGACTGATGGCACCATCAAGTGGCTTTTTGATGTGGGTGCAGGCGATGCGGTTGAGGCTGTTTATATTCCTGAAAGCGACCGTGGCACGCTGTGCATTTCGTCACAGGCGGGTTGCGTGGTGGGTTGCCGCTTCTGCTCGACCGGCCATCAGGGATTCAGTCGTAATTTGACGGTTGGTGAAATCATTGCGCAATTGTGGTTTGCCGAACATTTTCTTCGTAGGCGCCTGGGCACGGAAGAACGCGTGATTTCCAATGTGGTCATGATGGGAATGGGTGAGCCGTTGCTCAATTACGAGCCATTGGTGCGGGCACTGAGAATAATGCTGGATGATCATGCCTATGGGCTGTCTAGGCGTCGCGTGACGGTTTCAACTTCGGGTGTTGTTCCCATGATCGACGCGCTCGGGCACGACTGTCCGGTGGCACTTGCGGTGTCCCTGCATGCGCCCAATGACGCGGTGCGCGATGGCTTGGTGCCCCTGAACAAGAAGTATCCACTTCGTGAGTTGCTACAGGCCTGCAAGCGTTACCTGGCTTTCGCGCCGCGCGACTTTATTACCCTCGAATATTGCATGCTGGACGGAGTCAATGACTCCTGTGCGCAGGCGGTTGAACTGGTTTCTTTGCTTGGTGGCATGGACAACGCAGTCCACTGGTGCAAGGTCAACTTGATCCCATTCAACCCATTTCCGGCATCAGGATTGACGCGTTCGCCACGTGGGCAAGTCGCGGCCTTTGCCAAGATCCTGACGGACGCCGGCATCGTGACCACTGTGCGCAAGACCCGTGGTGATGACATTGATGCGGCATGCGGCCAGTTGGCTGGTGATGTGCAGGACATTACGGACGTGCAGAAGCGAATGCTCCGACGGCGAACCATTAAGCTCAATCCCGTGCTGGAATTCGATCGGATGGTCACGGAGGACTCTGTTCATGGTTAGAAATCTGGGTTTTTATATGAAGATCGGATCCTGCTGGCTGTCAGGTTGTCTGGTGCTGATTGCCCTGGGGGCGCTTGGCGGCTGTGCTGCGGGATCCAGCGCTGGTAACTCGCGTGGCGACATGATTACCGATTCCGATGAAACCGAGTCCAGCAAGCGCGCGCGCATTCGGCTGGAACTGGCGGTTGGGTATTTCGACAAAGGCCAGACCACCATCGCATTGGATGAACTCAAGCAATCGATCAACGCCGATCCGAGCTATTACGAGGCCTATAACCTGAGGGGTCTGATCTATATGCGCCTCAACGATCTGGCGCTTGCAGAAGAAAGCTTTCGACGGGCATTGGGTATCAATTCCAAGGCTGCGAATGTCCAGCATAACTATGGGTGGCTGCTGTGCCAGCATGGCAGGATGCCCGAAGCAGAGAAGATGTTTATGGCTGCATTGGCTAATCCTGCCTACGGCGACCGAGCGAAAACCTGGATGACGCTCGGGTTGTGCCAACTGAAGGACGGCCAAAAGGCCAGCGCTGAGACCAGTTTGCTGCGTTCATATGAACTCGATGCAGGCAATCCGATTACCGGGTACAACCTTGCCCAGCTCTTTTTCCAACGTGGCGAATATGTTCGCTCGCAGTTTTATGTACGACGCATCAACAATAGCGATTTAGCCAACGCCGAGTCGCTCTGGCTGGGTATCAAGGTGGAGCGCCGCCTCAACAGCAATGAGGCTTCCAATCAGTTGGCCCTGCAATTGAAAAAGCGGTTTGCCCAGTCGCGTGAGGCAGCGGCGCTTGATCGAGGGGCTTTCGATGAGTGAACTGTCTACTGCCGAAACCTCTAGGGTGGACGCGGTGCCGAACGCAATCACTGCTGGTGCCATGCTGCGAAGTGCCCGCGAGGCATCGGGTTTGCACGTGGCGGCGCTGGCAGTTTCCATGAAAGTGCCGGTCAAGAAGCTCGAAGCACTGGAGTCGGACCGGCTTGATTTGCTGCCCGACGCGGTGTTTGTGCGTGCGCTGGCTGCAAGCGTATGTCGTGCCTTGAAAATCGACGCAGCTCCCGTGCTGGATCGCTTGCCAATTGGTAGCGCACCGCGATTGAACTCCGAAGAACGAGGCATCAACACACCGTTTCGCGTGCGTGGTGAACGGTCAGATTGGTCGATCACCGATTTTTTCTCCAAACCCGCGGTCATTGTCGTCGCAATTTTGGTGCTTTCAGCTTTGGGAGTTGCTTTTTTCACTGAGTCGCAGACGTCCGACAACGCTTCGGGCACGCCAGAGAACTTGTCAATTGCCATATCGCGTGCGCAGGAAAGCGCCAAGATTTCGGAACTGGAGCCCGGCAAACCTGCCTCGGAGATTGTTCAGTCCGCTCCATCTGTAGTCTCGGCGGTGCCGACGGTGCCAGTCGAGGATCGTAACGCTGCAATGGCTGCCAGCGCAACGACCGGAACGGATCTGCCATCGCTGCTCACTTTTCGGGCCAAGGGTGCATCCTGGATTCAGGTCACCGATGCCAAAGGTGTCATCCTGCTGAATAAGACGCTAATGACTGGCGAATCGGTCGGGGTTCCCGGTGCGCCGCCGGTTTTCGTTGTCATCGGGCGAGTGGACGTGACCGAGGTTGATGTGCGCGGGAAACCAATGAATCTTTCAGAGGTTTCTAAAGAGAATGTTGCTCGCTTTGAGGTGAAGTGATGTCTGAATCGAATCCGATCGCGTTGTCGACGCCTCAACGGCGTTTCTCTTTACAAGCCAATGTGGCCTGGGGTGGGCGGGTCGTCACCGTCGGCGGTGATGCGCCAGTACGCGTGCAGTCGATGACCAACACCGATACGGTCGATGCCATCGGGACGGCGATCCAGGTAAAAGAATTGGCAGCAGCAGGCTCCGAACTGGTGCGCATTACTGTGAACACCCCGGAGGCCGCGCAGGCGGTCCCCTACATTCGCGAGCAGCTCGACCGAATGGGCGTTGATACTCCTTTGATAGGGGACTTTCACTTTAATGGTCACCGTTTGTTGTCTGACTACCCTGACTGTGCCAAAGCGTTGTCCAAGTACCGCATCAACCCGGGAAACGTGGGTAAGGGTGACAAACGCGATCGTCAATTTGGACAGATGGTGGAAGCGGCGATCCGTTGGAACAAGGCAATTCGCATTGGCGTAAATTGGGGCAGCCTTGACCCCGAGTTGTTGGCATCACTCATGGACGAAAACAGTCGTCGGACTAAACCATGGGACGCCAAACCAGTCATGTATGAGGCGTTGGTGACCTCGGCTCTGGAATCTGCTGAGCGGGCAGCCGAGATGGGGCTACCGCGTAACCAGATCATTCTTTCGTGCAAAGTGAGCGGTGTGCAGGATCTGATTGCCGTTTATCGCGAATTGGGTCGGCGGTGCGCCTATCCGTTGCATTTGGGTCTGACGGAGGCCGGCATGGGCGCCAAAGGCACGGTTGCCTCGGCGGCTGCGCTGGCCGTATTGCTGCAGGAAGGAATTGGCGACACCATTCGAGTCTCGCTCACGCCAGCGCCGGGAGAGGCGCGCTCGCAAGAGGTCGTAGTGGCTTCGGAGTTGCTGCAGTCATTGGGTTTGAGAGCTTTTGTGCCCAGTGTGACAGCGTGCCCTGGATGTGGGCGCACAACAAGCACGACGTTTCAGGAGTTGACCCAGCAGATAGATGACTTTCTGCGCGCGAAAATGCCGGTTTGGCGTGAGCAGTATCCCGGGGTGGAAGCACTCAAAGTTGCAGTGATGGGTTGTATCGTGAATGGGCCGGGTGAGAGCAAGCACGCCGACATTGGGATCAGCCTGCCAGGCACCGGGGAGGCCCCTGCCGCACCGGTGTTTATTGATGGAGAAAAGCGCATGACCTTGCGGGGTGATGCCATTGCCTCCGAGTTTCAGGTGATTGTTGAAAACTACATTCAGCAGCGCTTTGGCGCTATTGCGCCGTCCTCCAACCCTTGAGAGTTTGCATGGTAGAAAAAGTGGCTAGCCGCAAGGCAGACAAACTGTTGGCCGTGAAAGGCATGAACGACATTGCTCCACCGGAGTCGGCGCACTGGGAGGCGCTCGAGCATCGGGTACGTGACCTCATGGCGCGGTTTGCCTACCGCAATGTGCGAACACCCATCGTGGAGCCAACTTCGCTGTTTGTTCGTGGAACCGGCGAGACCACCGACATTGTCGAGAAGGAGATGTATTCCTTTGAAGACAAGCTCAATGGAGAAGCGCTGACATTGCGCCCGGAGAATACACCTGGCGTCGTGAGAGCTGCAATCGAACACAACCTCACCTATGACGGTGGCAAGCGTCTGTACTACATGGGCCCCATGTTCCGGCATGAAAGGCCGCAGCGCGGTCGGTACCGCCAGTTCTACCAACTCGGAGCTGAGGCACTGGGGTTCGCAGGGCCAGAGGTCGACGTCGAACTGATGCTGTTGGCTCATCAGTTATTTTCTGAACTGGGCTTGCAAAACGTGCGCGTCGAGATCAATAGCCTGGGTGTTGCTGCGGAGCGGCACGCCCACCGTGCCGCATTGATCAGTTACTTCGAAAAAAACGTGGAACTATTGGATGCAGATGCCAAGCGCCGAATGCTTGCCAATCCGCTGCGAATTCTGGATACCAAGAACCCATCCATGCAGGATTTGGTGGCGCAAGCGCCCCAATTGCTTGCGTTTCTTGGGGAGCACTCACTCAAGCACTTTGATAGCGTCAAGGCCCTGTTGAGTTCGTGTGGCGTCGCTTGGAATGTCAACCCCCGACTGGTTCGCGGTTTGGACTACTACAGCCATACCGTTTTCGAGTTTGTGACCGATGAGCTTGGTGCCCAAGGCACCTTGTGTGGCGGCGGCCGGTACGACGGACTCTTTGAATTGCTGGGCGGTAAGCCTACCCCAGCCGTTGGATGGGGTATGGGCATGGAGCGCGTTCTCGAACTGCTCAAGGAGCAAGGTCGTCGGGGCTCCACGCCCACTCCCGATGCCTACGCAATTGTTCCTTTTGCTGAAGCGGTGCCTGTGGCCATGCGCTGCCTGCAAATATTGCGAAGTGTTGGCGTGAGCGTACAGATGCACGCCAGTACCACAGGGGCGATGGACAGCATGAAATCGCAGTTCAAGAAAGCTGACATCAGCGGTGCGCGTTACGCCCTTGTATTTGGCGCGCAGGAACTGGAGCGCGGAGAGATTATTGTGAAGACGTTGCGCGATGGCAGCGGGGAGCAATGTTGTCGGCGCGTGAGTGATATCGGTGCATGGGCTTCAACCCTACAATCCCATACTTAACTTGGCGGAAAAATGGCAAATCAACTCGATCTTGAAGAACAAGAACAACTTGACCAACTCAAGCACTTTTGGAACCAGTACGGCAATGCGATAACCTGGTTGCTCATCGCTGTGCTGGGGTCTGTGGCGGCATGGAACGGTTATCAGTATTGGCAGCGTAACCAGGCTGCGCAGGCGGCTGCGCTGTACGATGAAATAGAGCGGGTGGTCCGATCAGGCGACCTTGAGAAGTCCGAGCGTGCGTTTTCTGAGATGAAAGACCGCTTTGCCTCCACGGTGTACACACAGCACGCTGGGCTGCTATTGGCAAAGGCCGCTTGGGAGGCGGGCAAGGTGGATGTGTCAAGATCAACCCTGACCTGGCTCGCTGAGAAATCTGCCGATAAGGGCCTGGCATCGATCGCTAAACTGCGCTTGTCGTCGATTCTTATCGAAACCAAAGCGTTGGACGAAGCGCTCAAAGTGCTCGACAGTGGCATCACCGATGAATTTCTCGCCCTGGTTGCTGATCGCAGAGGCGATATTTATGTTTTGCAAGACAAAAAGCAGGAAGCAAAAGCACAGTACCTGAAGGCCTACAAAGCGTTTGACGAACGCACGGAATACCGGCGTTTGGTGGAAGTCAAGCTTGGCGCGCTGGGTGTGACTGTTGAAGCGGGTGGCCCTGCTGCTGGTGAAGCTACTGCGGAAGGGACGAAGTGAAGCAATTTGCATTGGGTGTTAGACGTTCGCTGCGCGCGGCCGCATTGGTGGCACTGGCTGGTGTTTTGTCGGCCTGCTCAGGTCCCGAGAAGGCCAAGCCGGTCGATTTGGGTCCAAACCCCGCAACGATGGGTGTCCGGACGGTCTGGAACGCGTCCATAGGCGCTGTGCAGTATCCGATGGAGATTCGAATCGTCGGCAATTCGGTATTTGTTGCAGGCTCCGATGGGGTTGTTGCTGAAATCGATGCCCGTACAGGTGGTGATGTCTGGCGCGTGGCTTTAGGTGCCAAATTGTCTGCGGGTGTTGGCAGTGATGGCCGCTATGCCGCCGTGGTGAGTCGTGCCAATGAAGTGATTGCCATGGACGCCGGGCGTGAAATATGGCGGCAAAAGTTGCAAGCTCTGACGTTGACCGCACCCCTGGTCGCTGGTGCCCGCGTCTTTGTATTGTCCGTTGACCGATCGGTTTCTGCGTTTGATGCTGCATCGGGTCGCAGATTGTGGCAGCAGCAACGCGCAGGCGACCCCCTGGTGCTTGGGCAGTCTGGCGTCCTTATGGCCGTCGGTGATACGCTGGTAGCCGGTTTGGGAGGGCGTTTGGTGGGGATGAACCCACAAAACGGCAATTCGCGCTGGGATGTCGCGGTTGGTACCAGCCGTGCAACCAACGATGTCGAGCGTCTGGTGGATCTGGTTTCGGGTGTTGCCCGGGACAGCAGCCAGGTGTGTGTTCGCGCATTCCAGTCGTCGGTTGGCTGTGTCGATGGGGTAAAGGGCAGTCTGCTCTGGAGTAAGGTAGCCTATGGTGCCACCGGACTCTCGGGTGACAGCACCGAAATTTTTGGTACCGAGAGTGATGGCAAGGTGCTGGCGTGGCGGCGTGCGGACGGGGAGCGTCTGTGGTCGTCCGAGCGTTTGCGATTCCGGTCGCTGACGACGCCGTTGCTGGTCGGTCGCGCATTGGTCATCGGGGATGAGGCAGGTATTGTTCACTTTATGTCGCGCAAGGACGGATCCCTGCTGAATCGCATCAACACCGATGGTTCGCCGCTGGTGGTCGCCCCGGTCGTGGTTGGCCCCACATTGGTTGTCGTTACCCAGCGCGGCTCCATTTATGGCTTGCGGCCCGAGTAGCGCGAAACTACCTGCCCACCATGAAACCCGTTATTGCGCTGGTGGGTCGACCCAATGTGGGCAAATCGACGCTGTTCAATCGGTTGACGAAGTCCCGGGATGCAATTGTTGCTGACTTTGCAGGACTGACGCGTGATCGTCATTACGGCACCGGCAGGCAGGGAAGCCACGAATTCATAGTGATTGACACCGGGGGTTTCGAGCCCGACGCGGTCTGTGGCATCTACATGGAAATGGCCAAGCAAACACGCCAGGCCGTGACTGAGGCGGACGTTGTTTTCTTTGTGGTCGACGCGCGTGCAGGGCTTTCCGCACAGGACCACGACATAGCCAGGTACTTGCGTAAGCTCGGTAAACCTTGCGTTCTGGTTGCCAACAAATCCGAGGGAATGACGGAGGGTATCCAACTGGGCGAGTTCTTTGAACTGGGCCTGGGCGAAGTCGTTCCAATTTCTGCTGCGCACGGTCAGGGTATCCGTGCATTGGTAGAACTGGCGTTGGATCCGCCTGCTCTCGATGACGATGTGGTTGATGCGGTAGAGGACCCGGGAGTCATCAAGCTTGCGGTGGCGGGGCGTCCCAACGTGGGCAAGTCCACCTTGATCAACACCTGGCTGGGCGAAGAGCGCCTGGTGGCTTTTGATCTTCCGGGTACCACGCGGGATGCTATTTCGGTGCCGTTCGAACGCAATGGCCAGAAATTTGAGTTGGTGGACACAGCTGGTCTTCGCCGCAAGGGTCGTGTTTTCGAGGCCATCGAGAAGTTTTCCGTGGTCAAGACATTGCAGGCCATTGAGTCAGCCAGCGTGGTGCTGCTGCTGATTGACGCGATCCAAGGCGTGACCGACCAGGATGCCCACATCGCGGGTTACATTCTGGAATCTGGGCGCGCCGTGGTCATCGCAGTCAACAAGTGGGATGCCGTTGACGAGTACCAACGGGAACTCGTAAAGCGGTCTCTGGAGACACGCTTGGGATTCTTGAAATTTGCCGCCTTGCACCTGATATCAGCGCAAAAGCGTCAAGGGCTTGGACCCCTTTGGGACTCCATTGCGCAAGCGCACCGGGCCGCCAATTGCAAGATGTCGACGCCGGTGCTGACACGTTTGTTGCTTGAAGCAGTGCAGTTTCAGACACCGAAAAAGTCCGGTATGTACCGACCCAAGCTCCGCTATGCTCACCAAGGCGGCATGAATCCACCTATTGTTGTGATTCACGGTAACTCTCTGGAGCATGTCACGGAGGCTTACAAGCGTTTTCTTGAAGGGCGTTTTCGCAAGGAATTTGATCTGGTGGGAACACCGCTTCGTATCGAGATGAAGACCTCGCAAAACCCCTACGCCAACAGGGAAGACGAATGAACCTTGGGTGTCTGCATCCAAATTTGCGCATTTCCACCATTTCTTTGCGACGGTTACCCAGCATCGCTTGAATCGGGACCACATTCATGTGGTATCGTCAGCGTCCATTCAATTTTCTGAACACGGAGAATATCGTGAGCAATAAAGGTCAATTACTGCAGGATCCTTTTCTCAACGCACTGCGCAGAGAACATGTCCCGGTATCCATCTACCTCGTGAACGGCATCAAGCTTCAAGGACAGGTCGAATCTTTCGACCAGTACGTTGTGTTGTTGCGTAATACGGTCACACAAATGGTCTACAAGCACGCAATTTCAACCATTGTCCCAGGACGTGCAGTGAATTTGACGCCCGCTGACAGCGATCAACCGCCGGCAGCGTGAGCATGCTGAGCGTCCCCGCTGGTGGTGCGGGGATTGCGGACGTCCTTTCGAATTGACAACCTCTCCAAACTCCAATTTCGTCCCAACACTGCTGGTGGGGGTCGATTTTGGCGAGCCCAATTTTGATCAGGAACTCGAAGAGTTGGGCCTGTTGGCCCAGACTGCCGGCATGCAGCCGGTCAGTCGCGTGACCTGCAAACGACGCGCGCCGGACCCGGCACTCTTCATTGGAAGTGGCAAGGCTGATGAAATCAAGCTTCTGGCGAGCCAGTTGGGTGCTCAGGAGGTGCTATTTGACCAGAGCCTGAGCCCTGGCCAGCAGCGCAATCTTGAACGGCACCTCGAACTTCCTGTCAATGACCGAACATTCCTGATACTGGAAATTTTTGCGCAACGCGCGCGCAGCCATGAGGGCAAACTGCAGGTGGAGTTGGCGCGCTTGCAATATCTCAGTACCCGCCTGGTGCGGCGTTGGTCGCACCTCGAGCGTCAGCGTGGGGGCATCGGTAACCGTGGTGGCCCGGGTGAGACGCAGATTGAACTTGATCGCCGGATGATCGGTGAAAACATCAAGCGTACGAAAGAGCGCTTGGGCAAAGTCAAACGGCAGCGCCAGACCCAGCGACGACAGCGTGAGCGGCGCGACACCTTCAACATTTCCATTATTGGGTATACCAACGCGGGCAAGTCGACGCTGTTTAACGCTCTGGTCAAAGCACGTGCCTATGCGGCAGACCAACTCTTCGCCACACTGGATACAACCACGCGTCAGCTCTACCTTGGCGAGGCGGGCCGGACAGTGTCGCTATCGGACACGGTGGGCTTCATACGCGACTTGCCGCACGGTCTTGTGGACGCATTTCAGGCCACTTTGCAGGAGGCTGTGGATGCCGATTTGCTGTTACACGTGGTTGATGCGTCCAATCCATCCTATACCGAGCAGATCGGGGAAGTGCAAAAAGTGCTGACCGAAATTGGTGCCCATGAAATTGCCCAACTTCTGGTGTTTAACAAGATCGATGCATTGGCGCCGGAAGTGCAACCCCTTCGGGTGCAGGACCAGTATGAAATTGATGGCGTGCAGACGCCAAGACTGTTTGTAAGCGCTCAGACCCTTGAAGGCATTTCGGCTCTTCGGGCGCAATTGGCGTGCATCGTGCTGGCGCAGACCCACGGTGTGCAGATTCCGGCTGAAAACCCGGGGTTCGCAAATGCCATCGAGGATTAGGCACAATCGGGTTTCGATGTTCAAGAGTTGATAAATGAAATTTCAAAATAGCGTTGTCGACATGTCCCGCTTGCGCTTACCGCGTTGGTGCGCACGCATGTTCAATTTAAACGATTCACGGTGGGGTCGGGGGGACGACAAGGAGCCGGACACGGGCGCACAGGATCCGGCGAAACCGGAAGGCGACCGCGCGCCGCCGCCGCAAAATACGGGTCCGCGGACTGGGCATCGCGGGGCTGCTCAGTCAGGGCCACCGGACCTCGACGAATTGTGGAGAGACTTCAACCGCAAACTTGGCGCACTATTTGGAAAGAAT
>JAIFLV010000071.1 GCA_020048895.1 Rhodoferax sp. | reverse complement strand
GGCGGATGCGCTGGCCGCGGCCACCAGCATTCCCACCTTGTCTGAGTGGGGGTTGATCATTCTGTCGTCTTTGATGGGCTTGGGTTTTATGGTGGTGATGCGCCGACAGCGCATCAACGTAGGGTAGGTTCAAGGGTTTCGGGATGCGCCGGTTCTTCCTGGTCTTTGTCGCCCTGCAACTGCTGATGTTTGGCGTCGAGTTGACGCAGCCCGTGCAGCAGCATCTGGTGCTGCCGTGGACCACGCTGCTGGCGCAGGCTTGCGTTGCCATCGTTACCCAGTTTGACGCCAACGCCGCCGCGCTGGGCAAGGTGCTGTGGAACCCTTCCACCGGGTTTGGCGTGTCAATCGAGCCTGGCTGCAACGGGGTGGAAGCCTGCATCGTGCTGTTTGCCGCCATTGTGGCTTTTCCCGCGGGTTGGAAACACCGGCTGTGGGGTATCGGCCTGGGCTTTGTGGCGGTGCAGGCGCTCAATGTGGTGCGGGTCATCAGCCTGTTTTATCTGGGGCAGTGGAACCCCGCTGCCTTCAAGGTGGCGCACGAGTTTCTCTGGCAGGGCCTGATCATGCTTGACGTGCTGATCGTCTGGCTGGTGTGGGTGCGCGCCAACCCGGCAAATTCCCTGTCACCACCGGCCAGCGCACCGGGCGTGTCGGCGTGATGGGCTGGCTGGGCAAGGGCAGCTCCGTCGGCAACGCATCGCCGTCACTGGCAGCACTCTTTGCCCGCACGGTGGGCTGGTTTGTGCTGTGCACCGCCGTGTGGATGCAGGTGAACAGCTGGGCCGCGTACCCGGTGGCGCAGCTGGCGCGGTTCACGCTGCATGTGGGCGCAGATTACTGGGTGACCTCCTCGCACATCGAGGCCGGGCAACTGGAGGTGGACACGCGCATCCCGGTGGTGGTGGCTGACCGTAGCGGCAAACCCGTGCAGGCGCTGCTGGTGGCGCAGGCCGACCCGGCCCGCTATGGGTACAGCCTGCCGCTGTTTATCGCGCTGCTGTTGGCCTCCCGCAGTGCGAGTTTTTGGAGGCGCGCCGCGCTGGGGTATCTGGTGCTGCTGCTGCCGCAGACCTTTAGCTTGGTGCTGGAGCTGCTGCGCCAGATCATGGTGGCCGGTGGCAACACCCGTGTGCTGGTGGTGTACCAGTGGCAGATGGAAGCCATCGCCATGGGCTACCAGGTGGGCTCGCTGCTGCTGCCAACCGTGGCGCCGGTGGCGCTGTGGGCGTGGCTGGAGCGTGGGTTTTTGCAGCAGATGGTTGCAAGCGAAAAGCGGCTGTAGCGCCTGTGGAATAAGCGTAACAAGCTACTGAATTCGTAGCAGTTTCCGACCACCTGTGCTTTCCATCACAGGTGCGGCGTGACGGCAAAATGGTTCCTGCGCATAATATGCGCATGACTGCCGCCACACACCTAATACGCAAACGCCCTGTCAACCTCAGTTTGAACGAGGCGCTGGTGGCGCAGGCCAAAACCTACACCAGCAATCTGTCTGCCACCCTGGAGGTGCTGCTGGCTGAATATGTCGCCGCCCAGCAGCAGGCGCGGCAGAGTCGTCAGCTGGCCGCCGACGCCTGCGCACAGGACTGGAATGCCGTGCATGCCAAGGTGGGCTCCTTTGCGGACGAGCACTCCACTCTTTGATGGCGCAGTTTGACGTTCATCGCAACAAGGGCGCTTTGCGCGAGTCCATTCCGTTTGTGGTGGTCGTGCAGTCCGCGCAATTTGACCGTTACCGCAGGCGTGTCGTGGTGCCCTTGGTGCGTCGCAGTGCACTGCCGGGCAGCACGCCGACTGTGGGCAGTCGCATGAACCCGGCGTTTGTGGTGGAAGGCCTGGAAGTGGTGCTGCATCCGTTGGATACGGTCTCCGTGGCGCTGGACCAGTTGGGCGCACACATCGGTTCGCTGGCCGACGAGGGGCCGCGCATTACCGACGGGCTGGATGAATTGCTGACCCGGTCATGGGGGTGAATTTCCGACGTTGCGGGCGCGGCGCGCGCGACGCGCAGCCCGATGAATTTCAATTTCAATGAATTAGTAATTCGCCTGATTGGAAACCCGATGCAAAGCACCATCACCGCCCGCGGGCAAACGGTTGTCCCCGCCGCCATCCGTAACCAGTTTCACCTGGGTCCGGCGGACCGGCTGGAGTGGCTGCTGGACAACGGCACCATTCGCGTTGTGCCGGTGCGGGCCAATCCGATTGAAGCGTTTCGTGGGCAAGGCAAAGGCGGTGCCACGGCACGCCTGCTGGCTGCACGCAAAGAAGACTCGGCACGGGAATGAAACGCTTCCTGCTCGATACCTCGGCGATCCTGACCCTGCGTGACGACGAACCGGGTGCCGACCGGGTGGCCGAGGTGCTGGGGCTTGCCGATAGAGTGGATGCACAACTCGGACACCCTGCTGGCCAAAGCCGCCGAGTTCAAGACGATACCGGTGACGCAGGAATTGCTGCCGCTCAAAGCCAGCAAAGTTACAAGCCTAAAACGGCCTTAGCGCCCGTAGAATAAGCGTGAAACGCTACCAAATTCATAGCATCCAGGTGGCAGAGCGCTAGGGCAACGTAGGCCTTGATGGGTCATGCTGTTGCTGCCAGCGGGGCAATTTCCCTGGCGATGGTCTTGGCGTTTAGTTTCTCCGCAATGCACAGGCGCGAATGCGGAATGTGCAAGGCAAGAACGGAATGTACAAGGCAAGAGACAGTGCACGGACACTGTCGGATTTTGCCGTGGCGCTGGATGCCAACCTCAGATCCCACATAGCTTAAATTTAATTTAACATATAAGTACTAAATTCTGCATTAATGCTAATATATATGTTATGCCAAAAAGATCAGGCGCTCTGGATGCCATGCCTTCGGCGGTGCTGGTGCACCTGCGGGCGCTGGGCGAGAACCTGGCCATTGCCCGCAAGCGCCGCCGGGAACCGCTGAAAGCCTGGGCGCAACGCATCGGCGTGTCACAGCCCACCCTGATGCGCATGGAGAAGGGCGATCCGAGCGTCTCGATGGGGGTCTACGCCACAGCCTTGTGGATGATGGGCCGCAGCCAGGTCATTGCAGATCTGGCAGCCCCGGAGTATGACCAGGGCGCCCTGGAGGACGCCGTGCGCGTGGCCAAAGCACGCGCGGTGCGCAGGCCGGCGTCGTTGTACGGCGCAACGCCCACCGAGGATCCCCCATGATCGCGTTCGACACCAGGACTTACCAACCCACCGACGCACTCTACCTCTGGTGGCTCGGCCGTCCTGAAAGACCTCTTTTCGTCGGTGAGCTGCGCATGGCGCGTCAAACCAAGGGGGTATCGCTGGTCTATGGGGACGCGTGGCTGCGCTCCGGGTTTGCCCTGAGCGAAGACCTCCCCCTGGTCCGGCGTGAGTTTTTCCCCTTGGACAAAGAGACCGCTGCAGGCGCGGTGGACGATGCACGGCCGGACCGCTGGGGTGAGCGGGTGATCCGCGTGCTGGATAAACCGGCGCGCCTGTCTGTGCTGGACCTTCTCTTCTTCGCTGGGGACGAGCGTTTTGGTGCGCTGGGTGTGTCCGTGTCGCCCGAACAGTATCTGGCGCGTGGCATGGGGCCGCTCCCGGTGCTCGCAGACGCACAAGAGATCGAGCAACTGGTGCACCAGATCCTTGCCGGCGAACCCGTCGACGAGCACAAGCGTCGCCTGATCGCCCCCGGTGCCACACTGGGTGGCGCACGCCCCAAAGCACTGCTGAACGTGGACGGACAAGCGTGGCTGCTGAAGTTCAATGATCCCTTTGAGCCCATCGACACGCCCCTGGTAGAGCACGCCGCCATGACGCTGGCCGAGCAGGCAGGCATCCGGGTTGCACGCACGATGCCGGTGAAAATTCGCCAGGGTCACGCGGTGGCGATCCAGCGTTTTGACCGCGAGACTGGTTTGCGTCGGCACGCTCTGTCGGCCAATGTGGCGCTCAAGGCTGCAGGGCAGGCACTGGGCTACCCCGAACTGGCACAGTGGCTGCGCAGGCGCGGTGTTGCAGCAGCGGGGCTAAACCGGGAACAGATGAAAGAACTGTTCCGGCGCATGGTGTTCAACATCCTGATCGATAACACCGATGACCACGAGAAAAACCATGCGCTGCTGATGACCGATAGCGGTGAGTATGAACTCTCACCGGCCTTTGATGTCGTGCCCTCTGGCCAGGCGTTGGGCTACCAGCAGATGCGTGTGGGCGCCAGCGGTGCCGACGCGACTCTGGAGAATGCGCTGTCGGAGTGTGACCAGTTCGGCATGAAGAAGGCGGAAGCCGCCGTGCAGTTGAAGCGGGTTTGTGCCGTCGTGGCCGACTGGAAAGTGCACTTCGCGCGCGCAGGGGTGTCGGCAAATGACATGGAGTCGCTGTCCAGACAGATCGACAGACCGTTTCTGCAGGATCAGCGCCGCGGCTGGCTTTGATTGACGCTGCTGCAAGCGGGGTGCACAGCACCATACAGAGGAAAACGGCCTTAGCGCCCGTAGAATAAGCGTAACAAGCTCCTGAAACCATAGCAAATACCAGCACTCACCATGACCTTTCAAGCCCCCCTCATTATTGATATTGCCGGACTTTCCCTCACCAAGGCCGACCGTGTGCGTCTGAAGCATCCTTTGGTGGGTGGGCTTATCCTGTTTGGGCGCAACTGGCACGACCGTGCCCAACTCACGGCGCTGTGTCGCTCCGTCAAGGCACTCCGCGAAGACTTGCTGATCTGTGTGGACCACGAGGGCGGGCGGGTGCAGCGTTTTCGCACGGATGGATTCACGCCCCTGCCACCCATGCGTACGCTGGGTGAACTGTGGATGCAGGACGCCTTGCAGGCCACCAACGCCGCCACGGCCTGTGGCTATGTGCTGGGGGCGGAGTTGCGCGCCTGTGGCGTCGACCTGAGTTTTGCGCCAGTGCTCGACCTCGACTATGGGGGCAGTTCGGTGATTGGGAGCCGCTCGTTCGCACGCGATCCCAGGGTGGTTTCGCTGCTGGCAAAAAGCGTGATGCACGGCATGTTGCAAAGCGGCATGTCCAACTGCGGCAAGCATTTCCCGGGGCATGGTTTTGTCAAAGCCGACTCCCACACCGCCATTCCGGTCGATAACCGTAGCCGCAAGGCGATTCTGGCCGACGATGCCGCGCCGTACCGTTGGCTCAGCACGGTGCTGACCAGCGTGATGCCCGCCCACGTGATCTTTTCCAAGGTGGACCGCCGCCCGGCCGGCTTCTCCAGCGTGTGGCTGGGCGACATCCTGCGCGGACAACTCGGGTTTGGGGGTGCCGTGTTTAGCGACGACCTCACGATGGCCGCTGCACGCCAGATCGACGGGGTCGAAGTGAGCTTCACAGAAGCCGCCCTGACAGCCCTGCGCGCCGGCTGCGACATGGTGCTGGTGTGCAACCAGTCCGATGGTGCAGCAGAGGCGCTGGAGGGCGTGATCGCCGGGTTGACTCAGGCGCAGGTCACTGGCACCTGGCAGCCCCGGGAAGCCAGCGAGGTGCGGCGCCTGGCATTGCTGCCGCAAACGCCTGCGGTCGATTGGGATGACCTGATGGTGCAGACAGCGTATATGCACGCCCTGGACCAATTACCCTGACCCGGCTTACGGCGCGCGGTGCAAGCGCGGTGCCGAGAGCGCGGCAATCTGGTCTTGCGTGGCGGCGTCTACATTGGGGTACTTGACCAGGAGGCTGCCTTCGGCCAGCAACAGGCGCAGCTGCTGCAGGTCGCGCACGGTGGGCGCAACTTTGATCTGGGCCAATGCCGCCGAACTGTTGTTGCCCTTGATCAGCGCGGCAACCTTGGTTGCCCACACACTTTGACGCGCCATGGCAGAATTCCTGTCGTTGTGTCGAAAATTACATGCCATTGTGGCATACAGCGCCCGTAGAATGTGCGTGACTAGCTATGAAAAACATAGCTTCAATGCCCTCTCATTCCAGAATGAAATTTCAAACCTCGCAAGGCGGACTGGTGTACTCCACCGACTCCGGGCGCATGTGCCCGGGGTGCCGCCGCGCCGTGGACCAGTGCACGTGTGCCAAAGCCCCGGCGCGTCCAGCGGGCGACGGTATCGTGCGCGTCAGCCGTGAGTCCAAGGGGCGTGGTGGCAAGGTGGTGACCCTGGTCAAGGGGTTGCCGCTCGAGGATGCCGCATTGACGGCGCTGGCCAAACAGCTCAAGGCGGCGTGCGGCTCGGGCGGCAGCGTCAAGGACGGTGTGGTGGAGGTTCAGGGCGACCACTGTGAGCGAGTGATGGCCTATTTGCAGACGCAGGGGTATCGTGTCAAGCGCGCTGGGGGATAACCGTGGCCTGTGCATGTACTCGGTGGAATGCGGGTGGCTGGACAAGTGCAAGGAGTGACATATGAACCTGGACGACAGCGGCCTCGAGGCGAAGGCCAGAGTGCTGGTGGTGGACGATTCGCCCGACAACCTGGAGTTGCTGCAGGGCTTGCTGCACGACCACTACGAGATCATGCTCGCCA
>JAIFLV010000004.1 GCA_020048895.1 Rhodoferax sp. | reverse complement strand
CAGCGGCACCGTCTTTGGAGCCCTGCGCACGCTTGACCGTGGCTCCAAGGTCCTTCAGCGTGAGCGCAGTGGTCTGGTCCTTGATCTTCATGTCCAGTGTGTCGTTCTTGCCGATCACGATCTGGATGATCTGGTCGGGCTGGCGCGCCGCCTTGCCCACGCTGGGCAGGTCGATCATGCTAGGGGTAATGAGTGGCGCGGTCACCATGAAGATGATCAACAGTACCAGCATGACGTCGATAAACGGCACCATGTTGATCTCGTTGATGGTGCGGCGGCCTCGGCCGCGATGCGCAATGGCGGGCATGGGCTATAGATCCTCGTAGTGAAGCGACTTCAACGCGGGGCGGTCGTGGCCTGCGCGCCGACGTTGCGTTGCAGGATGTTGGAAAACTCTTCGATGAAGGTCTCCTGCTGGGTCGCAATGCGGTCAATGTCGCGGGCAAAGCGGTTGTAGGCCACCACCGCCGGGATGGCGGCGAACAAACCGATGGCAGTGGCAACCAGCGCTTCGGCAATGCCGGGTGCAACCGTGGCCAAGGTTACTTGGGTTAACGCAGCGAGGCCAGTGAACGCATGCATGATGCCCCAGACTGTGCCGAACAGGCCGACATAGGGTGATACCGAACCCACCGACGCGAGGAACGACAGGTTGGTTTCCACCACATCCATTTCACGCTGAAAGCTCGCCCGCATGGCACGGCGCGCACCGTCCATTAGCGTGCCCACATCGGTAATGCGGCGCTCGCGCAGCTTTTGAAACTCCCGCATGCCGCTGGCAAAAATGCGCTCCATGGGGCCGCACTCGGCGGAGTTTTTGGTTGCTGTTGCAAACAAATCATTGAGGCTCGAGCCTGACCAGAAGTCGCGTTCAAACGCTTCGTTCTGGGACTTCACCCGGTTCAAGGCAAAAAGTTTGCGAAAGATGGCGGCCCAACTTGAGATGGACACCAGCATCAGCAGCAGCATCACTGCCTGTACCACGATACTGGCGTTCATCACCAGATGCAAAATCGAGAGGTCTTGGTTCATAGTCCGATATAGATGGATTCAGCTAGGTCAGCAGTGTGCGCAGGCGGGCGATGGCAATGTGCAGTTGGTCCATGGAACTGGCCGTGGAAAAACGGACGAAGTGCGCCGTCTCGGCAGTGCCAAAGTCGCGCCCTGGCGTCACCGCGACGTGGGCCTGGCGCATGAGTTCAAACGAAAAATCCCAGCTGTCCTTAACGCCGAGTCGCTCGCACGCCTGGGTACAGTCGGCCCAGGCGTAGAAAGCACCATCGGGCATGACGGGTACCTCCAGGCCCAGGGAGCGCAATGCAGGGATAAAGTAGTCGCGGCGGGCCTTGAACTCGGCGCGGCGCTGTTCGTAGATGGCCAGGCTTTGCGCCTCAAAACACGCCAGTGCCGCATGCTGCGCAACGGTGCTGGGGCAAATGAACAGGTTCTGGGCGAGGCGTTCGAGCACAGGTACCAGTGGCTCGGGCGCGACCAGCCAGCCCAGGCGCCAGCCGGTCATATTGAAATACTTGCTAAAGCTGTTGATGCTGATGATCGAATCGTCCAGAGCCAGCGCGGTTTGCCCGTAACCCGCGTCATAGCTCAAGCCCAGGTAGATTTCATCCACCAGCGTGATGCCTCCACGGCTTTGCACGAGGTTGTGAATGGCACGCAGTTCCTGTGGGTCGATCGATGTCCCTGTGGGGTTGCTAGGGGAGGCCAGCAGCACACCGCGTGTGCGTGGCCCCCATGCAGCCTGCACCTTGTCGGCACTGAGCTGAAAGCGCTCGGCCGCGGTCGTGGGAATGAGGATGGCGCGCCCTTCGGCGGCACTGACAAAGTGCCGATTGCACGGGTAGCTGGGGTCTGGCATCAGGACCTCATCACCAGCGTCGATCAGCGCCAGGCAGGCCAGGTGCAGCGCCGCCGAAGCGCCCGCCGTCACCACGATGCGGCTGGCCGGGACGTGTACTGAAAAACGCTCTTCGTACCACAGGCTAATGCGTTCACGCAGCGCTTCCAGCCCGGTAGCCTGGGTATATTGGGTGTGCCCGCCAGTGATGGCGCGCATCGCCGCCTCCTGCACCAGAGGGGGTGCGGTGAAGTCGGGCTCACCGATATTCAGAAACACCATCGGCGCATCGGTGTGCGCCACTTCACGGGCCAGGATGGAGGCCGCCTTGGCTACCTCCATTACATAGAAGGGCTCAATCTTTTGGGCGCGGGCCGAGAGCTGCATGCGTGCGGCGGTTGGCGTCAGGCGCGCGACTTCTTGGCGGGAGCGCGATCCGCGTCCACTTCGGCAGCGCGCAACGACGGGGCCAATCCATTCAGTACCGCATTCACGTACTTGTGTCCGTCCGTGCCGCCAAACTCTTTGGCAAGTTCGATGCATTCATTGAGCACGACCCGCCATGGAACATCGAGGCAATGCTTCAACTCGTACGCGCCAATCCACATGGTGGCGTGTTCGATGGGTGAAATTTCCGCCAGGGGTCGGTCCAGCAACGGCACGATGAGGGCATCAAGCTGTGCGCCTTCCTCCACACAGCCGTGCAGCAGCGCATCGAAATGCACGGCATCGGCCTTGTTGAACCCAGCGAGATCGCGGGTGAAGGCATCGATGTCGTTGACAGCATTGCCGCCAACCAGGCTTTGGTACAGCCCTTGCAGCGCAAACTCGCGCGCCCGGCTGCGGTCCGACTTGCTGCCCGCCTTGCGGGCACCGGTGGATGTCAGACCCGTGCGCGACTGGCGGGGAGGGCGGCTGGTTTTCGCAGAAGGCAGCACAGAAGTCATCAAATCGACTCCAGCAGATTGGCCATCTCAACAGCAACGCGTGCCGCATCGCGCCCCTTGTCGACCTGGCGCGCTTGCGCTTGCGGCATGTCCTCGGTGGTGAGGATGGCATTGGCAATTGGCACCTGGTAATCCAGTGACACCCTCGTGACGCCGGCACCCGATTCATTGGCAACCAGTTCAAAGTGGTAGGTCTCGCCACGGATGATGCAGCCGATGGCCACCAGGGCGTCGTAACTGGCCTTCTCGGCCAGGGCCTGCAACGCGACAGGTACCTCCAGCGCACCGGGAACCGTGATCAGTTCGATGTCCTTTTCAGCTACCCCCAGGGCGACCAGTTCGCTGCGACAAGCCTGCGCCAGTGCGTCGGTCACCGACGCATTGAACCGTGCTTGAACGATACCGACTTTCAGCTTCTTGCCGTTCATGCGTGCATCGGCCGAATCGACTGCACCCTTGTCTGCACCAAACATATTCAATCCTTTCAGTTGGGGGCAGGGCTAGAGCCTGTCCCCTTCACAATTGACTGGATGTAGCCAGTGATTTCCAGGCCGTAGCCGTTCATGCTGGGCATGCGTCGCGGGCTTCCCATGAGGCGCATCTTGTGCACGCCACATTGGCGCAACACCTGTGCCCCGATGCCGTAGCTGCGCAAGTCCATACGCCCGCGCTCGGGGGCATGGGCCGGGCGTGCGGTGCCTTCAAACTGGGCCAACAACTGACTGCCACTTTCACCGCAGTTGAGCAGCACGATAACGCCTTGGCCCTCCTTGGCAATATGGGCCATGGCGGCATCCAGACTCCAGGAGTGCATGGTGCGCCCGACTTCCAACGCATCGAGTACCGACAGTGGTTCGTGAACCCGTACCGACACCGTGTCGGAGGGCAGCCATGCGCCACGCACCAGCGCCAGGTGCACGCCGTGCCCGGTGGTGTCGCGAAACGCCAGTGCCGTGAAATCGCCAAAAGTAGTGTGAATAGTGCGCTCACCCATTTTTTCGATCAGGGACTCCACACGCGCACGGTATTCAATCAGGTCCGCAATCGTGCCAATCTTCAGGCCGTGCTCGGCGGCAAACAACTGCAGGTCTGGCAAGCGCGCCATGGTGCCGTCGTCTTTCATGATTTCACAGATCACCGACGCAGCCGAACAACCCGCCATCACAGCCAGATCACAGCCAGCCTCGGTGTGCCCAGCACGCATCAGCACACCACCATCGACCGCCTGAAGCGGGAAGATGTGACCGGGCTGCACCAGATCACTGGGGACAGCCCCCTTGGCGACTGCGGCCTGGATGGTGCATGCGCGGTCGGCTGCCGAGATGCCTGTCGTAACCCCTTCGGCCGCTTCAATCGATACGGTGAAGGCGGTGCCTTTCTTGTCTCCGTTGCGGGCCGTCATGGGGGGCAACTCCAGCCGTTCGCAATGTTCGCGGCTCAGGGTGAGGCAAATCAGGCCACGTCCGAAGCGGGCCATGAAGTTGATGGCCTCTGCACTGACATGGTCCGCAGCCAGTATCAAATCGCCTTCGTTCTCGCGGTCTTCCTCGTCCACGAGGATCACCATCCGCCCGGCGCGCAATTCGGCAACGATATCTTGAACAGGGGAGATCGGTACAGGCGTCAATGTGGTCATGGTGAGAAAAAGAGGGGCTCGAATAGCTGGGCTGGATGTGCGCGGCGGTACCTTGAACGGCTCAGGCCGCGGCAAGCGACGTGGCAGAGAGCATACGCTCCACATAGCGCGCGATTATGTTAAATCTCGTCACAAGCCAATAACCATGCGGCTTCACGCTATGAGTCTCATCAAATACCGTCATAAATACCGTCACAAAATTATTGGCAAAAGCGCCTGACTTCTTCTTCAAGTCAATCGTGCATTTTCGCACGTCATAAGTTGCCAATGTCTCGGTCTACTCAGAATTCCTCAGGCATAACGATTTGTAACCCATATCACCACATGTGGATATCCCTACCCGGAGCGTTGTGTTCGTAAAGTTTTTAAGTGCTTGACCCGCGCGCTCACCTCGCTAACATCGCCATGTCGAACCAAAATACTGCGTTTGATACCACGGCGTCAGCAGCGTCCGACAGTAGCGAACCGAGCACCACCGCTCAGACCTCGCAAGCCAACCTCCCTTTCTTTCAAACACCGGGACCAAGTTCAACCCCTGGCGTGGCCGCTGCATTTCGCTTTCACAACCCTACTAAAGGAAATTTGCAATGGCTTCAGCACTTAATCAGGCCGTAAATGGTCAACTGCCTTCTGGCTTCAAGTCTCCCTATTCGTTGGTCACTCAGACCGGGACACATGATGACCTCTTGGCCGTCGTGGCAGTCCTAAGTGGAAAAACCCTTCTCGATGTTTTCAGCACGGCCATCACGCTTGGTATGCGAAGGACCAACTATTACGTTGATGAAGTGCTCGTCAAAAAGTTGCTCTTCAATCTCAGCAACTTAACTATAGGTCCATGGTGTGAGTTCACTACGATTGCTGCACTGCCAGAGGTTTCAATACTAATGATTGACTACGACACTGAGACTGAGACAGGACGTTGCATTCTTGCCCATAAGGTAATGGCAGCACCGCAGCAACCCGCTTTTAGCTACATCATTGACGTGTCCATCATCTCCGATCCGAAGCTTCGTGTGACCACTTCACTCGCGCACTTGAACTTGAAAAACGCATGGTTCATGGCCGTACACCAACGCACAAATCCGGCGGGCAGCAAGGCGAAGTAAATCAACCACCAGCAGCAGATCGCAATGGTCTGCTGCATCCAGTACAACCGGATAAGTCGTCATTGTTGACGGCCCGACTGTCTATTCCTGCGAACTACTTTTATGGAATCAGCAATGAACACAAGAACTGTTGCGTATCACCCCATGCGTGATCTATTGAAGCGGTTGCCACTGCTACCTACAGGCAATAAAGGAATTGATTTCCCCGCTGCCGATGTTTCACTCTTGGTTGCCATTGGTGACGATACTGATACCATGATCCAAATCATCAATCATGGAGTGGCAACTTTGGGGATGCTGCTGGCTAGCGCCGCGCCTGTCATTGAAGATGGCACTGTTGGTGCAGACGATGTTGAGAATCTCGGAAATCTGCTTTCCGAACTAGGAGACATGGCAGCTTCTCTGATGTCCCTATCAGCCCAATGCCGCCGACAAACCTTTGACTTCGCTCCCGAGTGATGCCAGCCAACGCTGCTTCGATCAGTTTGTTTCGTCGGGTGCAGCCGTGACCAGTGCTTCCATGCCGACGCCCAACGCCATTGCGATCCTGGCGATGTTGCAGATGGAGATGTTGCGCTCACCCCGTTCAGCCGAGCTGACGTAATTGGGGTGAAGGTCAGCAACCTCCGCCACCTTCTCCTGAGTCAGTTTCTTCTCATGCCGAATGCGTCGCATATTTGCTGCGAAAAGTTGCTGCGCATCACACTTTTGAGTTTGGTTGCGCATGCCCAAAGTGTTTCCGGGCAGCCTCCATAAATCCACACACTTTGAGTTTGGTTTGCGCTAAAGTGGATGCAAAACCAAACCTAAAGTGTTGAATTTCAACATTTGACTTAGCAATCTCAGGGAGAACACATTTATGCACTCAGTCGCATCTTGGCGTTCCAGGCAAGACCTCATCGGAATGCTCGTAGCGGCGGCGAAAGTGGTCCTGGTCGTGACAACACTGCTGACTTATCACGTTGCACAAGCAGAACTTCTGCAAATCCCTACGGGGCGTGGTGACAACACCTTTCCCGTCTATTGGGAAAAGACCGATGGTGCAACCGCCACTGTCGTTCTGCTTGCAGGCGGCGATGGTCAGGTCAAGTTTGCGGCAGATGGCCGACCTCGCGGCAATAACTTTCTGATCCGCACATGGCAGCAATTCGCCGCGCAAAAGCTCAATGTGGCGGTGCTAGGCACCGTGGATGCTGCGCCTCTGTCCTATGAATTCCGTATAAGCGATGACCATACATCCGACTTGGCGACCGTCGCCACTACCGTCCGTGGCTTAAGTGCTGTCCCAGTCTGGCTGGTGGGAACCAGTCGTGGCACCATCTCCGCAGCGGCAACTGCCATTCGATACGACGGCAAGAAGCTGATTGATGGAATCGTTCTGAGTTCTGCCGTGGTCGGATACAAGCGACCGGAAGCGGTGTCACGCCAGCGGATCGACAAGATTCACATTCCGGTGCTGGTCTACATGCATGCCAATGACGGTTGTGTCCACTGTCAGTTGTCGGATGCAAAGGCCATTGGCAGCAAGTTCAAGAACGCGCCGGTGTATGGCTTTCGGGCCGTCAGTGGTGGTACAGAGCCAAGTGGTGACCCTTGCGGCAATCAGCACTATCACGGGTTCATTGGGATGGAAGACAAGGCAGTGACTGACATTGTGAATTGGATCAACAAGCCCAGTAGTTGAGTTGTGTCAAACCCTTCGCCACCCTCTAATGCACTTATTTCAACCGGATCAACATGAAACAATTTTTGGCTCTTTTGCTCAGCATTTTGGCTATGGCTGCACAAGCCGACCTGCTTCAAGTGCCGACAGGCCGTGGTGACACTGTTCCGGTTTACTGGGACAAGGTTGAAGGTGCGACGGCCACCGTGTTTTTGTTCAATGGCGGGAACGGCTTTGTAACGTTTAACAAAAATGGAATGCCGCGAGGCAAGAATTTCCTGATTCGTACCTACCCTCTATTTGCTGAAAAGAAGGTTAACGTCGTTGTGGTCGGAACCCGTGACGCAGTGCCACAAATGTCCGACGAGTATCGCTCGTACGAGCACCCTGCAGACGTTCGTGCTATCGCTAAAGTCATCCAGGGGCTTAGTGATGCCCCGATTTGGTTGGTCGGGACAAGTAGAGGCACAGTATCCGTGGTGGTTGCAGCCAACAAGGATACAGAAAAGCTATACGCCGGGATTGTGCTTACTTCCAGCTTCGTTGAGCCTAAAAATCCTTTAACAGTTGTTCGCCAAAATGTTGACAACATACGAGTTCCAGTCTTTGTCTATCACCACGCAGACGATGGATGCCGTGCAGCAAAGCCATCGGATGCTGAGTGGGCAGCTAGTCGCTTCAAGAATTCAGACATCAAGAGTTTTGTGAAAGTTACGGGCGGAGAATTCGATAGCGATGTCTGTAACTCCGGCCACCACTCATTTCTGGGCATGGAAGATCGTGCCGTAACGGACATAGTCAATTGGATCAATCACCCCACGGCGAACATCAAATAGCAGTTGCGCGTCTCATGCGCAGGACTGGCACCTCAATCTGCCAATTCGATAAAGCAGGAACTCACGATGGATAGGCGGATATTGTTGAAGGTTCTTGGCGCTGGCGCAGTCAGTACGGGCTTTGGTCCATCAGCATGGTCAGAATCAGTCTTGGCAACATCGAAATCACCAGTGCCTGAAACTTCGCACCATCATAGGACTACAAAAATCATCGGCGTTGGCGGTGCAGGTTGCAACTTCATTCACTCGTTCGGGTCAAGCCTTGTCCTGCATAAATTTCCCAGCCTGACAGAGCTGGTGTGCGTTGACCTTGGCATGGAGAGCATGCCCTCAGTCGATACCGTCAATGAAACGGCGGTTGGCTGTCTACCACTGAAGTCGATTTCACTTGCTCGCTACGGTGCTGGTGGACGTGTCAATGTGGCACGTGTCGCAGCAATTCGAAATATCGACGTGTTGAAAGCCGTTGTATCCGGCTTAAAAACGGCCATAGTGGTCGCTGGCTTGGGTGGTGATACTGGTAGTGCTGTTGCACCCATCTTGGCACGGTTGGCGCGAATTGCCGATGTAGCCACAATTGCGGTTGTCGTGATGCCTTTCGATTTTGAAGGCCCCCGCAACGGAACAGGCGACGCCGCTTTGCGCTACCTTGAGCGGGAGGTTGACTTGGTGGTGCCATTCTCGAATCAGGAGCTTGGTGACTCTATGGGTGATGGCGCTTTACTGGCCGACATTTACTCACAGCAAGACCAACGAATCACAACGTGGTTGCAGCGGTTGAACCTGGGATGAGTCGGCAACAATGAACGGGCGAAAAAAAGCCCACAAAAAAGTGGGCGTAATGCCATCACTGGCACCCGCTCAGGGAGGTGAAGCGGGGGATGCAAAGTGCACCCGCATGCATTTTATGCCCGCGTCCGCAGTTGGCTCAAGGAAATACGCAGGAAATACGCAGGAAATACGCAGGAAATACGCAGACCATCCCAGCACCGCATCGAATTTTTGAATTCTCATTAGAAATCGACCATGACAGCATTCACCGTACGCTTGCCAAACTCTGTCCATCAAAAGATCAAAGAGTTGGCTTTGCGTGAAGGTATCTCGGTGAATCAATTCATCGTCTGTGCAGTATCCGAAAAGATGGCCTCCGTTTTGACGCTGGACTTCCTAAAGTCGGAAGCAACAGCGGGCAATCGCAATGACTTCAATCACTATTTGAGCATGGTGCCGGATTTAGCTGCGCAAGTGGGAGACGAGCCCGTATGAATCTGACTGGGTACTTCACCCGCTCCAACTCTCACCCAACGCTTGAGCCTGTTGCAACACCAGCTCTACAGCAGCATCCTGCAGATCAGGTGGGTACTTATATTTGCGGAGAATGCGCTTGACCATCAGCCTTAACTTGGCCCGCACGCTTTCGCGCTCTGACCAATCGACACTCAGGTTTTGACGCAGGTTTTCGGTCAGCTCGTGCGCAATCTTCTTCAAGGTCTCATCGGTCAACTCGCGCACCGCTGATTCGTTGTTCGCCAGAGCGTCGTAGAAGCGTACCTCGTCTTCGGTCAAGCCCAAGGTTTCACCTCGCGATGCCGCTTCGCGGAATTTCTTTGCCATTGCCACCAGTTCTTCCATGACCTGTGCGGTTTCAATTGAGCGGTTCTGGTAACGGGTGATGACGTTGGTCAGCATCTCGGAAAACTTCTTGTCCTGCACCACGTTGCTGGCAAAGCGGCTCTTGATTTCTCCCTCCAGCAGACGCTCAAGCAGCTCCACCGCCAGGTTCTTTTCTGGCAGGTTACGCACCTGCGCAAGGAACTCATCGTCGAGCAAACCAATGTTGGGCTTTTCTAGGCCCACTGCATCGAATATCCACGAACAACACTTCGCCCTTGCGGAGGGTCTTCTTCTTGACCAGGAACCACAAGCAAGCCGGAATCTGCGTGTTGAAGAACAGTTGGCCGGGTAATGCCACGATCACTTCGACCACATCGGCCTCCACCATGGCGGCGCGGATGGTGCCTTCGCTGTTCTGGCTGGAACTCATGGAGCCATTCGCCAGCACAATGCCTGCACGGCCCGTGGGCTTGAGGTGGTGCAGCATGTGCTGCAACCAGGCGTAGTTGGCATTGCCTTGCGGCGGATCGCCATAGACCCAGCGCGGATCACCCGTCAGGCTGCCATGCCACCAGTCGCTGATGTTGAAAGGCGGGTTCGCCAAAATGAAGTCCGCCCTCAGGTCCGCATGCTGGTTCCGAGTGAAGGTGTCGCCCGGTTCGCGGCCCAAGTTGAAGTCAATGCCACGAATGGCAAGGTTCATCGCTGCCAGCCGCCAAGTGGTGGGGTTGGCTTCCTGTCCGTAGATGGACACATCGCCTAGCTTGCCGCCGTGGGCTTCGATGAACTTTTCGGACTGCACGAACATGCCACCTGAGCCGCAGCAAGGGTCATAGACCTGTCCACTGTGCGGGCTAAGCACTGCCACCAATGTCTTGACGATGCTGGCAGGGGTGTAGAACTGCCCGCCGCGCTTGCCTTCGGCACTGGCGAACATGCCCAAAAAGTATTCGTACACCTGACCCAATATGTCGCGGGCCGTGCTCGGGTTGTCACCGAAACCGATGGTGGACACCAGATCGACCAGCTCTCCCAGCTTGCCATCGGGCAACTGTGCGCGGGCATAGCGCTTGTCCAGAATGCCTTTGAGTTTGGCGTTCTCAGTCTCGATCAGCGTCAGGGCTTTATCAATGCGCTTGCCAATGTCGGGTTGCTTCGCAGCCGCACGCAGACTTTCCCATCTTGCCGGTTCCGACACCCAGAAGGCATTGACCTCTTTGTAATAGTCGCGGTCTTCCAACTCCTGCTCCAGATCGGCCGGGGTCGCGTTGGCAAAGTAATAGTCGTCCGCCGGGTCGGTAAGCCGTGTGGTCAGCTCTGCACGGCGGGCGGCAAAGGTGTCGGAGATGTATTTGACGAAGATGAGGCCGAGAACCAGATGCTTGTATTCGGCGGCGTCCATGTTGGCGCGCAGCTTGTCAGCCGTCGCCCAGAGTGTCCTTTTTATGTCTTCGAGCATGAGTCGGTGTCCCTTGGAACCAATAGGCGTGGCTCCTTCTATACCGATTATGACGGGCGACTAACCTCGTGACCACCAGAGGCGTTCACGACCACTTGATAGCGAACGGCATTGATCCCACGCCATACATAAGACAGCACCACTGCGGCGTATGGGGCGACGTGCCACTAGAAGACGCAGAGGAAAACGATTTCTCAGTCCTGAGTGGCTTCAGGGTCTTGTCGAGCTACCTGATAGCCAACGAACGTGTTTGGATCATCACGGAGGCCGACCGCAGCTCGTCAACGATGCTTTTCCCCCAAGAGTATTGACCTGCAATGTCTCCATAGCTTTATGCACGTAGTCGTTCTCAACCCCAACCCAAGGAATCCAACATGAATACTTCCATTCGAACAGCAGAACAATTGGTTGTCGCAGCCTGCGACGCAGAACGCCCAATTCCTCGACTCATCAAGATCGACGAAGTGTGCAGAATCATCGGCTTCGGAAAGTCAGCGGTATACGAATATGCCGCGCAAGGAAAATTTCCGAGGCCCATCAAGCTGGGAACCAACCGACGAGGAGCAGTCCGCTGGGTGCTTAGTGAAGTGCTGGATTTTGTGGACAAACTTGCGAGCGAGCGCGTCCCGGTCACACCCCGTGTAGAAGTGGTTCCGGTTGTCACTAAACCTTTTGTTCCACAACCAGCACCATTGCCACCCAAACGCAAATCAACGCTGTTCCCGCGCAGAGGGCGATTCTGATCGTCCATTGAGCAAACCGGAGCAATGTGTCATCAGTCAACTGCGGCAACGTCGTCGCATTTTTCAAACGCGCAAAGCTTCGAAAATCCACTGATTTGAAACGTCGGCGTGAGGCGCAAACGGTGTCCACTAAGCAAAGTTTTCCCAGTTCGGCACAAAGTGACGAGTGCAAATTCGCACCGTCAAAAAGTGACCACTTTCTGACAGGTTACTCAAGACTGTTGGAAACATAGGGCCAATCATTTTTCAACACATACCAATATGTCAACACCACTTTCCAACACGGGCGCTGACGGTTCGCAGCGCGTATTCGCCTACGCAAGGGTGTCCACGGTCGAACAATTGACTGAGAACCAACGAGATCAGATCGCACGCGCGGGGTACACCATTCGGCCTAAGTTTTTCATTGAGGAGCAGATATCTGGTTCGGTGCCAGCGGCGCAGCGGCCAGGATTCCAGCGGCTGTTGGAACGCATGGATGATGGAGACACCTTGGTTGTGACCAAACTTGACCGGATTGGTCGCGACTCCATTGACGTGCAGCAGACCGTCGAGCGCTTTCAACGCGAGGGCATCCGGCTAGTGGTTTTGCAGCTTGGCAACCTTGACTTGACCTCGTCTGCGGGTGCCTTGATGGTCAAGATGCTGGCTGCCGTGGCCTACTTTGAACGCGACCTTATCATTGAACGCACACAAGCGGGTCAAGCCCGAGCCAGGAAAGCGGGTACGCACATGGGTCGGCCATCCAAGACCACGCCCGAACAGCGGGACGCAATTCGATCAGCACTGACAAATGGTACCTCCGTAAGCAGCACTGCAATGACCTATCAGGTTAGCCGGGCTACGATCATCGCCATTCGAGGTACGTGCAGTTAGTCACTACTGGAAACAGTGACTAGAGCGAACATTTGACCTTGGCGATAGCCAGAAACGTTTGATTTCTGGCACCTTTCAACCGTCTGAACAGAGGCCTCAAACAGACTCTTGAAGGTTAGCAGACGTTCCATGTAAGCGAATGAAGCTGTTCTTGAACCTCTGGATGAATGCGAATGACTCCGCCACAGTCCACGAAGACACACCCATAGGCGTTGCCGCTGTCGGTCAGCAGGCTTGCAACCGCGCCATATGGATTCTTTGATTGCGTGACGCTAGAGACTTGCAAAACGAGTTCGTCGCGATTGATCCCATCATGCGCTTGGGCAACCAGCCCGATGATCTTGTGCACGTTCAAGTCAGGCTTGCGCGACCACTCTGCAATCCGAACTGCAAGTACCCGGCGCTTCTCTTGGGATGTTCTGTCACTCGCAGATCGTGAAGGTGCAGAGACCGTATAGGGAGTCCTGGCGTTTAAGGTATCGGGCAGCGGCTGCCGCCAATTGGATGGATAGAACTCGGGTTTCACGGGTGGCTGCATGCCCTCTGGATACCATCCATACAGTTCAAACGCCCGGTACTGGAGCGCCTCTTGTACCTCGATGGCGTGGTCGGACAGGCCGGCCAATGCACGAGGTAACAAAACGATGTTGGCGACCGCTGTGTGATAGCGCTCGTCGTAACAAGTGCGAGGCCAGATATGGCAGACCTCAAACCCCTCCGCAGACTTACCGAGTCCGGCTGCACGCTTAATTGCACCATTGGCGTAGCTGTTGTCGTCAAACCGCACACCATCGACGATCTGACCTCGTTTCTCGCCCTGGCCCCGGGCTCGCCGAACACTTGGGAATATGGCTGCCGAACCGGTATCGCGCACAAGACGGTTGTGGAACTCAGGATTCACCCACAAGCCGGTGTCTGCAACCAGAAGTGACAGGTGAATGTTGTGCCGTTTTACGGCCTCAAGCAGCAACTCCGAGGCAACTAATTTGGGCCTGGTGGTGCTCATGGTTCGTTTCGGCTTCGTATGAATATTTCCCCCTACTACCAATCCAAATTCTATCCAGCGACTTGTTTCAGACCCTCCGCCGTCGCTTTCGCGCCATGTAAACGCAGCGCATCGACCAGTTCCGCTTTGGAGTACGGCGGTTTTGTCAGGTCACTGAGCGACTTTGCAATTGCACGACTGACTCTGGCTGGCGCGGTATCAAATAGGCGGTCAACGAACGCACCACCCTTGATGACCTCGATACCAAGTTTGCGGGTGTCGGCAACGGCCAGATGCTTGGTATTGTCGGAAACGATCATGATCTTGTGCAGTGCCGGGTCATCTTCTTCATTGAGTCCGTTAACCATGACCAAAGCGGCGGCGATCAGGTGCCGGTCATTGTCATGCACCCGAGCCGGGACATGGTCCATGAAAGCGTTGTTGTCATACCCAGTAATCACATGCCCATTGTTCGTTGCCCGTTGAAATGCCTTGAGCCGTTTAGCACCTGACTTCGATGCGTCGGGATGCACCTGCGGCCAGTTGCGCAGAAACTCGGCCTCAACGTCACCCGTCCAGTAGGCGAAGTAGAGGCCTTCGAGCATCAAGTCAAACAGAACATCCGACAGGCGCGAAGGCAACAGCACGCAGGCATCCAAAATGACCAGGGTGTTGCCACCGGGGGAAAGTGGGTGGTGGTCGATCACTTACGGTTACCGATTCTTGGCAAGCGCTTTGACGCGGCGTAGCACGTCCGCTTCAGCGCTTTTGTAGACCCCGTTTTTTTGCCCCTCCGTACGCAGGTCAGCGGCTTTGCCCGTCACTTGATGCTTAGTCTTCCAGTCCAGCACGGAGGCACGTGAAACCCGACGGTGACCACCAGCAGAAACCGTGGCACCCTTAAGCTTGTTCTGGTCGATCAGCATGGCTACATAGGGGCGGCTGTAACCCAGCAATTCCGCAGCCTGTGCAGTGCTGATGAGGTCATTGGCAGTGGCAACCGACTTCGGCATCTCGATACCAACCGATTGGCTCTCAATGTCCACCAAATGGCGGATCAACTGCAAGCGAGCGCTACGGCTTGCCGGGGTGGTGGCTTCAAGAACCTGGTGCAATGCGCTGGCAACCTTTTCGGACACGGTTCCAGTCATCGAACCAATGGCATCGGCTAGTGGCCCCAACGGATCGTAGCGGTGTGCAGGTGTTTTACCCTGTGTGGCAGCGGTAGGCATGATGCCCTCCAAGTGTTGATTCAGATGAAGTTCAGTATTAAACGAAACAAACGAATAATACGAAACTTTGACCGAAAGTGCAACTTAGCGCATTCGGTAGCTCGGGGAGGATGTAGACCTGGATCGATGCTTCATCATGAACAGGTGTGGAAGCCGAAGACTGAGATCAATATTCTGACGAAGTGCGTCGCTGACGACTGCTCAGGTGGTGGTGCTGACGACGCAAAAAGACGACCAGAGCGACAAATTAACGTCTATGTTGGTCACACAGAATTTCCGTCAAATCATGATGGAAATCACGTAACCATTTGATTTCATTAGGTTTTATTGAATTTAACTTAAGAGCATTAAGTTCACAGCCCCATCGAAATCGGCAGATTAGCGACAAAAAACAGTTGATTTTTGGCCTCTGCGAGCAGTTTGAGTAATCCTATGTCGTATCACTGACAACGGTCTGGCAGTGGCGAATCACAGATACAGGAGTGCCAACATGAACCCATTTGAGCAAGACGAGAACTATTGGGAATACTGCGGTCTGGAAGAGCTTTTCGAATTCGCATTTGCGGCGAAATCGGAGCCGGACGCCGAACCTTCCCCAGCGCCAATGAAAGAAACGGAAGAAGCACCGAGTCCCCCTTCTATTGAAACTTCACCAGATCGTCGTGAGCTGGTCGAGTTGACGGATGACGAACTAGACGATGAGGACAGGGCAAAACTCTGGGTTCCACCGACGGCAGCGGAAATTTTAAGTCAGCCACTTTCTAAACCAAATTACATCTTGCCAGGACTGGTCGTCGAAGCACGCAACACAGTTATCTCGGTCGGTAAGGGTGTCCGTTCAAACGTGTTTGCGCAAATTCTAGGCTACTCCCTTGCTGGAGGGATTCAATTCAGCCCTTTTGGGAAACCCGAACCCATGCCAACCTTGGTCGCATTTGGCGGATCCGAATGGCACATGGTGCAAGAACAACTCAGTTTGATTGCGAATCAAATTGAGAATCAAGATGACCGTTCAAGAGCCTTGTCTAACCTGCGTGTTTCTCACCCTCATCAGCGCTCTGTCGATGCTGAGGAATTGAACTGTGCTTGGGAACAACTCTATTTCAGAAACTCCATCCCAAAGGGTTGCAAGGTCGTCATCTTTCCAGACGGAGAGACCTGTCTCGCGCCAAAGCGCAAACTGGACTATCACAGTCCGTTCAAGAACCTACTGAGCTACCTCAACAAGATGGAAATCGCAACCGTAACGTTCTACCGCGAATGAAAGTGAGCACATTATGAAAGACGAATTCCAAACAGATCAACGCACGTACTACGCATACCTTTCCGTGGACGGGTCGGCACCGACTGACTATGGCGGCGGACTGATCTTTCAGCGCTCAAAAATCAGTGAGCAGGAGACTGTTCCCACAAAATTTCACTTCTGGTACACGGTGGTTGATGGGAAATTGCAATACGGGTGGGAGTGCCCCGATCCGGAAGTTAAGGCTACGGCGAAGAACATCGCGATAGCGGAACGTCAGAAGCGCGTGAAGGAACTACTGGACCTTGGCATGAAGCAGAAGGACATTGCCGCACACAGCAGCATTTGCGTCGATCCTGCGACGGTCTCGCGCGATGTTGCAAAAATAGAGGCAGATGAACAACGCCAAAAACCCCGAGCTAAGTTACTTACACCTCTGCCTCCAAAAGCCGAGGTTGAGGATGCTCAGGATAATGATGACGAGAATGATGGCAGCGGCATTTCCTCCTGTTCTGCCAATCCAAAAAAACATGTAGAAGATGATGCTTGGTAAGTTGCGTGGTATCGAATGCCAGGAAATTGCATGCATGCACCGATTGCAATGTTTGCTCTCGGTTGCAACCCTATCCAGCGGTCCACGCTTGGATATCGGACTGATCGTGAATCAAGGACAAACGTGATGGTCACCAAGAAAAACAAGCGCCTTGCAAAGAATAGGCCCGTGCCGAGGGGACTTGTTCCGTTGATTCCGCTCAATTCCGGGGGTGTCTATTCGACAGAGCCAACTACTTCCATTAGCCAGTTGGTGGCAGACTTTGTTGATAGCGCAACTGGCGAACCTCGCAGGCTCGAAATTCTCAATCAGATCATCGGTTTGGCAGAGCGTAGAGAGCAACCAACAATGTTGCAGCTCAAGAAGCTAATTCCTATCGGTGAGTACAAGGCGCTTCGCCGTAGCTTTGAAACCAGATTACTCGACCAGTCAAAAGTCCGGTGCCCGGTGGAACTTGTCCCATACATAAATCTCCTCAAGCAGGCGGATGGTTTGTATATGCAACCTCAGGAGTGTTGGCAGGACGCATTGTCAACTGGTCTATTGATTTCCCATGCGAGGAAATGTCAAGCTACTTACCAGGCGGCGCTTGAATGCCTTGTTAACACCTTCGCGCTGCACCCCGGCATTGGCAAGTTTCTTGATCGTCAAGTTGCTGAGTACTATCCCTCTGGGGACTGCTACTGGAACGTGATTGCACCGAGGTTGCTTCCTGCCCGTTCAAGGAGGGCAGTTGAGCGCGTTGCACAAGATGAGCGAGAGCGGCGCGAACTCATTGTTGCAACATTAAATGTCAGCGTGACCCGGTTGAAGTCGTCTTGAATCCTATTGGCACCGCCACATGATTGGCTCAAACTTTGGGTTGCCAACCTTGTATGTTCAGCCGGGTGGTTGTGGTCCGAACAACTACCACGGTTCCTCTTCCACCTTCTGGTCTTCTTTCGGTTGCCGATCAGCCGCGAGTGGTTCCCTGAATGGGCGTACCCGGATATCACCGGAGTCAAGTAGACGCACGTGAACGTAGTCCCCAACTTTGAGGCCTGCCGCCTCCATGAGCGTTGCTGCTATTCTGACCCCGGTGCTGTTGCCCCATCGCGTTAAACGGATCATATGCAACTCCTAGATAGTTGACGTATAGCCAATGTAGTGCAACCACCAAATTGCATTCAGCCGGTCGTTTTGGCATGAATAAAGCAATATTGAAGCGTTGAATCAACTACGGATACAGGGCTCTCGATGAGCCCTGTATGTTGCTTACGAATATCTCCGCAGGAAGCCTATCAGTTGATTCCCAAAGCGCTCCCCTGCGGCATGACCGACCCCCGGAATTGCAGCCAAATCAGTTAGTGTTGACGGGCGTTTGACAGTTATCCGATAAAGCGTGCGATCTGAAAAGATGTGGTGACCCGGAACCTCTTCTGCCTGGGCGATCTTCATACGCCACTCTCGCAGCGCAGCGAACAAGGGTTCGGTTACATCATGGGTCTGAAGCAGGGATGGGCTCTGTTGCGATGGACCAACCGAAACCTTGAACCTTGTTGACCGCCGCAGGCAGTTGTCACAGTTTCCGCATGCTTGGGCGCTTTCGCCAAAATAGTCCAACAGTAGCGCACGACGACATCCGGTCGTGCGACTCCACACAGCTAGGGCGTTCAGTTTTGATCTTTCGACATTTTTCCGATTGCGAGTCGAAGTGGCCTCATCAATGCGTTGACGGTGAACCATCACATCGTTAAGGCCATAGCACATCCATGCCTCAGCGGGCAGTCCATCCCGGCCAGCACGCCCAGTTTCTTGATAGTAGGCTTCCACAGATTTTGGTAGCCCTAGATGAGCGACAAATCGAACATCCGGTTTGTCGATCCCCATGCCGAAAGCATTGGTCGCCACCATAACAATGCCGTCTTCACGCAGAAATTGATGTTGATTCTTCTGCCGTATTCCATCATGCATTCCGGCGTGGTAAGGCAAAGCATTAATGCCCTTCCGTCTTAGCCAAAGGGCGGTTTCCTCTACTTCGTCACGTGTTAGGCAGTACACAATTCCCGCCTCATGTCTGTGTCCATCCAGTAGCTGGAGCAGTTGCTGTTGACGACTGCCCCGCTTCACCACCGAATAGCAGATGTTGGGGCGGTCAAAACTGGACATGAATGAGGGAGCGTCATCGAGACACAGTTGAGCCGTGATCTCCTGGCGCGTTCTCACATCTGCAGTGGCGGTCAGGGCAATGCGTGGCACGTCGGGATAGCGTTCTGGCAAAGCTGACAATCGCCGATAGTCTGGTCGGAAGTCGTGTCCCCATTGCGATATGCAGTGCGCCTCGTCTATGGCGAACAAGGCGATGCCACCCGTGCCATATAGCTTGTCAAGGACATTTGCAAAGCTCGCTTGCAGCACACGTTCTGGTGACACGTAGATCAGGTCCAACTCGCCCTGCAACATCTGTTGTTCTGTTTCGAGCGTAGTCTGCCTATCAAGTGTTGAATTCAGGTAGGCAGCGCACACCCCCAACTTTCGCAGTGCATCAACTTGATCCTGCATTAAGGCGATCAGAGGAGAAACGACTACACCCACTCCCTCTCGCAGCATTGCAGGAATCTGATAACACAGCGATTTGCCGCCGCCTGTTGGCATAAGTACGAGAGCACTACCGCCGCTCATGACCTGACGAATGATTCTTGCTTGCTCTCCCATAAATGCAGGGTAGCCAAAGACTTGACGCAGGGTTTGAAGAGGTGTCTTCATGCTGAAATCCCTTCACCGTGCTGACCGGCGTTTGGATCAAGAGGTGCATTGCTTATGCCGCCTTTGAATTCCCTTCTAGGCAAGTCCAACTGCTTTGGTGAAAAGTAGTGCTCCGTCGCAAACAACCAATCCGGAATGGGCAATACGTTTTCCGGGCTAAAAACAGTGGCGAGGTTGATGACTGGCAAGGGGTCCGGTCGTCGGTCGCCGTTCATATCAAAGCCAGTCTTTTCTTTGACGGCCTTTATGTACTTGTGGACAGATGATCGGCTGCGGAACTGGTCAGCAACAGACTTGCCGTGTAACCATAGTTCATAAACATTGCGCTCGGCAGTAGAGAGCACTGCCAGCGCTTCCGCAGTCAGCAAGGGCTGTATTGCATATTTGATCTTGTATTTTGCGAGGGCATCAAAGAACAGCGTGGCAACATCAGCGCCAATCCAATTGGCTCCATATTGCAGTTTGAGCGCTTTCAGTCCCATGCTGTAGAACTTGATTTCGCCGCGAATGGAATCCTTGGTAGCCTCGATCAACCTTTTCTGAAATGGACCTTGCCGTTTCCATTCCGTCTTCAGCTCATCAGGCTTGTAGTACAGAGTTGCCATTTGAAACTTGGATCGACGTTTTCCCGTGAACCCTAGAGTGATGCAAGTCGTCAATGAACGTTGCTTACCTGCTGGATTGTTTTCGTCAATCGCATTGATGATGGGCACAACGTCCCGCGACAAGCATCCGAAATTACCTGTCAGATGGACCTCCGTGAGCCAAAAGTGTCCGGCCCGCCACAATTCGCGATCATGGGCATCGACATAGAGGCCAAAGGCTTTGACGACGTGGTCAAAAACTGCGTAGACGTAGTCCACCAGTGACGAGTGTCCGAAAACATTGTGTTTTTGCAAGACCTTCGGCGGACAACAGTGAATTTCAAGCTCGTACGCATAACCGTCGTCTTCAAGCTTCTTGGACTTAACAAACGCTGAATCCGCGCCCCTTTTCAACTGTTTCTTGGTTAGTCGTGATCCAGCAGCAACATATCCGAAATCCTCATCATGTCCGAAGTAGACCTTGCCAATGGGTTTATGCCTGCACGGTCCCTTTACGTGTATCTTGTCAATATGGATATAGGCGTTCTTCGGTAGTTTGGTCGTACGCGTCTTAGACATGGTGCTTCCTTTAAGCAATTGATGACGCTTACAAATTGACAAACGGCGTACAAAAATGATGTTGTATATGCGGTATAGCCATTGGCGAATGGCATTGGCTGCACTGGTATGACGAGAGACGATTTGACCCGTTCAAGTCCGGTTTCGTGGCCGAAAAGCAGTGCAACGGCCTTTTCAACGAGATTGCAATGGTGCAAGCATGCAATTTTGCAATTCTCTGAACATTTGCATGCCCGGAAAACCGGCATTGTCATCAAGTCCTGAGCGCGGCTCTAGTTGCATTTCAGCGCTACCTGACGCCGTGTCTGCGCTCATCGTGTCGGCAAGTAATGGTGATTCCGAGAAAGTAAAAATGAAGCATCTGGTGCACGGACAGGTCGATGCGCTTTCTCCGAACCTTAGGACAATCTCGCTCTTGTGCCGTTGAACAGCCGTTCAGGAAGGTATTTGAGAACTCTTGAATTTCGAAAATCGTAGGCCTTGTTCACTTGCTTGACGCCGATTGCTCAGTCGGCGAAATGAGGAGGGCAATTCATTTGCGCTCTCGAACGACCTTACTTTCGGCTCTTTTTTTTGGTTGATTCAACTTGGAAAGGCGCGCGTGAATCCTCTCCATCTCTTCTGCCGTGGGGGGTGGTTCATTGGTACCCCAACCATCAGGGTCTGAAACTTCCGTTATTGGGAAGATTGCCGGGGTAGGGGCCGGGGGAGGGGCGACCATCGCTATTTTCGGCGGTACTTCCGATTTTTGAGGTGATGCCTTAGGCTTCTTGGATGCAGTTGGCGGGCGGCCAGGGCGCGCTTCCAGGCCGGTTTTTTCAAAAGTCTTTCGAGACTCCATCCACTTCACTATTTCAGATTCCAGCCATGCTACCGCTCGCTCACCGAGTGCCGTCTTCATGGGAAATGTACCGGCGTTCATCATGTTGTAGATCGTGGGCCGCGAAAGCCCGGTGCGCTCACATACTTGTTTGACGCGCAAATATTTATCGTCAGTCATGACGTTCCTCCTGTTTTGCGTTCTTCATCTCACAACCCTCAAGAAAATCGGACCAATATTGCATTAGCAATGCCCGCTCGGGCAGTAGCTCCGAGTGGTTATAGGCGCGACGCACAGAGTTTCTTTCAACGTGGGCAAGTTGAAGTTCTATCGCATCACCACGGAACCCTTTCTCGTTCAGCACTGTACTTGCAGTCGCACGCATGCCATGTGGCGTGAGCGTGTCCCCATAGCCAAGGCGCTTGAACATTACATTCAGCGTGCTGTGACCCATTGGTTTTTCAAGACTGCTATTGCTTGGAAACAAATAATCTGACCCTGAGCACAGTGGTTTGAGTTCCTTCAAAAGGGTGACGACTTGGGTGCTTAACGGCACGAGGTGGAAGTTGTGCCGATTCCCTTTTTCTTCCGTGGGCATCTTCATCCGCTCGGGTGGCACCGACCAAAGCGCATTCTCAAAAGAAAACTCACTCCACTTGGCATCCACCAGTTCTGACTTTCGAACAAACGTATGAAGGAGCAGTTTTGCCGCGAGCTTTGTTGTCAGATATCCGGGGTATGTTTCAACTGCTTTCAAGAATCCGGGCAACTCGTCAGCCTTGAGCCACGCACGGTGCTTTTTTGCTGGCATTTCTCCGTCAGTCCAATCAACCAGTTCACGGGCGACGTTTGAGGTCACCTTTAGCTTCCGTTTCGCGAAATCAAAAACCTGCACCGCTGTTTGACGTACGCGGTCGGCGGTACGAATTCCAGAACGCTCACGACACTTTTCTAATGCGGCCAGCAATGTTTTTGCTTTTATCTCGGCAACCGGTAGCAATCCCAGGGGAGGGGAGAGGTCGCGCTTTAGGTACAGGCTGTGCGTGTCACGCCAAACTTTAGACCGTCGCGCCTCTTTGCTGACGTACCACTTTTTGGATACTTCATCAAAGGTATTGCCAAGGACAACCTGACGCTCCAACTTTTCGATCTTCTTTTCCTGGGCTGGGTGACCACCATTGGCAATGGTTGTTCTGGCTTCGAGGTGTTTTTTTCGAGCGTTGGCGAGAGAGATATCGGGATATTTACCAAGGGTTAGGGTTGCCCGTTTGCCCCCAACCCGGTAGTCATAGCGCCACGATTTGGTGCCATGTTGGCTGACGTAGAGGTAAAGACCTCTCTCATCAGCAAATTTTTGAGCGACTCCAGTTGGAGCAATTGCACTGACGGATTTCTCCGTCAACTTGACGGTATTTTTCATGGCTCAATTGTGACTACCGTCACGGATACCGTCAAGTGTCAAAAAATCTATTATGTCTAATGGCGTCTAAAAAATCGTAAGCTATTGATTTATATGAACAAATATTTCAAGAGCTGACGGTATTGGAGTGCGAAAGCATGCGCTCTACATACCGCGCGATCAGGTCGACTTCAAGGTTCACACTGGAACCCACGGCAAGACGTGACAGGGCGGTGTTTTCCACGGTATGGGGAATCAGGTTGATGCTCACCTCGCAACCTTGGGCGATGTCGAGCACCCGGTTGACGGTCAGACTCACGCCATTGATGGTGATCGACCCTTTGTATGCCAGGTATTTGGCCATGTCCGTGGGTGCCACGACCCGTAAGTCCCAACTCTCGCCTAACTGGGCAAAGTGTGACACGTGCCCGATGCCGTCTACATGACCAGACACCAGATGGCCGCCCAGACGGTCATTTGCGCGCATGGCTTTTTCAAGATTGATGGTGCCTATTGCGTCAAGCCCAGCCGTTTTGCTGAGGGATTCGGCCGACACATCGACGGTGAACGTATTGGCAGCCGGGTTGAGGGTGGTGACCGTCATGCAGGCGCCGTTGAGCGCAATGCTGTCGCCCAAGCCCACGTCCGCCAGGTAGTTGGCGGGGCAGCAAATAGTCAGGCGCTTGCCAAACTGCGTTGTGCCGCCAAGCGCTTCCAGTGCGACGATGCTGCCGACTGCCGTGATGATTCCAGTAAACATAGGGGCGTATTTTCGCAGGGTTTCGTCCGGGCTCCCGGCGGTGAGCCGCTTTGCGACGACTAAAACTGGTCACGCCCCGGAATCCGCGCCACGATACGCAGGTCATCACCCACCATGACAGCCGATTGGTAGGCAAGCCCAACAGCATCGGACAGCGCAGCCAGCGGGCCAATATTTGCCATGCCCAGCCCTTGGCCGATGAGTTTTGGGGCTAGATAGATCAGGAACTCATCCACCAACCCTGCCGCAATGAGCGAACCATTGAGTTTGAAGCCAGCTTCCACATGCAACTCGTTGATTTCACGCACCGCGAGGTCGCGCAACATCGCGGCCAGATCCACTTTGGAACGCATTGCCTCAATGGGGCCGGAACCATAGACCACCGTTGCACCGCGCTGCTGCAAGGCAGCCCTGCGTGGCGCATCCTGCACAGCGGTGTAGATCAAGGTCGGTCGGCCATCGATCAGGATTGCAGCATCCAGCGGCGTTTCCAGGCGGCTATCCACAATAACCACCTGTGGCTGCCGAACTGCACCCACCAGTCGCACATCCAGCCGCGGGTTGTCCTGCAGCACGGTACCGATACCGGTCAGCACGGCGCAGGCACGCGCGCGCCAGGTGTGGCCGTCGGCGCGGGCCGCTTCCCCGGTGATCCATTGGCTGGTGCCGTCGGGCAGAGCCGTGCAGCCATCGAGCGACGCAGCTATCTTCATGCGCACCCAAGGCCTTTTGCGCACCATGCGGCTGAAGAACCCGATGTTGAGTTCGCGCGACTCTATTGCCAGCGGGTCGTCGGCAGCCAGCACATCGACTTCAACACCGGCGGCGCGCAGTCGCGCAAAGCCCTGGCCAGCCACCAGCGGATTGGGATCGTTGTTGGTCGCCACCACCTTCTTGATGCCGGCCGCAATCAACGCATCACAGCAGGGCCCGGTGCGGCCATGGTGAGAGCAGGGCTCCAGGGTGACATAGGCGGTGGCACCGACCACGCTGTTTCCTCGTGCCTGTGCATCGCGCAGCGCCATGATCTCAGCATGGGGGCCGCCAGTTTGCTGGGTGTAGCCGCAGCCGATTGGTGCGTCGTCATCAGACCCTGTCAGGACGCAGCCAACGGCCGGGTTTGGTGCGCATAGTGGCGGTGCAAGTCTGGCCTGCTCAAGCGCACCAAGACACCCGTGCGTGCCGGGGCGGGCCTGATATTCTTCTGGGTAAATAGTTTTACGCATACCACCCTCAGTGATTGCCATATTCGCGATCAATCAGCAACTCAAGACGCTGAATACTGGGAACCACTTTCCCCCGCCAGCGCGCTGCATTCAGTATGGTTTCATCAAGATGCGCGAGAGAATCGGACGCAATCGAGTCATTCGTGGAGTCGCCAATCAACTCCCATCGCTCAACTCGACCCGAAGCGGAGATCCAAACCTGCACGGTCACCACCGATTTCCTCCCCAGCGGCCACACATCCGTATTAACAACCCATTCACCCACCGGTTGCGCAGGCTGATCGACGTCATGGGTCGCCAAGTAGCCTGCGGGTGGCTCCGCTGGCATGGTTGGACTCTTGCTGCTCTCACGCACGTCTGGCTGGTGGTCTAAAGACTGCGAGTTAATTTTTTCAGGAGCGGGAGGTTCGAAAAATCGAATGAGAACCTGCTTCGGCGCAACCGGCGCGCGCTCGCCATAGGTTGGCGCGAGCAAACGCACCGCCAAATGCGCCATGGCAGCATGCAATAGTAGTGAGGCAAGCAGTGGTGCAGCCAGGCGATTCCATTGCACCGCTCAAATATCTCCCTGCACTACTTCCAGCAGGCGTCAATCGCGGCGAGTTTGCTTGCGAATTTGGAAGTGTTCCACGTGCCATCGACTATGCTCTTGCGTCCCAGGTGGTCAATGGTCAGGTTGCCGCACTTGTCGCTCGCCATTGACGATCCCGATTTCCTGGCTGCAGTGACAGTGAATGTCGAAGCAGTGGCAACTACGGTGATGTCGTACTTGGCGGATCCTTGGCCTGGCGCTGGTGAAGTGATGAAGCGCGCCGGAAATTGGGTGGCATCTGTGACGTCAGTGTTCGCGCTATTTTTTGCATAGCTGTAACTCTCAGTGTAGAAGCGCTCCATCCATTGCGAAGCCGCTAGCAGAACTGCTTTGGCTTCAGTTCGACTGCCCTTCGCAATCTGCTCGGTATAGGCAGGGTACGCAATGGAAGCCAGAATGCCGATGATTGCAACGGTGATCATCATTTCGATCAACGTGAAGCCACGTACAACCCGCTGCCTGGGCGTCATTTTCTGAGTCATCGATCGGTCCTTAGTCCTGGAATCTCGCGCCATTGAACACGTGCATTGGCGTTGTAGCACAAAGTGGCATCGGTACCTTGGCCAATCACACGCATGGACGATTGCCCTGGCAGGCACGTGGCGGTAGTTGCATAGGCCCAGCATGTCTCAACACCAGCGACAGTCGTGCACGTGCACCCCGGAGCGCCGCTTTGGCAAGAGACGGTCTTGTTGCAAATAGTACCTTCACAATGGCAATTTGCATCACCGCTGCGGCATTCGAGCGTGAAGTCGCGCATGGTCCGATCGTTCACGGTTCGAACCTTTTGGTCCAAAATCTCTTTCCCGGAGTTAAGCAACGTTTTCTCCACCGTGGTAGGTGACCCGTTCACGATCTCGGTGGTGGTGGTGACCGTGGTGCCCAGCAAGTTCTTCTCGGCTTTTCCGGTGATGGGATCAATCGCATACAAAGCTACGTTGGGCGTGTCGGAGCACACATCCAGGCCTGCGGCCTTGGGCCGTACAGATGTAAACGTCAGAACACCGGCGCGCATGACGGGGTCCGACAAGACCATTTCAGAGGAATCTGGCAAACTGAAATACCAGCCATCCTTGGTGGTCCAATCGATTGCGTCGGCAACGATCACATTGACAGCCCCGCTGGTTTGGCGTTGGTACGTTCTTGAAACCAGGGTCGTGAGGTCGGTTGGCAGCGCGCGACCGCCAGAGACCGCAAAATCGGGCCGATCCCATACACCATAGATCTTCTGAACCCGCCCCGCATTTGGGAAGTCGGTCGACTCAAACGCGTTGCCGGTACCAAATGCAATGACTTGTCCGTCAAAAGGTGGAAACATGATCTCTGGCGCCGTCGTGATGGCAAGCGCATTGGCGCCATCCTTCGCGGTTACCAGCGGTTTGTTGACGGTGCCACTCTTGTATGCAATGCCCCAATCGCCGGGCGTGTTACTCGAGACATCGAACTTCCACATATTGCCCTTCAGATCTCCCGCGTAGAGGTAGTCTGCGGTTCCGTTTCCGTCGGTGTCGATCCAGTTCGGTGCTGACAAACCGTTGTTGGGCCCCGCCTCTGCAATAATTTTTACGTACTGGCCGGTCCAGTTTGCAGAAATCGGGCCTTCGACAAATAGCAAAAATAAGGCGGCTTTGCCGTTGGTGGATTTCTGGCCATTGCCTACTGCAATGGCAAACTTTCCATTGTTGAGTTTGACAATCGGTGCGGCTTGCCCGGAGGCTGCATTGGTCGACACATCATTGACGATGTAGCCCAGATCACTGTCGTCGTCCGATGTGAATTGCCATTTGAAAATGCTCGAAGCGAGGCCATTGGTCTCCGCCACAGCCAGGTTGCTTACATTGGTAACGTCGAGTGCCACCAATGCCTTTGCGCCGCGCCCCAGAGACGTAAATGCGTAAGTTTTCCACGCTGGTGTACCGGTGCAGGGGTTGCAAACGTCCCCGGTGAACGGACTGCCATCGACATATGGCCACACGGTTCCTTGCGGCTGCGTTTCAGACGCATCAGAGGTAAAGTTCGCGTTGTTGAGTCGGGTGCGCCCGGTGGTACCGCGCTGCAACGGGATTTCCGCAAGCCGGTTGGCCAGCACGCCCGGTACAAACGCAAAGACCTCGGATCCACCGTCCGCGGCAGTGTCCGCTTTGGGGTTGAATGCATGCAGCATTCCGTCGTTGGCCGATACCCACAGCAATTTATCGCGTGCCTTGTTGGCGATCGCAAACGCCCGATATCCTGGAAAGTTTGACTCCGAGAAGTTGGCGATTGGTCGGTCCTGAATCCAGGGGGTCGCATTGATCACCGGGCCCATGAGATTGTCGCCACGCACTCGCAAGCCTGTTACAGCGGCCTCTTTGCGCTGGTCACCCCGCATATAGTCCACCACATAACCGGCATTCGTCGTGCTGAGCCGGTTGGTGCTGCTGGTAGTCATCTGCGTCTGGTAGCCCGATGGCAGCGAACTCCAGCGGAACGACACACCGCCAGTCGCGTTTCCGAAATTGGTGATGATCTGGCGTGACTCACCCCGATCACCATCCGGTATCCTGCTTGCCCTGGCTCTGAGCAATTGCCCGGCGCGCCACGACGGATTGGGCTCGAAATATCCCAGGCGATCAACTTTGTACGCCTCGATGTTGCCATCTACCGTGGTTGAGTCGAACTTGGCGACATATTTTAGGCCTTCCGAAATCAACTGGCTTGAGGACACCGCCGGTGCTGCGTTAGAATTCTTGGCAATCGCTTCCAGTGCCGTACGCAACTGCTCTTCCAGGATATTGGGTTTGCGTGCGAGAAAATAGCCATCCGGAATGCCATCACTGCCGTTCAATACACTTCCGTCAATGTTGTTGACAGCAAGCCTGTCCCACGCTTCGGTGCTCGCAGGCAGCGCCACTTCGGTATAGGTCCCATTTGCATTCTTGGTGGACGACGCAAAGCTTCCGTATTTGGCCGCATACCACAGCGGATCATTCAAGATGACGTTTTGCGCGCCCACCATCAGAAAGTGCGACTTCACAAGGTAAGCATCGGTTCTGGCCACATTCCAGGCCGACGACGTGTCGCAGTGTCTCAGGCCAGCAGCCACCGCGTGAATGCCGTTAAACAGCGTCGCTGTATTGTTCGCGGTGCCAAGGGTGTGGGTATAGCCACCAGCGCGGTAGTCGGTGTTGGCACATAAATAGCCTGTTGATCCGCTCATGATCGAGTCACTCGTAAGGTGACGATGTGTCAGGTAGCGCCCATTTGCATCGGTACCATCTTCCTTGGTGACGCCAATAATGCTAAAGCCATGGGAGCCTGTCCACCCGGCCCCTACATTCCAGATGTCGGTGGTTACTTTGAGTCTGAATGCCGTCTGTCCGGAAGGCGGAGCGATCACATCAAAGCGGATCAATCCTGTGATGTCCATGTCGTAGTCGCCACCAAACAGGCTGTCATTCCAGGTCACCACAAAGGTGCCGGTTTGCACCGTGGCATTGGCCGCGTAACCGGTGGTCGGGTAGGTTGTGTAGTTCGCAGTCGTCAGCGTCGAATAGATCGAGTTGAACGTGAGCAACGCACCTGGCATCTTCTTGGCGTTGCTGTTGGAAGCCCACAAGCCCTCGGGCGTGATGTAAACATACTTGGGCGCAGCCGGAGGCTTGGTGGGTATCCTGATCTCAATGCGTGAAGACCCGCCGGACAGGCTTGCCGCCATTGTCTTGACTTTCAAGGCATCCTGTACAGTGCCAAGGTCCAGCGGTGGCGTAGTGATGGTTCTGATCTTAGAGGTGTTGCCGTACAGGGCAGCGCCGGCCACCTGGTAAGTGCCGCCAACCCCTGGCGCATCCGGACAAATCCCAGACACATCCGACAGATTGCCAATGGTCTTGGCAGCGCAAGTTTCACCAAAGCCTCCGCTCACACTGCCGACCGACCGGGTGCTGCTATTGAGCCCCTCGGCTGCGCCTACGATGTTGGTATACGACGCCAGGGTTCCCGATGCGCGATTGGGCAGCGTGGCAAAGGGTGTGTCGGCCTGGCCGTCAAAGCTGGTGGCACTGCTCGAAAGCGCCATGACGTACATGGGGCGGCATATGGAATTGCCATACAGTCCCTTGCGCGTGGTGTTGCTGTTGGACAGCGGGTCGGTCCATGCCAATACCGGCAAGCCCTTGGCGCTGTCATTGGTGGTGCTGGTCGGATTGGAGGAAGCATTCCCTGCGTAATACTGGAGCGCCTGCACCACCATTTCCCCCACCGGGTTGCCCCAGGCGGACAGGGTGCCATCTGCCATCTCACTGGGCAACTGCACATTGGAGCCGGTATAGTTGCCGGAACTGGCGCCGTACAAAACGATGGAGTCGAAGGCCTTTATGGCGCCGTTTCCTGTCGTTCGACCGTCACTGGTGGTGCTGGAGCAGCCCGAAGAAGTGGCATGGCAAAAAACGCCCGTGCTGGTGTTTATCTCGTCGGCAAAATCACCCATGTTTTTGCGCAGGGCACCGGCGGTCAGGTTCTTGTCGTAGCTGCCGGTGATCACACCAAACTCGGCGCGTGCTGCTGAACCGGATGTTTGGGAAAAGCCAAACTCCTGAAATAGTCCATACGGTTTGTAGGCGGTGGTCGAGTCCGGCGGGAATGCCTGGCAACGCTCCTTGTCACTCAAAAAAGCGGGGTCGCAAACCTTCACCCGAACAATGAGGTCAGGCCCGTTGCCGCTGTAAGTTGCACCATGGGTCCCACTCGTCGGCGATCCACTTGGATGCACGAAGACACCCCGTCCCGCATCGGCGGCACTGAATTGGGTATTCGTTTTGTCGCCAAAATTGTTGCCAGACCAGTTACAAACTACCCCCTCGACAGTCGACCACAAGCGGAAATTTCCCTTGGCAAGGCGCATCATCGGGTTACCACCTTCACCTTTGGTGTCCGAGCGGTTGCAAATGGTGAGGCCTTTATTGCCCAGATCGGCTGCAGAAAAAGGCGTGTAGTTGCGAATGTCCGCGCCGGGGTAATACTTGGTGAAGGAATGGGAGTCTTGCGACAGGTTGGCCCGCTCCAGCACGGTGAGTCCGGCCTCGTCGGTGCTGCGTTTGCCCCCATAAAGCATTTTGCGGACTACGTCCAGTCGGCTCGTTGTGGCCCAGTTGAGGAAGTTGCCGCTCCACTGCCCCGATCCGCCACAGGTGTACTTGCTGCTCACCCCATAGATGGTAGCGCTGCTAACTTCGTCGACTTCTGTATTCAACCGATAGGTTCCAGCGCCACCCGCAGTCCCGCTGAGCTGCTCCACAATGTAAATATTTGTGGGGGCACCGTCCCACGTGATGGCCATGCCTTCAGTGAACGTGCCGGAGCCGTGTGACGTGACGGTAAACGTGGTTTCGTTGATACTGCCGCCGTTGACAGCGGTGGTTGCCGCGCCGGCAAACGTGGCGTAGGCCGAGGGCTCGAACCGGCTATTTTGGTACAGGTAGCATTTCTTGGGATCAAAGTAGCCGTAATACTCGAAACCCGGCGAAAAGGTGGTGTTGATATTGCCATCGCCCTCCAGATCTTCGTAGTCGGTGTACACGGGTCCAAACAACGTGTGATCCTTGCTGGCAGCCAGCATCAGCATCGGCCGGTTGGAGTTGGTGACAATATTTGGAGGCACACCAAACCTGGGCGTTGAAACATCCAATGGCGTGGCCTGCAAGATTGCGCCGAACAATGATACGTAGGCAGCGAAAACTGCTACGAGAAGTTTGAAATATTTCATCGTTATCTCCAAATACGGACTAACCTTTAATTCGCTAATACGGGTGTCTGGCCCATCAAGGCTCTTGCAAGGGTGCATAAAGCGTCTGTAGCACGACCTGTGTGCGCTGGGTATAGCCAAACCCGCGCGCCGTGATGCGGTAGTAATTGGTTTCCTTCAGACTGATCGGACTGACCCGGACAAAGATCTCGATCAGGTATTCTGGCTGCACGGCAACTCCCTGGATGGCAGCTGTGCCTGTGTATGTCCCGAAAGGCACAGCACCGGTAAACGTTGCGCAATTGGTGGTGGTCACCGGGTTGCGACCGGGTTTGTTGGCAAAAGTATTGTTCCATTTGCCGCCCTTGCCGGTAGGCCACCAGGGCTCCGCATCCGTTGTCCCGGAGTCCGAGGTTCTCCAATTTGAGTCGGCGTAATCGGCCTCGGCCAGGCTGCACAGACCCTGGTCACAGGCACTGGTGAAGTCGAACGCCTTTGGCGGCCGGTCACGCCCCCGGGTGCATGAAGCGTTGGTAATAAGGGCCGGGTTGAGGTTCATGATGTCGCGCTCGGCATCACGCAACGCCGCCTCGGCCGCCTGGCGGGCCACCTCAAGATCCATCTGGTTACGTGCCATACCTTCACCGAACATGGACTGGCGCACGGTCCAGATCGTGATGCCTGTAATGGCGATCAAAAATATCATCACGACGATCAGTGACATACCACGCTGGGCGCTGGCACCCTGGCTGCAACAAGATGATTCAGTGTTGAAAGGCGACGAGTGGTTCATTGCTTCGCCCCTAAAAACCCTGGTTCAGGCGGTTGCGAATGGCAAAAACCTGCACGTGGCGTTTGTAAATACTGGGGTCTGTGGCTGCTGGCGTAATGGTTTCGTCAGCACAGTTCAGATAGCTGCGCAATGCCCCCGCCTTGTCGGCAATTTTCGCGGGGCCGCTCAGCGTTTTGGTGATCAGGCAGATGCGCACAGCTACAACGCGGGCCCACGGTGCCATGGCAACCCCGTCGATCGTCTGCGTGGTGAGCAAGTTGACCTCAGTAGCCGTGTAGAAACGGTCAGGCGCACGCGTAGCATTGGAGTTAAAAAGGCCGTAGGTGAGTTGCAGGTCATTGATGCCAGCCAGCAGCGGCTGGTAGGCTGTGGTGTCGGCAGTCCCAAACTTGCTTTTTCCGTTGCCGCCGCAGGCCAGGCTTTGTGTAGCTACAGCTTGACCGTCTACTTGCATATCAGTCGCATTCAGCGCGTACCGGTTGGAAACAAATAGCGGACGCTGCGGCGGCAGATCGGCGTTGACCGCGGTGGGCGCAGAGGCGGGGGTGTTCATCCGACGAACCCGGTTGGTCGGATCGCCCTTGGTCAGGTCCGCAGGCCCCACATCCGACCCGGTACAGTCACGCCTTTGACCGACTGTGCCGCCGAACTCAATCGACTCGTTAGTGAAGTAATTGATCACAATGGAGTCTGGCGCTCCCGTGACGGCGGTCGGGCAGGTGGCGGTCACATGGTCAAACTTTGCACCCTCACAGCCGAAAACGGGCGTGGCATAGGCGGCGGGGACCGGGGTCGACACCAGGGGCGACCCCGTCGGGGGCGGCCAATCGGTGGCACGCGGCGGATTGCCTACCGCTGGTGGGTAGGTGTCTGCAGCGTGCATGCGCGGGAGGTTGACGGAGATCGATGGCATGGTTCCCGGGTAAAAACCGGCATTCATGACATCCCGGCCAATCAGTTGCAATGCGAACGCGCCGGTTTCTGCGCTGCTACTGCTGCTTTCAAGCGCCCTCTGGGTCTCGCGGGTTCCTAGGTAAACGTATCCCGCGGCGGTTACCATGACCATGGTGAGGCCGAGCGCTATCAGTAGCTCCAGCATCGACAGGCCCCGCTGCCGGTAATGTGTTCCAGTGAAGTGCATCATTATGGGATAAACGTGAAATTGGCACAACGCACACCTGCTGGAGCGCTGGCGACTGCAGGACAACAGCTTTGACGTGCCATTCCGGTCATGGAGGCGGTGCAGGTGGTAGTTGTGGCCAGCACGAGTTCGCTATTACTGTCCTTCTCAGTCATTTCCTTGTCGAACCACATCAAAGTGACCTGAAAACTATCACGCCGGTCGCCCGAAACCAGGGCGGCACCCTGAGGAAGTTTGGAGCGAATGAGTTGTCGCCACACCGCCATATCGTAAGTGGCCCGTTCTGTGGCGGTGCAAACCGCCGTTTCACAATTGGGCGATGGGGTGGCAGGGGTTGCACCTTGTTGCGCAGCCCAAGTGCTGTTCAATACATATTGCGACGTGCTGGTCACGCCGGTAATGAAGTTTGCACCGGCAACGTCGGTGTTCATTCGTACGCGGTCTGCAAAATCGGAGTAGAGCCCTGACACGGCAGCGCGCGCCCAGGAGTTGACTTTGTACTTTGCGACTCCGACCTGCAAGCCGGCAATACCGAGAAGGCCGATAGACAGAATGACCATCGATACCAGCACTTCAACCAATGTAAAGCCCGCCACCCTGCGCGTGGCGAACTTGCGCTTTGGCAGCCGTCTGTGTGTGGAAATGGTGTTTACTTGCATACAGCCCTGTGTTTCAACAACCTTCAGCGGGTTTGACGTTGCGGGTACGCCCCATAGCATCCAGACAAATATTGAATGCATATTTCAATGTCAATGGATCATTGCTGGCACGGTAAACAAGGTCAAACTCGTCAGCATCCGTAAGGCGTGGATTTCCGCGTGCATTAAAGAAAATCTTGCGCGTGCTGGCCTGTGCTTGGAGATAGTATTCACCCTGCACCGGGCGACGGATAAAGATCAAGTTTCCTGCCTTGTCTTCATCATCTGTGTCATCACCGTCACCGTTCATGTCCTCCGGCTCTGGCGTGTTGGGTGCGTCGCAAGACGGATTTAAAAACACAATCCATCCCACTTGCCAGTCTTGTCCGGTGGTACTGCAAACTGGCACGCTGCTTCCGACTCGGTCCACCGTGGTACTCATGCACATCGTGACACAAGTGTTCTTGCTGATGGCTTCATTGCGCGCGCGCAGCACGCTGGCCGAGAAATCGTTGCCAATGGACAAAAGCTGGTTACGAACGCCAAAATCACCCAGCGACGGTGCCGCAAGAGCCATAAGAATGCCCACCAGAGCGAGGGTTACCAGCAGTTCTATCAGTGAAAACCCACGGGCAGTGCGGGTGGATGCGTTTGGTTTCAGCATCTCTTCATTGTGCCAATGGCTGTAGCTTTTGCAACGCCGCTTGTCCGCTGTTTGAGCACGCACGTCGGACCAATCGTCTTGCCAAGGGCAGGTTGCTCTACCGCCGCACCTCATCCACCAGCGTCTTGAACTCGTCAATATCTTCAAAACTGCGGTAGACGCTGGCAAAGCGCACGTAGGCGACCTTGTCTAGCTTTTTTAGCTCGCGCATCACCAGTTCCCCTATCCGGGCTGATGGCACCTCACGCAGGCCAAGGTTCAATATCTTTTCTTCGATACGGTCGATGGCGGCGCCAACCTGCTCGGTGCTGACCGGCCGCTTGCGCAGTGCCAGGGCAAACGAGCCGCGCAGTTTGGCTGCAGCGTAGTCAATGCGCCGCCCGTCTTTCTTGACGATGGCCGGGAAGTTGACGTCCGGGCGCTCGTAGGTGGTGAAGCGCTTTTCGCATGCGCCGCATTGGCGTCGGCGCCGGATGAAGTCGCCGTCCTCCGAAACCCGTGTCTCAACGACCGGTGTTTCAGAGTGGCTGCAGAAAGGGCATTTCATGCCTGAACAACCCGCAGGTTGCAGGCGCGGGCTTGATGGCGGGCACCCGCGGAACCGGCTTTGCCGGGCCACAGGGTGCGTCCCCCCTGCCACCGAAGGATGGCGTTGAGGGGGGAAGGCGCGCAGCGCCTCAGGGGGGTACTCACCGGTACACCGGGAAACGCGCGGTGAGCGCATGTACCTTGGCGCGCACGGCCTCGATATTGGCTGCATCGCGCGGGTTATCAAGCACGTCGGCCACCAGATGGGCGGTGGCCCGAGCCTCCTCGTCCTTGAAGCCGCGGGTGGTCATGGCTGGTGTGCCAATGCGCACGCCACTGGTGACCATGGGTTTTTCGGGGTCATTGGGAATGGCATTCTTGTTGATGGTCATGTGGGCACTGCCCAACACTGCCTCGGCCTCCTTGCCAGTGATGCCATGTCTCCAAGTCGAACTTTCGCGCAGGTCCACCAGCATGACGTGGCTTTCGGTGCGACCACTCACAATGCGCAGCCCGCGCTCGGTCAGGGTCTGGGCCACGATCTGGGCGTTTTTCAGTACCTGTTGCTGGTAAATCTTGAATTCCGGTTGTAGTGCTTCCTTGAATGCCACCGCCTTGGCGGCGATCACGTGCATCAGCGGGCCACCCTGCAGGCCGGGGAAAATCGCACTGTTGATGGCTTTCTCGTGTTCGGACTTCATCAGGATGATGCCGCCACGCGGCCCGCGCAGGCTTTTGTGCGTGGTGCTGGTGACAACGTCGGCATAGGGCACCGGGTTGGGGTAGACGCCGGCGGCAATCAGGCCCGCGTAGTGCGCCATATCGACCATGAAGATGGCACCAACGGCCTTGGCAACCCTGGCAAAACGTTCAAAGTCAATGGCGAGCGAATAGGCGCTGGCACCGGCGATGATGAGTTTGGGTTTGTGCTCGTGGGCTTTGCGCTCCATCGCGTCGTAGTCAATGGCTTCGTTGGCGTCGAGCCCATAGCTCACCACGTTGAACCACTTGCCGCTCATATTGAGCGGCATGCCGTGCGTGAGGTGGCCGCCTTCGGCCAGGCTCATGCCCATGATGGTGTCGCCGGGCTTTAAGAAGGCCAGGAATACTGCTTCATTGGCGGAGGCACCGCAATGTGGCTGCACGTTGGCGGCCTGGGCACCAAAGATCTGCTTGATGCGGTCGATTGCCAATTGTTCGGCCACATCCACATGTTCGCAGCCACCGTAGTAACGCTTGCCCGGGTAGCCTTCCGCATACTTGTTGGTGAGCTGGCTGCCTTGCGCGGCCATGACAGCCGGTGAGGCATAGTTTTCACTGGCAATCAACTCAATATGGTGTTCCTGGCGAGCGTTTTCTGCCTGAATGGCGACGAAGAGTTCGGGGTCGGTTTGTTCGACAAGAATGTTGCGGTGGTACATGATGGCAGTCCTTCAAGACAAGGCACCTTGGTCATCCGCATGGTGAAACGCGATGAAACAAGGGCTGCCCAGGCGAACGGCGGAACACAAGCGTTGGGTCACGGCTTGCGGCACGCTTCCCAGTGGTGTCCCACGTCAGCGCCCCAATGGCATATCGGGGGCCTATCGCCAGTTGCGTGCGGGCGGATTTTACCCGACACCACTCGCACTGGGACTCTTAACTGTTGAAAAGCCCTGCGAGTTGCTCTTCACGTACAGCGGGTTCCGGAGGCTTGACCGGGCGTGCTACGGGGATTGCCTGCGGTGCGGTCAACGGCACGTTGCGCCCACTTACCACCAGTTGCAAGCGGCCGTGCTCTGCCAGGACCTTGGCGGTGTACCCGCCGTCATCGTCCAGATTGGCAGCGCCAACGTAAAACTTCAGGCCGCCTTCCACTGAACCAGCCCGCGCGATGCATTCCTGTAACACCTTGACGCCCACGCGCAAGTTACTGACCGGGTCAAAGGCGGCGAACTGGCCGCCAAACCCCTGGTACTTGTCGCTGTGGATCTTGGTCATTACCTGCATCAGGCCTTGGGCGCCAACGGCGCTCTGCGCAAAGGGGTTAAAGCCGGACTCTACGGCCATGACCGCAAGAATCAGCGTGGGCTCCACCTTGGCACGGGTGCCAGCATCAAATGCAGCCGCCACTAAAGCTCCTAATGGCTCAGGTGCAATGCCGTATTTCTTGCTTAGCCAGAAGGCTGCTGCCGCCTGCGGTTTGGGCAGTTCGCTCGGGTTGGTCGCGGTTGCGCGTTCGATGGCGCTCGCATCTTCCACAATCACGGCGTCGGACGCTTGCCGGGTTTGCAGCCAGCTCATGAGCTGGACTTCTCCGGCCTCCCGGATTTCGGGGCGCGCTGTGAGTGCAATCACGGCAAACACTACGGCCAGGCCCAGCAGGGCAAAACCGTTGTGTGTAATGGCAAAAAAAACTTGAGCAATGTTACTGAGAACAGTGCGTAAGCCTTGGGTGAATTTTTCGGTCGCTGTCATAGCTCTTCCTTCTTTGGCGTGGTAACTGAATACCGCGTTTGGGTTGGTACGCTATCAATATCCTGCGGCGTCGTTTCGACATGTGCAGCGATTTGAATATGCCGGGTTCGGCAGCGGGTTCGGGTTTATCCCATGTGAAAACGTGGGATGGCGGATTCTAGGTGGGTTGCATATACCAAGTCAACAATATTAAATAGAGTTATACGACTATTAAAGACATATCAATCTGGCGAGCTCGACATGTCTGGAGCCACCGGTGGGCGTTGTGCTGAATGTTCGCACGGCGTGCCGGGTGGGCCAAATGTCGGGGAAAACCACTCGCTGGACTATATATATAGTGGGTTGGTTGTCGTTCCAGTGCAAAAACGTAGGAACCGGCGTGGATTCGCGGCGAAAATACAGGGCTGCAGTTTTTGTATCAACATTTTTCCGAGCCCCACCGTGACGTCGACTCCTTCCGCCAAACACAATGATATTGCCCACCTAGACAGTCTGACTGGCGGCGCCTTCGCAGCTCCCACCTCGGGCGAGCGCTCGGCACGGCTGCGGGAATGGCTGCTGACGAACCCCCAGCCAGAACAACTGGCCGATGTTTTTCGGGAGCTGAGCGTCAAGGACAAGGGTGCCGCCAAACTGGTGCGCGAGCGCATCGATGAGGCCAAACGCGCCAAGGGCCAGGAAGTGCTGGCGGCGGAGTGGGCTGCCAAGGCCCAGACGCTCTTGGCCATCGCAAAACTCAATATCGCCGATGCCATGGCTTGGCAGCGCGATGCCGCCAAGGCGGGAGCACCCCTGAGCCGTGAACCGCTGGCATCCATCAAAGGCCAGTTGGCCGAGCGGGTGCGCGTGATTGAGGATCTGCAACGCCGGGTTCAGGTGCAGCGTGAAGCGGCCGTGCTGCTGGCACAACGCATTGAAGTCTTGTCCACCAAATCATGGCTGGACGCCAAAGCCGTAGTGGATGCATTGCAGGTCGACGTAGAGCATTGGCAGGCACAGGCTTCCGAACTTGTGGCCGATGCGAGCTGGTCGTCGGTGGATATCAAATTCCCCAATCTGCTGGAGGCGTCGCGCAGTCAATTGCTGTTGGTGTGGGAGGCTTTTCAGGCCGCTTTGGCGCAAGCGGTTGCTGCTGCAGAGGACCCCGCAGCAGCTTTGCCGCCCGTTCCTGTCTGGGCCGATGAGTTGCGTGCTGCGCGCGGCGTGGCCGTGGAACTGGCCGCAGCAAAGCAGCCCAAGCCCAAACTGGACCCCGAAGTGCGTGCCAAGGCCAATGAGGCTGTGCGGCAGGTGCTGACGACTTTGGAGGCGGAAATTGCTGAAGGTCACGGCAAGGCCAGTGCCGGTGCTGCCGGTGCGTTACGCCATGCGCTCAAGGAGTTTGGCAAGATCATTGACGACAAGCTGGAAAATCAGGCCCATGCGGCGCTGGCTGCAGCTGGCGAGTTGGAGGGTTGGCAGCGCTGGCGGGCCGACCAGTTGCGCGAAGGTCTCGTGGCCCAGGCCGAAGGACTACTCAAACGACCGGAGGGGCAGGCCATTGGGGGTCGCAAGATGCAGGAAACCCTGCGTACTTTGCGTGAACAGTGGAAACAGACGGATCAGGGTGGCGCGCCCAACCATGCCATGTGGAAGCGGTTCGATGAAGCGTGCAACGAAGCCCACAAAGTGGTTGAGGCCTGGCTGGAAAAACTCAAGGCTGAAACGGCCGAGCACAAGGCGCAGCGGCTGGCGCTGATTGAAGAGGTCAACGCCTGGGCGGCTGCCAACCGCACAGCGCTGGATGGAGACTGGAAAGGCTTCAACCGCATCCTGCACCAGTTCGGCGATCGCTGGCGCGATGCCGGACATCTGGGCGAAAAGACCTTCGCCGAGCTCCAACCGCTGTGGAAAGCTGCAATATCGAATGCCGCTGCACCTTTGCAGGCGACGCAGGAGCAGAGTTTGGTGGTGCGCCACGCGATGATTGAAGAAGCCAGGGTGCTGGGCGCGGCGCCGGTGTTGCGCGTGGACGCGGTGCGCGCCTTGCAGCAACGCTGGCAAGCGCAGGCGCATGAGGTGCCAATCGACCGGCGCCAGGAACAAAAGCTGTGGGATGCGTTCAGAAAACCGATCGACGACGCTTTCAACCGCAAGACGGCGGAGCGTGAGAAAGCCGACGCCGCCTTGGGCGCGCGGGACCGGGCGGTGTTGCAGGCCGCCAAGGCGGTGGAGGCGGCCAATGCCGCGGGCGATGCGCAAGCCATTCGGGCAGCGCTTGCCGCGCTCGAAGCTGCGTTGCATGGCCAGGCACAGGCGCAGCAGGATGTGAAAGCGGCAGGCGTACAGGAGGCACAGGCCTTGGCGGCTGCCCAGGCCACTGCGGCTGAGTCGGGTTCTTCTGTATCAAATGAAGCTGTAGCGCCCGCAGATAGTGCGTTGGCAGCTCCTGATAATGTAGCATCTGAAGCCCCGGATGATGAACCTCAAGCTCCCGCTGCACCCGTGAAACCGGCGCCCAAGCCAGTGGTCGCCATGCGTGGCGACGACCGACCCGGCATGCGCAAAGACGCACCGGCGCAGTCCAGCGGCAAGGGTGCCAAGTGGGGCGAGCGCAAAGGCGGCATGGGTGCATCGCGCGATGGTAAGCCCGGCGAGCGTTCGCGTGACCGCAACGATGCCGCGGGAGGCCGCGCGCCAGTAGCGGCCTGGCAGGAAGCACCGCGCCTGGGGGATACGGCATTTCGGGCACAGCGTGAGGCCATGGAGAATGCGCAGCATGCCTTGAAAAAACTGGCGGCGCAGGCCCATGGTGAGGCACTGACACAGCTACTCACAGCCTGGGAAAAGCGCGATGCCGCGCTGGTGCCCAGCGCCCATGATCTGGGCTCCCGTGCAACATCGGCAACCAGAGCGGCATGGATTCAGGCGGTAACCGGCAATTTGTCAACTACTGCCAAGGCGCCGTCGCCTCAGGAGGCCCTGTTGCGGCTGGAAATGGCCGCAGAAGTACCCACACCGGCCGAAGACATTGGCGCACGACGCAATTTGCAATTACAGTTGCTTACCCGCCGTAACGATCCGTCCCCGGCGCAAACCTGGGGCCAGGATGCTGCGGTAGTGTTGGCTGGTGCGTTCGATGCGCAGTTGGCGCGCCGGGTACAAAATGTGCTGAAAGTGTTGTTGAAGAAGTAATTTGGGAGGAATTGCCGTGGACTCCGTTGATGACCTGTTACGTCGGCTGGAGCAACTCAATACGATCGGGGCGGCACTGTCCAAAGAACGGGACATTGAACGGCTGCTCGAGAGTATTCTGATTGCGGCAAAGACCATCACTAATGCCGACGGGGGCACACTCTATCGTGTGACCAACGACCGCAAGGCTTTGCGTTTCGAAATACTGCGCACCGATTCCTTGAAAATTGCGATGGGCGGCAGTTCGGGCAATCCGATTAACTTCCCGAATCTGCCCCTGTTTGATGCAGACGACAAACCCAACGTATCGCTGGTGGCGGCCTACACCGCGCTGAATCACCTGACCGTCAACATCACAGACGCCTATATCGAGCCCAATTTCGATTTTTCCGGTACGCGCCAGTTCGATGAGCGCACCGGTTATCGGTCGCAGTCGTTCCTGTCAGTGCCCATGAAAGACCATGAGGGTGACGTTATTGGCGTCTTGCAGCTGATCAACGCCCAGAACCGGACCAATGGGGCCGTGGTGAGCTTTTCGAGTGCCGACCAAAGCCTGGCGGAGTCGCTGGCATCACAGGCCGCCATTGCGATCACCAACCGCAATTTGATGACACAGCTGGAAGAGTTGTTTGAGTCATTCATCAGTCTGATCAATCTGGCTATCGACGAAAAGTCGCACTACACGGGTGGCCACTGCCAGCGGGTGCCGGCGCTGACCATGATGCTTGCCGATGCGGCCAATGCAGCGCATGACGGACCGCTGGCGACTTTTAGCATGGACGACAGGGACCGTTACGAGCTCAAGATCGCCGGCCTGTTGCACGATTGCGGCAAAGTCACCACGCCCGTACACGTGGTAGACAAGGCGACCAAACTCCAGACTTTGTTTGACCGCATCGGGCTGATCGACACACGCTTTGAAGTCTTGAAGCGCGACCATGAAATTGAAACACTGCGTGCCCAGCTGGCGTTGCGGGATGTGAAAGATCCGGACGCTGAAGCAGAGCTTTGGTCGGATTGCCGCGACCACAACCATGCACTCGATTCCGACCGGGATTTCCTGCGCTTCACCAACACCGGCGGCGAAGCCATGAAAGAGGCTGACATGCAGCGTGTGCGGGACATCGGTCAGAAGCGCACCTGGCGTAATGTAGAGGGGGTGGAAACCAACTTCCTCAGTGCTGATGAAATCGAGAACCTGACCATTCGCGCCGGCACGCTGACGGCAGCCGAGCGCGAGACTATTAACCACCACATTGTTGCCACCATCCGCATGCTCGAGCAGTTGCCGTGGCCCAAACACCTGAAAAAGGTGCCTGAGTTTGCCGGTGGCCACCATGAACGCATGGACGGAAAAGGCTATCCCAAGGGGCTCACCCGGGATCAGATGTCGGTGCAGGCGCGGGTCATGGGCATTTCTGACATCTTTGAGGCACTCACGGCACGTGATCGACCCTACAAGATCGGCATGAAACTGTCTCAGGCGATGGGCATCATGCACAAGTTCAGCACCGGTGGTCATATCGACCCCGATCTGTTTGACATTTTCCTGCGCGAGGGCATTTACCGTCGCTATGCCGAGCAGTTCCTCGACCCGTGGCAAATCGACGAGGTCAATCCGCAGGAGTGGGTGGCACGCTGACCGGATGGACACGGTCCAGGACTACGTTGTTGCCTGCGGATCCGATCGTCAAACGCAAGACTTCAGCGCGCGGTGGGGCAGCGTCCATGTCCCAGTCACTGAGCACCACCCGTTGCAACCCTTGATCCAGTGCATGGGTTTGTGGTCGGTGGGTGTGGCCATGGAGCAAGGTGCACGTGTTGGTTTGGTTTAGCAACGCTACCGCAGCGGTGGTATCAACGTCGGCGTAAGTCACTGTGGTCTGTTTGCGGGCTTCGCTCTGGGTCCGGATACTTCTCGCAATGTCAATGCGCTCGCTCAGCGGCTTGGACAGGAAATCGGTCTGCCACTCTGCGGTGCGCACAGTTGCACGAAATGCCATGTACGTGGTGTCATCGATGCACAGGTCATCGGCGTGGCTAAGCAGCCAACGCTCGCCGCCAAAGACCAGCACAGTGGGGTCGTCCAGCAGTGTGCAATGCGCAGTGGCAGCCAGTGTCGGCCCCATCAGAAAGTCGCGGTTGCCTCGCATCAGATAGAGGGGCCGGCGCGCAGCGCTGGCACGCAGCACTTCAACGCACTGCTGCTCGAAACTTTCGGGAATTGCGGCAGTGTCGTCGCCTACCCACACCTCGAACAAATCGCCGAGTATAAATACCGCGTCTGCGTCAGTGTGCCTTAGGTAGGCTCGCCATGCGTCAAAGGTTCTTGGCCCTGACGCATGAAGGTGCAGGTCAGAAATAAAGTCTATGCAAATCCAATGGGATGGAGCCTGTATTTCCATCCTGCGACCACTGCGGAGCTACAACGCCACAGCTTTTTCAATCACAACATCTTCCTTGGGCACGTCGTCGTGGTAGCCCTTGCGCCCGGTCTTGACGCTCTTGATCTGGTCCACCACCGCGGTGCCATCAATGACTTTGCCAAACACCGCATATCCCCAGCCCTGGGTGGATGGTGCTGTGTGGTTCAAGAATGTGTTGTCGGCGACATTGATAAAGAACTGGGCAGTAGCCGAGTGCGGATCACCGGTGCGCGCCATCGCCACGGTGTACTCGAGATTCTTCAGCCCGTTGTTGGCTTCATTCTCGATCGGCGCATCACACGCCTTCTGATTCATACCCGGCTCCATGCCGCCACCTTGCACCATGAACCCCGGAATCACGCGGTGAAAAATGGTGTTGTCGTAGTGCCCTTTGGCCACATACGCCAGAAAATTGGCGGTCGACTTGGGGGCATTTTCCTGGTCCAGTTCCAGCGTGATGACGCCGTAGCCTGTGACATGCAGTTCGACTTGGGGATTGCTCATGATTTATTTCACCAAAGTGGCAGAGTTAATGAGGATGGGTGTTTTCGGTACATCGGTGGGAAACATGCCTCCGGCCCCGGTGGGTGTTTCCTTGATTTTCATGACCGTCTCCATCCCGGATACAACGCGGCCGAATACTGCGTACCCATCGGCCGGTCCTTTGGCGTTGAGGAACGGGTTGTCTTTGACGTTGATAAAGAACTGTGAGCGCGCTGAATTGGGGTCGTTGGTGCGGGCCATGGCGACGGTGCCCAGTTCGTTTTTCAATCCGTTACTGGCTTCCAGTGGTATCGAAGGACGCATGATTTTTTCTTCGTACTTCACGGTATAGCCGCCGCCTTGCACCATGAAATTCGGAATGACGCGATGGAAAATGAGGCCATCGTAATGTTTGGCTTTCACATATAGCAGGAAGTTTTCGACTGTCTTAGGCGCCTTGTCGGGGTACAACTCGATCACGAAGTTCCCCATGCTGGTCTCAAATTTGACCTGTGGAGCGGCGTCTGCCAAAGCCACCATGGGTACCAGCACCGTAGCCGTGGCGGCAATCAGTGCGCGCCTTGTCCAGTGTTTCATTGCCAACTGCATTACATGACTCCCTCAAAAAAGATTTTCCAACGATTGTCTTGCCGAATCCAATATTGTCGCTTGGTCCAGCCCGTGCGAATTCCTTCGGCCACCTCCCCAAAGGTTACCACCATGGTGTCCGCGGTGTCGATCCAACGCAGATAGGACAGGTCTTTCAACTGGATGGTGCGACCCTGCGTTTCCGCCAATTCGCCCTTAAGCGTTGGCAGCCACTGCGTCAGCGTCTTGCCGTTGCTCGCAAAATCGGCTGTGTAAAAGGAAAGCACCTGCTGCAGGTCGCCCGCAGTTTTCGCATTGCGCCACGCCAATAACGTGTCTTCAAACTGCTTGCTGTCGTTGCGCACGTTGCGCGTGGCTACCCATTGGAGCTGATTGGCAATAACGACCGGCGTGGTGCGCACCTCTACTGTCTGAATGATGTGCTCGAGGTCCGGATTGGCTAGAACTACGCAACCATCGGTGGCCTGCGGTGCGCGCGAGAACTGGTTGGGCGGCGTGCCGTGCAACCATATGCCACTGCCCGTTTTGCCGCGTCTGGTGTCCAGCACGTTGGGGTAGTTGATGGGCAGCGCACCAGACCCATAGAAGTCTTTCAACGTTTTGCGGTCCAGGTTGCTGCTGATGTAGTAGATGCCCAGGGGCGTGCGCTGATCACCTTCGGCCGTTTTCGCGGTGCCGGCTTTTCCGACGGAGATATAGTAGTCGGCCACCAGACGCAGGCCATCGGCGGTGTTCTCAAAAAGGTAGAGCCGCGATCGCGAAGAATCCACGGCAATGGCATGCCTGCTGCGCGGTGCCAGTGCAAGGAATTGGGTGGGCACCGTCCCCGGCTGGGGACGTTCGCGCAAGGCGCGCATGCGGCGTGATGACTCGTCTCGTAGTTCGTCTACGACCGCGCGACCGGTGTCATCGAGGAGGCTGCCAGGAATGTCTCCCACGGCACGCAGCGGGCGGGCCTGCGCCAGCAGCAAGTCGCCATAGACCAGTTGCGCCAATTGAAAATTGGGGAGTGCTTCTGCCAGGGCTTTTGCTTTGGGCAGGGCTTCACGGATTTGTGCCTTGCCAATCAGCGCGTAAATCTCAATAAGCCGGGCTTCAGCAACGCCATCATTTGTTTTGGCCAACGATGTCTCAGCAGGCGCGGGCTTGTTCCTGGGCGCCCGTTGGTTGGCCCAAAGCGACTCGGTGGCGCAAACCAATACCAATGATGCCGCAATCCCCGCGGCGATTCGACGGATCACTATGTCAACTGCCGACCGACTCTTTGACAATCAGCCACTGGTCGCCCTTTTTCACCAACGTCAATGTCTTCCTGCTCGACACAGAGAGTCCATCAGCTTTGTAGTTCTGGCGAAATTTGGCGGCTGCGCTGTTGCCATTCACAGACACACTGATGTCTTCGATCTTGACGCTGATCTGCGACTTTCCGACGATGCGCTTGCGCCTCTCCTCTTCCCAGGTCGCACGACTCTGCGAGCCTGCTGGATCAAACTCTTTTCCATACGCTGCCAGGTAGGTTTTCATATCCTTGGCAGACCAGGCAGTGGCCCAGCCGCGCACAGCAGACTCGACCTCCTTCGTAGAACTGCCGCCAGCTGCGGCAGCATTTGCTGGCGCAGTGGTGGTTGTTGACGGGGCCGCCACCGCAGTGCCTGCTGTCACCGGCGGCTTGCTATCGGGGCCTGTACCGCTGCTAGGTGCCTTCGGGGTGGTCGGTGCGGCGGCAACGGGCGCGGGCTGTGGCAACGTGGGCTTTTGGCCCTTCGCCGTCGGGTTGAATAGCTCACGGATCAGTGCCAGCTTGGGCGCAACGGCCTGGTTCGCTGTATCGAGTTGCAGTGCCTTGGTGTAAGCCTGGCTCGCAAGCTTGGCATAGACGTCACCCAGGTTTTCATGCGCTGTGGCGTAACTCGGGTTGGTGCGAATCGCCATCTCCAGGGCCGTGCGGGCTTTGTCAAACTGGCTTTGGCCTGCGTACAGTACGGCCAGATTATTGTAGGGCTCGGGCAACTCGGGGTAGTCTTCCGTGAGCTTCGTGAAGGTGGAGATGGCCTCGGCTGGCTTGCCGCTGTCGCGCTGAATGACGCCCTTGAGAAAGCGCATTTGCGGGTCGCGCGGCTTGTTCGCCAGGTATTGGTCGGCCTTGGTCATTGCATCGGCCAATTTGCCGGCGCGTACCAGCTGGGTCACATCAGCGTATTCATCGGCATGGGCTTGGGAAAACACCAAACCAACAAAAACGGCCAGAAGCCGCAGGGTGGGCAATGCAGAGTTACGGCGGTACGTCATGGTGTGATCGGGTCTCGCTGGGGGTAGTGCCCTTGGAATGGGGCTTTATACTGCGCTGAATTGTAGCGTTCACCAATTCTTTCCACATTCTCCAGCGTTGGCTGCAACAGCCCAGCCGTCTGCACTGCGCCACTGTATTGACCATGAGTTTGCACATTTTCAACACGCTCACGCGTGTCCAGGAACCGTTTACCCCGATCGAGCCAGGCCATGTGCGCATGTACGTATGCGGAATGACCATCTACGATTTGTGCCATATTGGTCATGCGCGCATGGCCATGGCTTTCGATATCGTGCAACGATGGCTCAAATGCAGTGGCTACCGGGTCACCTATGTGCGCAACATCACCGACATCGATGACAAGATCATCCGCCGCGCTCTGGAGCGAAACATCCCGATCCGTGCGCTTACCGACGAAATGATCGATGTCATGCACCAAGACATCGGCAAACTCGGCATTGAGTCGCCCACGATCGAGCCTCGCGCCACCCAGTATGTACCGCAAATGCTGGGCATGATCCGCCAACTGGAACAAAAGGGTCTGGCTTATCAAGTCCCTGGTGGCGATGTCAATTACGCAGTGCGTAAATTCCCTGGGTATGGCAAGTTGTCGGGCAAGTCGCTGGAGAGTCTGCGTGCCGGTGAACGCGTGGCAGTGGACGATGGCAAGGTGGATCCGCTGGACTTTGTATTGTGGAAAGCGGCCAAACAAAGCGAGCCTGAGGATGCCAAATGGGACGGCACAACCACGGACGCTGACTATGGCAAGGGGCGCCCGGGCTGGCACATTGAGTGCTCGGCGATGAGTTGCCACACGCTGGGGGAAACGTTTGACATCCATGGCGGCGGCATGGACTTGCAGTTTCCGCACCACGAAAACGAAATTGCGCAGACCGAAGGGGTCACCGGCAAGACCATGGCACAGGTCTGGATGCACAACGGCCTGGTGCAACTGGACAATGAAAAAATGTCCAAGAGCCTGGGCAATTTTTTCACCATTCGTGAGGTGCTGGCCAAGTACGATCCGCAGACTGTACGGTTCTTTCTGGTGCGCGGCCATTACCGCACGGCATTGGGTTACAGCGACGCCCACCTCGATGACGCCCGCAGTTCGCTCATGCGTTTGTACACCGCGTTGGCACTTGTGCCTGCAAGTTCTGCGGCGCGGGCAATTGACTGGACGCATCCTATGGCGAAGCGCTTCAAGGCGGCCATGGACGATGACTTTGGTACACCCGAGGCGGTTGCAGTGTTGTTTGAGCTTGCCTCGGAGGTCAATCGAACCGCATCGGGCGAACTTGCCGCATTGCTGAAGGCGCTGGGGGGCTGTCTGGGTTTGCTCCAGGGAGACCCCAAGGCGTTCTTGCAGGCCGGCGCTTCGCTGGACGATGCCGCCATTCAGGCCAGGATCGAAGAACGTGCTGCAGTCAAGGCCGCGCGGGACTTTCAAAGGGCCGATGCCATCCGCAAGGAGTTGCTGGAGCTGGGAATTGTTCTGAAGGACTCGGCTCAGGGGACGAGTTGGGAGGTTCGGCAGTAATGGTCACCACCAAGAATGCCAATTCGGCTGGCGCGGCGCCCTACTTCTGGGATGAGGCCTGCAAGCAGTTGATGAAGAAAGACCGCGTTATGAAGCGACTGATCCCTCAGTTTGGCGACGCCTGTCTGCAAACGCGAGGGGATGCATTCGTGACGCTGGCGCGCAGCGTGGTGGGACAGCAAATATCAGTGAAGGCGGCACAGACGGTGTGGGACCGTTTTACCCTGCTGCCACGCAAGATGACCCCTGGCAACGTTCTCAAGCTCAAGGTGGATGATATGCGTGCCGCAGGCTTGAGTGTGCGCAAGGTGGAGTATCTGGTCGATCTTGCCCTGAATTTTGACAATGGGGCCCTGCATGTGAGCGACTGGGAGGGCATGGGTGACGACGAGATCGTGGCCGAGCTCGTTTCCATACGCGGCATAGGTCGCTGGACAGCAGAGATGTTTCTGATTTTTCATTTGATGCGTCCCAATGTGTTGCCGCTCGATGATGTGGGACTGATCAACGGCATCAGCCGCAACTACTTCTCTGGGGAAGTGGTCAGTCGAAGTGATGCGCGGGAGGTGGCGGCGGCGTGGGCACCTTACTGCACTGTCGCAACTTGGTATATTTGGCGCTCGCTCGACCCGGTGCCGGTGGATTATTGAGACTGATAAGGACAAGTATGGCCAAAAGATCATTTCTCGACTTTGAGCAGCCTATTGCTGATCTGGAAACCAAGATCGAAGAGCTGCGCTATGTCCAGAACGAGTCTGCGGTGGACATTTCTTCGGAAATCGACCAGCTCAGCAAGAAAAGTCAGCAACTCACAAAAGATATTTACAGCGACCTCACGCCCTGGCAAATCACCAAGATTGCGCGCCACGCAGAACGCCCCTACACGCTGGACTATGTGGGTGAGTTGTTTACCCACTTCGTAGAGTTGCATGGAGACCGCCATTTTGCTGATGACCTTAGTATCGTGGGAGGTCTTGCGCGTTTTAATGGCACACCGTGTATGGTGCTGGGGCAGCAAAAGGGACGTGATACCAAAGAGCGTGGTCTGCGCAATTTCGGCATGAGCAAACCCGAGGGCTACCGTAAAGCCTTGCGCCTCATGAAGCTGGCGGAGAAGTTCAGTCTGCCGGTATTCACTTTTGTGGATACACCAGGTGCCTATCCTGGCATTGACGCCGAAGAACGCGGGCAGTCCGAGGCCATTGGTCGCAATATTTTCGAGATGGCCCAGTTGGAGGTGCCCATCATCACCACCATCATTGGTGAGGGCGGCTCGGGTGGCGCACTCGCGATTTCTGTGGCAGACCAGGTCATCATGCTGCAGTATTCCATTTACTCGGTCATTAGCCCGGAAGGTTGTGCGTCGATTCTCTGGAAAACATCCGATCGCGCTCAGGATGCAGCAGACGCATTGGGCATTACCGCGCACCGGCTCAAAGCGCTTGGTGTGGTCGACAAGATCGTTAATGAACCAGTGGGTGGCGCACACCGGGACATCAAGCAGGCCGCCGCCATGCTTAAACGCGGGCTGGCCGACGCCTACCGCCAGGTGGCCGATCTCAAAGTGAAAGAGCTGCTGGATCGCCGCTACGAGCGCCTGCAGAGCTATGGGCGCTTTACCGACACCAAGGCATCGTCGAAGTAGGGTGCGTCAAACACCATCGGGTGTAGGGGGCGGCGCTGTGCACCATGCAACAGTCGTTTGATGATGCGATCCGTGCGTTTGCGCCTGATTTGCCCCTGGCGGTAGCTTTCAGCGGTGGTGCCGACTCGACGGCGCTCCTGGTTGCATGTGCAGAAAAGTGGCCTGGTCACGTGGTCGCAGTGCATGTAAACCATGGCCTGCAGGCGGCTGCCACGCGCTTTGAGAAGCATTGTGAAGATTTTTGCGCTGGACTGACGCTTCCCCTTCGGATTTGCCGCGTCAACGCCGCACCGCAACGCGGTGAGAGCCCGGAGGCTGCTGCGCGCCACGCCCGTTACAAAGCTTTTGCTGCCCTGGCGCTTGCTGATAGTGCGCAGGCAGCTATTAAATCAGTAGCAATTGCGCAGCATGCGGACGACCAGGCGGAGACACTGTTGCTTGCCCTGTTGCGAGGTGGTGGAGTCGCCGGCCTGAGCGCCATGCCGGCACACTGGACGCGCGAAGCGTTGGACTTCCATCGCCCGCTGCTGCGTGTAGCGGGTGCGGAAGTGCGCCGCTGGCTGGCCAAGCGTGGATTGGGCTTTATCGAAGACCCCACCAATGCAAACGAGCGATATACCCGCAACCGCATTCGCCACCAGATCATGCCCGCCCTGACGACCGCATTTCCGCATGCATTGGAAGCACTGGGACGCAGCGCTGCGCATGCTGCACAGGCGCAGACGCTGCTTGACGAATTGGCGCGTGACGATTGGCTGCGCATTGGCCGCGACAGCGATGGGCTTCCAGGTGTGCGAGCCCTGCGGACGCTGAGCAGGCCACGTCAGGCCAATGTGTTGCGCTATTGGCTTAAACACAGTGTCGCCGTCATACCGAGCACCGCCCAGCTCAGCGAGTTGCTGGACCAGGTGGCTGCCTGCAGCACACGCGGGCACCGTATCCATATCAAAGTGGGGCAGGGGTTTGTCGAGCGCAAAGGTGACACCCTGCATTGGTACAATCCCTGAGTTTTTTGCTTCACCAATTGTTTCAATGGCACTGATCGTTCACAAATACGGCGGCACGTCGATGGGCTCCACCGAGCGCATCCGCAACGTTGCCAAGCGCGTTGCCAAATGGGCGCGTGCAGGTCACCAGATGGTGGTCGTTCCCAGCGCCATGAGTGGCGAAACCAACCGCCTGCTGGCTCTGGCCAAGGATCTTGCGCCACCGACGCCGACCGATGCCTATGGCCGCGAACTCGACATGCTGGCCGCCACGGGCGAGCAGGCCTCCAGCGCTCTGCTGGCGATCGCATTGCAGGCGGAGGGTATGGAGTCGGTGAGTTACGCTGGCTGGCAAGTGCCAATCCGCACCGACAGCTCGTACACCAAGGCGCGCATCGAGTCGATCGACGATGTCCGGGTGCGCGGTGATCTGACCGCCGGGCGTGTGGTCATCGTCACAGGTTTTCAGGGCATTGATGACGCTGGCAACATCACCACGCTGGGTCGCGGTGGTTCGGACACGTCAGCAGTGGCTGTAGCCGCAGCGATGAAGGCCGATGAATGCCTGATTTACACCGATGTGGATGGTGTCTACACCACAGACCCCCGCGTGGTGCCAGAAGCTCGGCGTCTGCACACGGTGAGTTTCGAAGAAATGCTGGAGATGGCCTCCATGGGCTCCAAGGTGCTGCAGATTCGCTCGGTGGAATTTGCGGGCAAGTACAAAGTGCCGCTGCGGGTGCTGTCCAGTTTCACACCCTGGGACATCGACATTGTGGAAGAAGCCAAATCTGGCACTCTAATTACTTTTGAGGAAGACGAGAACATGGAACAAGCCATTGTTTCGGGAATTGCATTCAACCGCGA
>JAIFLV010000069.1 GCA_020048895.1 Rhodoferax sp. | reverse complement strand
TGCATCCGAGAATGCTGCCGGACTGGTGGCACCGTGTAGGTTGTCCCATGCGCCATAGGTTTGTGCCGCTGGTATGTCCAACAGCCGCATAGACTGCCCCGCCTTCGCCCGGTGCCCGCCTTCCTGCATGGTGGTGGCAATGGTGCGCTCGCCGCTGGATATGACAAAACAGCGCCAGCGCGTAACGCCCCTTGCATTCCCGCTTCGGCTTGCACGTTGCTTGCCGCGCCCGTTGCCTAGTGCGTAGACGATGGCCCCGACTTCCTTCGGGTCGCATTCGCTGATTTCGTCCAATGCCAACAGGCAATCATTAAACATTGCCGCCGCACCCTCCATGCCGTTTGCCGTTGCCCGCCAACTTCGCTTAAAGCCCGGCCCGCCCCATGTTGCACACGCCGCCTCGATCAAGGTGGTTTTGCCGGTGCTGGAATCACCAACAACGTGAAAACCGCCGCCCTCAGAATTGCACCGCTGCAACAACGGCCCGGCGAATGATGCCGATACCGCCAGCATCAATAGCGGGTTGCCCACGGCCTTTGCTGCAATGCCATCGCGCCAGCCTGCCAGTGTCCCGGCCTGCGTGTGTTCTTCATGGCCACGTTCGCCAGATTGAAAAATCACGCCCGCAGACTTTGGCCCGATCACCACGTCCGGCAATACAAACGAATCACCGCACCAGCCCACCTGCAATGCACAGTGAATGCGCCGCTTCGGGTGTTCGCTTTGCAGATAGTGGGGTAGTTGCTGCCGGGCTTTGTACGGATCAAGCTCTGCGCCCATTGCCAACAGTTCGCCGCGTAGTTGCGCACCATCGCCCGCCAATAACTCCATAGGCATTGCCCATTCGCGCCACTTGCCCACCGTGGGCTTGAATCGCAACAGCCGCCCGAAGTTATTGCTCTGGCCATCAAACGTCACGGCATCAATGTGTAGTGGTGAACATATCCATGCGTCGTAAGGTTCCGGTGGTGCTTCCTTTTTTCCCGCTGTCAGTCCGCAGTAGTACACGCCGGGTCGGTGGTTGCCCTCTGCCGATTTTGTCCAATCGTCCAACACCACATAGCGCGGTCGTTCGTCCAATCCGGGGAATGGGCTTGCTGGCAATGGTGGGGTGTCGCTGGCTTCGGTGGTCGCCGCGGCTTCGGTCGAGGTCGAGGTGGTGTCGATTGCTTTTGCAGAATTCTGCAAGGGATCATTTTGATCTCTTGCAACACCTGCGCCCGTATCACTTGCGTAACCAGCTATTGATTCGATAGCGCCCGCAAAGCAGACATTCACCGCATCAAGCCCGGCCAACAGGTGCAGGTCGTTAAAGTCGGTTGCCTTGTCTGGCCTGTCCGTTGGGAACATGGGTATTGCCACAACGCCGCCCACAGCTTTTGCAGCGCCAGCCGCTGCCGTGCGTCCGGGGTTGCCTGTTGTCTGGTGGTCATCGTCCGCTGCCAGGATCAGCGCCGCTTCCGGGTACAGCTTGCGCAATGACTTTGCCACCGCTTCAAGGTTGCCCGCATCAAACGCCACCGCCACGGGTTGCCCGGTTGCTTCATGGATAGATGCGCCAGTCGCAAAGCCTTCACAGACGATCAGAATGGCCGTTGCTGGCGCAGTTGGTGGCGTGCCTATCAGGTAGTGGCATCCCTGCTTTTCACCGCCTGTAAGGGGTCGTTTATTGTCCCCCGCCGCTTCGGATATGAATTGCAGGCTTCGCAGTTCACCCGCTGCATTGCGCATGGGGATCACCAGCAACGGCCCGGACAATGTGGGGGACAACCTGCTGCAATGTGCACGCGCCGATGCCGTGTCAATCAACCTTGCGCCGTGGGCTTGAATGCCTTTTGTGACAAGGTAGCCATGCGCCGCTGCATCTTCAATCGATGTTGCTGCTGTACGTATCAACGTCGCTATTTCCGCCGCCGTGTCTTGCTCTGCTTTCTTTGCCCGGTGCCGGGCATTCTGCATAGACTTCAACACCGTAGCGTATTGCTTTTGCTGCTCTGGTGTCTGTGCAGTGCGCTCGATACTGCACCATGATTCGGCCCTGCCTTCGCGCCAGTTGCCGAACGTGCCAGCGGGTATGTTGTCCAGGTGCAGGATATACCAGCCCGCATCATCGCCGCGCTTGCCGTTGGTGGCGAATCGGTGAATCTTGCCATCGGCAATGATGGTGTCCGGTGGTGTTAGTCCCGCCGCTGCCATAGCCCCCTGAAACGCCTGTTCGTGATTGCTTGCTATTGCAATAGGGTTCAGTGCAAAGTGATTGGGTAATGCGCTCATTGGCTCACCCCCAATCGACGGGCGAAGGCTTGCAATGCTGCAAAGTCTGGTGCGTGGTGGGTGTAGCCATATTTACAAACCAGATAGCCACCGTCGACAAGTTGGTGGACAACATGGCCGCGCAATGCAAGCTCGGCAATCTGTGTGGCAATCGCTTTACTGTGCCGCGTACCAGTGGCAAAATTCAGATCGTTGGTGGTGTGATTTTCAGAAGGCCCGGTGCTCGAAACACGCGGGTCTTTTTCATTGGCTTGGTGGGTCACTTTGAAGCCCTCCGAAACCAGTTTGAAGGCATGGCGCACCATAGGCGCAGCGCCAGCGCACGCAACGCGGCCTTCATGCTGCTGCCCCTTGCAAAATGGAAAGCTCTTTGCGCTTTGCGTGCAACACCTTCACCAGTTCGCGGATCTGTGCATCCGACTGGCCAGCGATACGCGCCGCCGCAATCGCTTTCACTTCATAGTCTGGCCAGCCCTTTGCCCGCTGGCCTATGGCAACCCCGGTGGTGAATAGTCCATCACGAATAGCGTTGTATGGACTTGCGTCCGAACGCCACCCCATTTCAGCTTTGATCGCTGGCAGTCTCAAAATTGGCATTGCTTACCCCTTTGTGTGTCTCGCTAGAGGTGCCTAGCGATGGGGGCAATGGTGGTTTTTTCAGTTCGCCGCGTGAAGCCTGTTAACTGGCATAGCGCATGGCCTGCCAGCAGGGGTTACGTTGTGCTGGCAGAGCGTAGCCTTTTCCACTCGCCAACCCAATCTCGCGCCGTTCTAAATGCAATGGGTTGTTGCTTGATAACGGCCTCAGCCGCCTTGTCCATGCTTTTGAAGTTCACCATATTGGCATCAAGCCAAACAAAAACATCGGCTTTCATACTTCGGTTCTCAGCATGAATAACGTCAGCGCCTTTGCGCCTTGCTTGTGTAAAGGTATCCAATTTGACTTGCATTTTCTGCATCGCTATTTCTACGTGCTTTGGTGGCTCCAGCCTATCTTTAAGCCTTGCGATTTCTAGTGATACATCAAATAGCCCCTGACCGTCCATAAACGCAGCAATTACCGCATCGTCCAATCTTTGAAGCAAAACCAATGGCAATACTGTGTTCAAAGGATTGTCTGCCGGTAGACCACATGCGACCATGCCATCGATAAAATCAAACGCAAACATGACACGTTCACACCAATCGTATTCCGCCCACGCCGCTTTCATCCCTTCAATGCCCGTGGGCCGGATATCCAATTTCCCAGCTTCGGCAAGAATCAAAATTTCTGGATAGAGATCTGTGCAAGCCATCGAATAGAACTCATTCGCAAGGTGGGCGAATTCAGTTGCAGTTATCCCGTTGGGGTACAACTGTTGTAAACATCGATATGCAACTTCGCCAGCTTCCCATGCTTGCTCATCAAGCCAATGCTTTCCGTCGGCGTCAATTAGGCGTTGGTCGATGCGGCCCGGTTGTCCCTCACCAAACGTAGCGTGGATATCAAATGCCTGTAACCGGGGCACCCTGCCATACGCTTTGATCTTTTCGTCAGTTGAATCGCCCATCCCCGTCCCCTGTAACGCCCCGATAAAGAACCAGCGCCAGCCCGGTCGAGGGTGTCCGGGTTTTCACCATCGGGGATCAGCCGATAGCTAGGCGTGGTCTAAAACTGTTCTATGCCGCCTTGAACTGGATCACGTCGCCGCCTGCTGCCAGCTTGTCCAGATAGTCTGCCCATTGCTGCATCATGCTTGCCCGGTGCTTCATGTACTGCGTTCGGTTGTATGCCCGGCCATTGGCGTCCTTCACCGCATGGGCTAGCTGTGCCTCGATCACCAGCGGATCAACGCCTAATTCCTCTGCCAGCAATGTGCGTGCCGTTGCCCGGAAACCATGCACGCTCTGTGCGTCCGGCCCGTAACCCAATGTCAACAATGCGGCCCGTAGGGTGTTGTCGCTGATTGGCCGGTCGTGACTGCGCTCACCGTAGAAACACAATGCACTGTGCCCCGTGATGGGGTGCAGCTTGCGCAGAATTTCCACGGCTTGCATGGGTAACGGTACTTGGTGGGGATCACCATTGCGTTTGCCGTCAACGCTGCGTTTCATGCGTGCCGCCGGAATAGTCCACATGGCCGCATCAAGATCAAATTCAGCCCATGCCGCCGCCCGAAGTTCGCCGGGTCGCTGAAACAGCATCGGTGCCAGTTGCAATGCCGCCCGCACTATCGGCCCGCCCTGATAGCCACGGATCACCCGAATCAGTTCACCTAGCTTTAACGGGTCAGTAATGGCCGCAAAGTGTTTGCCGTGGTGGGGCTTCAATGCGCCCTTTATGTCTGCGCTTATGTCCCGCTGTGCCCGGCCCGTGGCCACCGCATAGCGCCACACTTGCCCCGCCGTGGTCAATACCCGGTGTGCAACGTCCAATGCCCCGCGCTCTTCTACCGCCCGCACCGCCGCCAATAGCTCTATGGGTTGAATCTCGCCAATGTGCCGCGCCGCGAAGTGGGGGAACAAATCCTTTTCAAGATTGCGCTTTTCCCTTATGGCGTAGTGACTGCTCCAACTGTCCAATTTCATTTCGTACCATTCCAGCGCCGTGACTTTGAATGTGTCCGCGTCCGCAGTGGTTGCCCTGAGTTTTTCAACCTTGCGGATCAATATGGGGTTATTGCCCTCCGACTTTTGCAGCTTTGCTGCGTCACGGGCTTTTCTTGCTGCTGTCAGGGTTACGTCCGGGTAACTGCCGAGCGATAGTCGGCTTTCTTTGCCGCTTAGGTAAATTTTCCAAAACCAGCGTTTCGATCCTGCCGGGCTTATTTCCAGATACAGGCCACCTGCATCCGTAAGCCGCGCCCGTTTCTTGTCCGGGGAACAAGTGGCGTTACGGCATTGGGCATCGGTCAGCATGGGGTTTCTCCAGTGAAACCGGGGTAAAAACACTAAAAACCCTGTTTACCCCGGTTTTGTACCCCGATATGTTCCCCGCTTTTGCTTTGGCAGTCAATAGCCCCCGTTAGTCCCTGTTACTGTGTAAGTGGTTGATTTACCAATGAAAAAGGCCCCCAAGTATCACTACTTAGAGGCCTTTAGAGTACCTAATGGTCGGTGTGAAAGGATTCGAACCTTCGACCCCTTGCACCCCATGCAAGTGCGCTACCAGGCTGCGCCACACACCGATCGAGCCTAGTAGTATATCCTGTGAAACGCTGCCTTTCAGGCAGCGACAGTCAGTAATTCGCGTATCTCAAACAATTCACGGCGCAGCTGGACCAAATGCTCTGTATCCGCATCCAGGTCATCTGCAGAATCGCTATCGGCAAAGTAAGCCAGATCCGCGTCGTCGACTTCCAGGACTTCCACTCCATCGAGCATGACCTCGCCGTTGCGTTTCTTGTCACGTTCGTTCTGCAGTAGTTCCTGCATCTTGTTGCGCGCGCCGCTGATGGTAAAACCCTGGTCGTACAGCAAATCGCGGATTCGGCGGATCATGAGTACTTCATGGTGCTGGTAGTAGCGCCGATTGCCGCGACGCTTCATAGGGCGCAATTGCGTGAACTCTTGCTCCCAATACCGTAGCACGTGCGGCTTTACGCCACACAAATCGCCAACTTCGCCGATAGTGAAGTAGCGTTTTGCGGGGATGGGGGGGAGAGGTTTCTCCATTGAAATCAATACGATACAGGGCAAAGCGTAGAGGTTACTCTAAGATCGCCAGTATGCAAAGCCCCGCAACGCAAGGCCAAAGAAAAGACTTCGTGTTGTTGCTTATTCAGCGTCAACTAGTTTGGTATCGTCCTGAATTTGTTCCTTGAGTTTGTGACTGGCGTGAAAGGTCACGACGCGACGAGCCTGAATCGGAATAGCTTCCCCGGTGCGAGGGTTGCGGCCAGGTCGGGGGGCTTTGGTCCGTATCTGAAAATTACCAAACCCGGAAATCTTGACGTCGGTGCCATCGACAAGACTCGCAGAAATCAGATCGAAGAAGGCATCGATCATGTCTTTGGACTCGCGCTTGTTCAATCCAATTTGCTCAAAAAGCAGATCCGCCAGCTGCGCCTTCGTCAGCGCCGGTGTCTCCAGACTCTCAACAGAAAAATCCATGATTCACTCAATATTGAAATGATAGTGGGCGGCATCAGACCCGTTGCCGAGCCCCTACCGCTGCCTGCAACTGGTCGACCACTGCTTTGACGGCGGCCTCAATCTGGTCTTCGGTGAGCGTAGCATCTTCGCCATTGAGCGTTAGCCGCACCGCCAGACTTCGGTCGTTCGCGGCC
>JAIFLV010000153.1 GCA_020048895.1 Rhodoferax sp. | reverse complement strand
AGCGCCGCGCCTCCGGTGCGCTACCCCAACGTGTATGGCATCGACATGCCGACCAGCAAGGAACTTGTGGCCCACAACCGAACGGTGGAAGAGATTCGCCAGTTGATCGGGTGCGATGCCCTGATTTACCAGGATGTGGACGGCATGAAGAAGGCCATCGGGTCGCTTAACCCGCGCATTCACGGGTTTGATGCCTCCTGTTTTGATGGCGTGTATGTCACCGGTGACATCACGGCGGCGGACATCACGCGACTGAGCGAAAGCCGGGTTGGCGGCGATGAGGCGTCAGAAGATACCTCCCGCCTCGCCCTGCCCAACCCTGCGGACTGAACCCTATTGTGACGATTGCCATGACCCAGAAGCCGTTACCTGAAGGCCTGCACCGGGATACGCTGGCGGTGCATGCTGCTATCGAAAAGAGCCAGTACGGCGAGAACTCCGAGGCGCTGTACCTTACCTCCAGTTTTGTACAGCCCAATGCCGAAACCGCAGCGCGCCGTTTTGCCATGGAGGAAGACGGCTTTACATACACCCGTGTGGGTAACCCCACCGTGTCCAGCATGGAATTGCGGCTGGCAGCGTTGGAGGGCACCGAGGCAGCGATTGCCACATCCAGCGGCATGGCGGCTATCCTGCTGCTGGGCATGGGCCTGCTGCGCGCCGGCGACCACGTGGTGTGCTCCCAGTCGGTGTTTGGCTCCACCATTCGCCTGTTCGCCGGGGAATTTTCAAAGTTCGGGATCAGTACCACGTTTGTATCGCAGACCGATGTATCCGAATGGGCGGCTGCCATGCGCCCCAATACGAAACTACTTTTCGCCGAGACACCGACCAATCCATTGACCGATATTTGTGACATTCAGGCGCTGGCAGACCTCGCACACAACGCGGGCGCGCATCTCGCCGTCGACAACTGCTTTTGCAGTCCTGCCTTGCAGCAGCCCAAGCGCTTCGGGGCGGACTTCATCATTCACTCGGGTACCAAGTACCTCGATGGCCAGGGTCGGGTGATGGCGGGTGCGATTTGTTGCTCCCGTAAGCATGTCGACGATCTTTTCCTGCCCATCACGCGCACTGCGGGCATGGTGTTGTCGCCGTTCAACGCCTGGGTGGTGCTCAAAGGCATGGAGACGCTGGGTATCCGCATGCAGGCGCAGTCCGAGCGCGCCTTGGCGCTGGCGCAGTGGTTGGAACAACATCCTGCTGTGCAAAGGGTGTACTACCCGGGTTTGCCCAGTCATCCGCAGCATGCCTTGGCCATGCGACAGCAAGCGGCGAGTGGCCGCGGTTTGGGGGCGGCGGTGGTTTCCTTTGATGTACGGGGGGTTGACCCGGTGACACTGCGCCGCAACGCGTTTGCAGCCATTGATGCCGTGCGGGTGTGTTCCATCACGACCAATCTGGGTGACGCCAAAACTACCATCAGCCACCCGGCCAGCACTTCGCACGGTCGACTTACCGAAGACCAGCGCAGCGCTGCGGGCATCGGCCAGGGGTTGATTCGCCTGGCAGTGGGCCTGGAATATATCGAAGACTTGAAGACCGACCTGGCGTTGGGACTGGACCACTTGGCATGACAACAAAAATCCGCACCCGAATCGCACCATCCCCCACAGGCTTTCTGCACCTCGGTACAGCGCGCACAGCGCTCTATTCCTGGGCGTATGCACGTCACTTTGGCGGTGAATTTGTTTTGCGCATTGAAGACACCGATGTCGCCCGATCAACGCAAAACTCGGTGGATCAGATCCTGGCATCGATGCAATGGCTGGGTCTTGATTACGACGAGGGTCCGATCTACCAGATGCAGCGCTTGAGTCGCTACAAGGAAGTGCTCGATCTGTTAATTGCCAAAGGCAAGGCCTACTATTGCTACAGCACGCCCGAAGAGCTCGAAGCGACCCGTGAAGCCAAGCGCGCGAGGGGGGAAAAGACTCTGTACGACGGTCGCTGGCGCCCAGCACCCGGGAAAACACTTCCGCATGTCCCGGATGGTGTGCAACCCGTGGTGCGATTTTGCAACCCCGTGGATGGCGAAGTCAGTTGGGACGATCTGGTAAAGGGCCCAATCACGATCAACAACCGCGAGATCGATGACCTCATCATCGTGCGTGCAGACGGGATTCCAACCTACAACTTTGCCGTGGTGGTGGACGATTGGGACATGCAAATCAGCCACGTGTTTCGTGGTGATGAGCACATCAACAACACGCCTTGGCAAATCAACATCTTCAAGGCTCTGGGTGCTCCTCTGCCGCTGTTTGGGCATTGCCCGGTGATACTGGGCGACGACGGGCAAAAGCTCTCCAAACGACGCGGCGCGGTGAGTGTTACTGCCTACGAAGAGGGAGGGTACCTGCCCGAAGCTATGCTGAATTACCTGGCGCGTCTGGGCTGGAGCCACGGCGATGACGAGCTTTTCAGCCAGGAACAATTGGTGGCATGGTTCGATGGCTCCCATCTGAACAAAAGTCCGGCGCAGTGGGACCCAGCCAAACTGTTGTGGGTCAACGCCCATTACATCAAGCAGGCAGACAGCAACCGGTTGGCCCCCTTGGTCGCAACGCAATTAACCCGACTCGGTGTCAAGTTGGAGCCTGCAGTGGTTGAAAGCCATTTGCCCAAGGTTTGCGGCTTGTTGAAGGATCGCTGTGACACGACGATTGCATTGGCTCATTGGGCCGCAAAGTTCTATGCGGATGTCACTCCGGAGGCATCGGAGCTTCAACAGCATGTAACCGATGCGGTGCGGCCGTCGATTGCCTTGCTCGCTGAAAAGCTGGCAGCTTGTCCGTGGGACCGCGCTTCGATTGCTGCTGCCATCAAGGAAGTTCTTGCTGCAAGCGGATTGAAGATGCCGCAGTTGGCGATGCCCGTGCGGGTACTGGTGATGGGTACAGCCCAGACCCCATCGCTGGATGCAGTGCTGGAATTGTGTGATCGCGAAAAAGTAATCTTGAGATTGAAGGGCGTCGGATTAGTTGGGCTATAATTTGAGGCTCGGAAATTAAGAATGCTGTGAGGCCTTCTTAGGTTAGGGGGTATAGCTCAGCTGGGAGAGCGCTTGCATGGCATGCAAGAGGTCAGCGGTTCGATCCCGCTTACCTCCACCAAGGTTTCTGAGGTTGGATTAGTCCACAGGTTTTGACCCCATCGTCTGTCCACAGGTTTTGACCCCATCGTCTAGAGGCCTAGGACATCACCCTTTCACGGTGAGTACCGGGGTTCGAATCCCCGTGGGGTCGCCAAGTTTGTAGCACTTGGGCATCGTAAGATGTCGAAGCTATCTACCAGGAGTGGTAGTTCAGTTGGTTAGAATACCGGCCTGTCACGCCGGGGGTCGCGGGTTCGAGTCCCGTCCACTCCGCCAACCATTGAAGAAACACGGGGCTTTGCGCCCCGTGTTTGTTTTCCACCCATCACTTTACCCATCGTTTAGTGTGGTACGTTGTGAGACGAACTGCGCACTGTTGACGCGAAACGTCGGTCGCGCACTGCCGACTGCCGGTCAGTTCGATTTCTGCACACAGACTGCTCTGCGCCAAAGGTTCTTGCCGACGAGAGGTAATACATTTAACTGTGAGTGAAAATATGGTCGAACATTCACTTGCCGCACTATGAAGCAACGCTCCCCCAACATGGAAGGCGTACTGCTTGCACTTGAGCTTCTCAAGCGCATCCCACGCCGTAGCAAAATCACTGCCGCCGAATTAAGGCAGCAGCTTGCAGATATTGGCTTTGACCGTGATCTGCGAAGCGTTCAGCGCCAGCTTGATATCTTGAGCCAGCACTTTGAGATTGAGCGTGACGACCGCAATAAACCTTACGGTTACTGCTGGAAAGAGCAGTCGTCCGGCCTGTCGCTTCCGGGCTTGAACGAAAAGGAATCCATGCTGTTGACACTGGCAGAGCAGCATCTTCGCAATCTACTGCCTGCCAGCCTGATGCGTTCGATGGATGGCTTCTTCAAGCAGGCCAAGATGGTCCTCGGAAAGCAATCGTCTGGGAACCCTGAGCGCGAATGGCTGCGAAAAGTGCGTGTAGCCAGTACTACACAGACCTTGTTGCCCCCGAAAATCAAGGATGGGGTGTTTGAAGCTGTCAGCAACGCTTTGTTTGCTAATCATTGGTTGTCAGTGGACTACACCAATGCAAGTGGTGCAAGAAGAAAGGGAACCAAGGTGATGCCGCTTGGACTGGCGCAGCAAGGCCCCCGTTTGTTCTTGGTCTGCCGATTTGAAGGTTATGACAATGAACGTTCCCTGGCATTGCACCGGATGCACTCAGCGGTTGACACCAAGGAAAGCTTTACCCCACCGGCAGCATTTGACCTGAAAGCGTTCGATGCTGATGGTCGCTTTGGCTTTGGCAACGGGAAGCGAATCAAGCTTTCTTTCCGCGTTTCCAAGGGCAGTGGCTCGTACCTACTGGAGACACCCCTGTCTTCAGACCAACAAGTCAAGGAAATTGGCGACGAGTACGAGATAACAGCAACTGTCATCGAGTCGAACCAGTTGATCTGGTGGCTACGAGGATTCGGGAATCAGGTCCGGGTGTTGCAACCAACTGACCTATTGTCAACACCTTAAGCAGGAGGTGGCAGTTCGACAACTTCTGCCCTGAGATTCAACGTTCGTACTGGCAAGGCCAACCCCTAGAGTAATCATTCAATAAAGAATCCGATACGTCACAGATTGTCGTACCAGTGAGAAGAATCTGGTCATCAATCGAGGTACGGAAATGATTACACGTCGTCAATTCTCACAGCTGGTCGGTGTCGGTGTACTTTCGACCTGTCTGCCGCTGCCTTCGTTTGCAGCTTCGTTACCGTTTGCTGAGCGGTCAGTTAGGGTGTTCGGAATTGGGGGCGCGGGTCGCAACATGGTCGAGTTCCTGAGCAGTCAGGTCCGGCTGAGCGCAAACTGCTCAGTTCACACGTTCAACCGTCCACCTGAGGAACGACCGTCAGCTGACTCGACCCTTCACTTGACCGCAACAGAGGCAGACCGTGTGCTGGACGTTGTTGGCGACAAAGACGTTGTCTTCTTGTTCGTTGGACTGGGAGGCGAAACCGGTACGAAGCTAACCCCTCCCATTGCCCGACTTGCAACGCTCGCAGGTGCCACTGTTGTCGCCGTGCTTGTAATGCCCTTTGACTGGGAAAGTCCACGACGCAACGCACTGGCCCTGCAGGGACGACGTGAAATCGAAGCCACGGTTGACAGCGTACACGTACTGGAGAACCAGTTGCTAGTTGACCAGTTCCCTGACCTGACGTTTGACAGCGCTTTGGAGCGCGTCAACCGGTTGGCGGTTCAGGTCTTCCTTGACGAGACCGCTCGTTGGGGAGTCGGTCGTGCTTGAAACCACTTTACCCAAAACCACCTTTGAGCCAGTCCCGACAGTCCCAGTCCCCTTGGGGTGCTGGGCAGACCGGGAACCGGGAAGCACTACCGTGCGAGTTTTCCGACTCGACACCAGTCGTGCGACACAACTACACCAAGTACGGACAGGCAGAAAGTCGAACAGCGGCAAGAATTTTGAGCAAGGACTTTTTCTGACAAGGTTTTCCGGGGCGTCGGTTGCAAGCTTCCCGTCGTACCACCAGCGTGGGCAAAATTTTGGTACCGACAGTACAGGAGGCCAAAAGCCATGACCACGCCACCCAAGCAAGTGCCCGAGCCTGACAGTTCAGGCGACCTTGTGCTGGACTTGGCCGGTGCCAAAGCACTAATGAAAGCACGCAGGAAACTCGCTCGTGCAGGCGCGGAAGTACCGCCAATGGACATCAGCATGTACAAAGCCATGGCCTACAACGCTCTGCACTATCTGGACCGACAAGTGGGCCAGTTCGAGGTCTGCCAAGCCATGTTCGCAGACCAGCCCATGGGCATAGTGCTAAGCGCTGATCAGGCTTCCATTCCACCCACCGCAAGCATCGAGGATTCCCCATGACCAACATCATTGACCTGAACATCAAGAACCCGAACGCTGGCGACGACACCGAAGGAGTCGAAGTCAACCTGAAACCTTACGACGAAGCCAAAATGGTGAACCTGATCTTCCTGAGATTGGGCGGCACTGACGTACTTGGGTTGACGGACAAAGCCGTTGACTACGACATCGTTGCCTTTGCCACCATTTCGCTCAAGAACCCTGTGACAGTTGTTCAGTCCGGGGCAGACATTTCACTGGTTCCTTACTTCCAGTTTGCCAAGGAAGTTGTTGCCACTTTCAGCACGACGCGCCTTGACGCTTTTGTCGCTCAGGACAAGCTCCCACTTGACCTTATCAACAGGTATCTTGAATATACCGCCTGCACTCCCTTGGACAGGGTGACCGTTCAGCACCCGCTGCAGTAGGGAGACGGACTTGAAATACTTTCTAGTCATTCTGTATTTGAGTAACCCTTGTAGTGACCCTGCACAGACTAAGGTAAAGGAGTACGCCAGTTACTTTGATTGCGCTAAACAGGCTGAAGCAGAAATGAAAGTGAAAGACTCTCGTTACCCTTTCAAGAAAGCTTACTGCGCGTCAAGTCAAGTAGGACAGTAATTAATTTAATGGGAGATTTATTATGAACCGTAACACTAAATTTGACCTTGCGGTTTTGGAAATTATGAAGGCTGAAAAACCCACTCCTCAATTAAAGGAGATGAGTCGGGGCAAACTGAAAATAGCGGTTGATGAGAACATAATCTCTATAGGAAACCTATTAAAGGAAAGAGGATACAAGATATATTTTCCTACACCAGGAACCCCAGACCCGAAAGTTCACAAATGGTTGACCGAAAATAGTTACAGAATATTCATAACCAGAAATTGGAATGATTTTAAGGGGTTCCCTAATAAGAAATACCACACCATTGAAATCAAAACTCGTGAAGACGATTTGACAGTGGCCAGAAAGATCGAGAAGTATCTTGCTGAGAAGTTGGCAATAATTATTAGACTGCCAAACCAAGTTACGACCATTGAGCATAAGTAGGATTTATTATGAACCGCAACACTAAATTTGACGTAATGGTTTCTGAAGTCTCTTGGGCAACAGAACCTGTTGTTCCGTTGAACGAAATGGGTCGCGGTAAGTGTTTAATATCAGTAGATAACAATTTAAGCTCGCTAGTTCCAATTCTGAAATCCATGGGATATAAAGCAGAAGAAGTAGAGTTATTCAATAATTTACCAAAGAGAAGACTTGTTGGAAATAATAAGCCAAATAAAATTTGGAAAGACTTGGCGATTCATCGTAGTATGAACACCAATAACACCAAATACTTCATTACAAATAACGCAATAGATTTTGAGGAGCCTGAATTTAACGGAAAAGGATATCACATGATTTCAATTTCAGGCGTAGTATCAGATTACAAGAAACTGGCTAATAAGATTTCTAATTTGTTGATGCACAGCAAGAAGCCTAAATCTGATTTTGGTACTCCGAGTGGTAAAACGATAATTAGAAATTAACCAAGGATTTATTGTGCTCAAAGTAATTGAAGGCGTGACTACCTTGGCAGAGTGGAAACTTGCTAACCCCGCTCCCACTGTCCGACCAGTCAACGGCCTGCGTCTTGGTCTTGACATTGACGGAACGATTACCGCTGACCCCAAGCTCTTTGCAGAAGTTGCCACCCATTGCCGTGAACATGGTGGGCAAGTCCACATCGTGACGTCCCGGTCTGAGGTAGGGCGGAAGGAAACAGTTCTTGAGTTGCAGGGGTACGGAATCCAGTTTGACCGCATCCAGTTCATTGATGAAATGTCTCGTGCAAACGACGATTGTCCACACAAAGAACTGGACTGGTTTCAACGTTACCTCTGGCAGAAGGTGGCCTACGCACAGCAGGTGGGACTCATGCACTTCGTGGACGACGACCCCAAGGTACTGTCCCTGTTCGCCACCTACGCACCACACGTTGTCACTACGTCAGCACTGGACCGGGTGAGGATTGCAGACCCTCTTTACGAACTGGCGGTGAAGGTGGTACTGACCCGACAGGAGGGAAGTATTTCACTAATCCAGAGGAACCTGAAACTGGGTTACAGCCGTACCGTCAAGCTCATGGAAGCGATGGTGCAAGGGGGGATTGTCAGCCAGCAACCCGACGACGAAGGCCTTCGGACTATTCAGGATAGGTACGTCATGGCAGCGGCAGATTGATTTGGAACGACGGAAACTAAATTACTAGGAGTGGAACATGGAAGAATTCGAGAAACCCCTCTCTACATTTCAGAAGATTGGGTTCGCTGCAATTGCAGGAGTGTGCCTCAACGCACTACTGGAAAAAGCCGAGCAAAAGAGGAAGGCCGACGCTTTGCTGAAAGCGTTTTACGACGCGTCGCGTACCTACTCTTACGAGCACCAGACCTTCAAGTCCCAGACCGAGACCAAGAAGTAAGTCGTACCCAAAGCACTGGTCAAAATCAGATGGTTGTCGCCAAGTTGGTAGACGGTTTGTCACAGCCTTGCTGCCGACCTTGCAAACAGGCGGTAGCGACGGAAGTACCTTCTCGCTTTGTGACTGCTGACGTTCCCGCTTGGGCGAGAACCCGGAGACTCGGAAGTCACTCTTGCAGTACAGCCTTCAGGGTGCTTTCCAAGTCCCTGGCGGTCAGGGAGAGCGCAAGTGACGGTTACTTCAATTTCGCCAAGTGCACGCGGCGCGTCCCGGTTTTCCCGCTTCCCTTAGGGGGTCGGGACAACCGGGAGGGTCACCGACTCAGACTACCCCCGGAGACTTTTGGTGAACATCTTCTTTGACACCGAGTTCACCAGTCTTGGGTCTGACCCGCGTCTGCTTTCCATTGGGTTGGTAGCAGACGACGGTCAGGAACGCTACCTTGAACTTTCCGATGGCTGGACGGAGGCCATTTGCTCCCCCTGGACGCGACAGCACGTCTTGCCGCGACTGGGGAAAGGGGAACAGGTGTCCCCGTCTTGAGGCCGGTAAGCGGATTGGTGACTGGCTCGTCTCCTTTCCAGTCCTGCCTACCCTGTTGGGTGACACTGACTGGGACTCCACTCTGCTTTCCCAGCTACTGGAGGAAAGCAAGTTGCCAAGGGGAAGCTTCAAGGTGGAACTGTTGACGTTCAGTTCCAAGGAACAGGCCAAAGCGTTCGAGGACGCGAAAAAGCGGTACTTCCATCTTCACCAAGTCGTACCTCACCACGCCCTGACTGACGCCCACGCCTTCCAGGCGGCTTGGGGGAGTGTCTTTGTTCAGGACAGGTCAAAGTGAACTAGCCTTTGGTTCACTTCCTTACCTTCCTACCTGACCGAGCCGCACGGGAAACTCAGTTACCAAGTTTTCACGATGGGTAAGACGATGGGTAGTACACCCGGCCTGCTTGGGAGCCCTTTCGTGACAAGAAGCCACGGCAGAGAAAACCACCGCCCTCACTGCCTACGGTACCGCGCGTTGCCGGTCGGACCGTCGCACTAGCTCCCTCGCCTTTGTGGTCAGCAAGGTCGTACTGTCCACCTACCCGCTGTCCCGCCCGTCCCAACCCCCTTAGGGAAACGGGCGAACCGGGAAACTGGAGGAAACCCTGGCTAACTCCCGGTAACGGCGGCTTCTTTCTGCCACCGGGAACGGGAGGGCGGAAACCCGAACCCAAGACTCTAGGCGTTCTCGAGACTGCCTGAGCCAAACTGTCTAAGGAAGCGCAGATCAAATCAACTTTGATCTGCTCGATGACGCAGCGCACATTTTTTTGTTCGCGCAACGCCGAATTTTGCGATCTCTT
>JAIFLV010000002.1 GCA_020048895.1 Rhodoferax sp. | reverse complement strand
AGCCAAAAAGTAAAGCGCCTGGGGAAATGGATTTCGAAGGCACCCCGTGACCATCCGTGCAGGATGGCAGTGGCGGCGTCCTGTGGCGTCAGCAAGGCTGGCATCTTGAAGCGATTTTGCGCAGTCAGCGGCGTGTCGACAAATCCGGGATTGACTAATGACACGCCGATGCCACAGGGTTGGAGATCCAGGTATAAGGTTTCGGCCAGATTGATCAACGCGGCCTTCGTTGGGCCGTAGGCCAGGCTTTGCGGCAACCCCCGGTATCCGGCCACGCTACCGACCAGACTGATATGGCCGCGTTGGTCGACTGGCAGACTCAGCCAGTGTGGCAATACCGCATCGATCAGGTACAGCGCACCCAGGTAATTGACCTGGTTGTGGCGTTCCATGTCCGCGAGGTCGATCCGGGTGGCTTCCATGGCATGGTAGTGCCCTGCGCAATAGACCACACAGTCCACGGCACCTTGTAGAAAAAGGCTATTGGCGCACTGGCGCACCGCATGCACGTCAGTGACATCCAGCACCAGCGCTTGCGCGCCCGGATGCTCAGTGACAAAACTCTCCAGCGCATGGGTGCTGCGCGCAGAGATGATCACGGCAGCCCCTGCTGCGTGCAAGGCAGAAGCGGTCGCGCGGCCAATGCCGGTGGAAGCGCCCACCAGCCAAACCCGCCGACCGACCCAGTGGTCCATGCGTGGATTCAGCGGCATAAAGGGAAAAACCATGGTCAACGCTTGACGAAAGACAGGGTGACTTCGCCCAGATCGATGCCCCACTGGCGCATGGCTGCCTTGTTGAGCATCACACGTTGGTTCATCAGGTACATCCAGTCATCAAATTGCACTTCGATGATGCGTCCATCAACTGGCAGCGCCAGTGTGTAGGTCCAATGAAATGCATTGCCTTGCTGCTGGCCGTTGGCGATGCCGATCACATCGTCGGCGGTGCCGGTGTAGCGGCCATCCGCGTAGCGTGTGAGTCGCCAGACGCGCCGCTGGGTGGTCCCATCCGAGTAGGTAAATGCCTCATCGAGCACCCCGGCGTCACCTTGCCAGGAACACTCCATCACCACCGTAAAGCGCTTGACCACCTTGCCGGACCGGTCGGTAAAGACACCATAGGCATCCAGCGTTCCATTGAAATAGTCACGCAGTTCCAGCACAGGCTTTTCAGCGGCATAGTCCTGAATTTGTGGCGTGCTGCAACCGACCAGCAACAAAGCCGACAGAACCGCAACGCAGGCGGAGCGAAAAAGGGATTGGTAGAGTTTCATAAGGTAGTTTGCACCGCAGTGCGAGGTGGGATAAGGTAAACCAGAGTTGCAGCCGCCAGCCCCTTCAAGCCACAGGGAACGAGACAGTAGGCCACGGTAAGCATCTGCAGGGCATGCGCATCACGCGCGCCCGGCGCGTACCCAAGCCATCCCAGCAGTGGCAGGGCCAGGCCGGCGGCCAACGCCAGATTGAGCTTGGTGGCGAAATTCCACCACCCGAAGTAAGAACCCTCGGCACGCCCCTGGTCACCTGCCTGGGCGATAACTCCTGCCAGCAGTGCGCCCGGCAGCGCCAGATCGGAACCCAGCGCAAAACCCGAGAGCGCACAAATCACCAGAAACAGGCCAGCGTCGCCCGCCCCGAGCAGCGATGCTCCCAAGAATGCGGCAATCGACAAGACCATACCAAAAAGCCAGGAACGCTCAAGTCCCCAATACCGGACGCACTGCAGCCAGACCGGCATAGACAACGCACCGCTCACGAAATAGAGCCCCAGGGCAGCCGACTGCATGGACTCCCCTGCTTGCAGGCGATCCTGCACAAAAAACAGCACCAGTGTGGCTGGTATCGCGCTTGCGATGCCGTTGATCAGGTAAACCACCAGCAATCGCCGGAATGCGGCACTTCGCCAGGGTTGCCACAACCAGGAACGTGTAGTGCTCCTTGCGTCTGCAGCGCTGACATCACCAGGTTCGGGCAAGGGCAGAAATGCTGGACGGGGCGCTCTGAGCCAAGCCCACATACCAACTGCGAGACCGATGAGCAACAGGGCCAACAGCATCGGTACCCCACCGACCGCGGGTGTGACAGCTGCCATGACAACGCCGACCAAGCCAAGGCCCTCTCGCCACGCCACCACCCGGCTGCGAAAAACCGCGTCACCGCCAAGCTTGGCTCCCCACGATTGATGGGCTACGGACAATGCGCTGTAGGCGGCGTAGGTGACAATCAACCAGACTGCAGCCCACCACACGAGCAACTCTGGTTCCCGTAGGGGTGGAACAAAGAGCAGTGAAAAACCCAGCGCCAGCACTGCAGCGGCGGCAGCACCGAACAGAAGCACCGCACGCAACGAATGCGCATACATCCGATCGCACAGCCTCCCAAGCACCGGGTCGATGACAGCATCGAACAAGCGCGCGCCCAACAATACCGCACCAAGCGCCGCCAACGACACGCCCCACTCGCGGGCGTATAGGTTGGGCATCCACACATACAGCGGCAGCGCACAGAAGGCTAACGGAAACCCTATCAGCCCGTAGCGCACGCCGTGCAACATGCCCCATGGTGCGGGCGCAGGAACCGTGTTCGTCATGGCGGCTTGGCGCCGGAGAGCAGTGCCAGCCGCAATGCCGGCTCCGAGGTCTGCGTTGACAGCCAGATGCCAAAGAAGCGCTGCGAGAATGCGACATCACGCACTTCCCCCAGCTTTCTGCCACCGCTCCAGAACTCGGCACCGCGACCGGGAAGATGCACTCCGGTCAAGTTATCGCCCGAATTCACATTGGGAAAAAGTGCGGTCATTTGACTTTCCCAAGCGGCTTCGTCCTGGGCCGTCATCGGCCCTTGACGCCGCATTTCTGCAATGGAGCGCTTGGCGATCTCTCCACCCCGTAAGCTGCGCAGGTAGGTCAGGCTCAAGGCAAATGGTGTTTGGTGGTATTGCGCTGCATCGAACCCCGGTGCTGCCCACAAGCCAGCCCGGTACACGTCAAATCCCCAGAACGTCATCGTTGCCTGACCCGACAGCGTCGCCTCAGGCAGCACACTGCGCAGTTCGGGCGACAAAGTTTGTGCCCGCGCTTGCAAACAGAAAGCGGCAATAACGCCCACCAATAGTGCGTAAGAAGCTACTTTTTTCATAGCATTTTCGGCCTAAATCTTGACCAGGGTGTATTGCACGAGGCTTATGTCGCCAGTCTCGAAAGCTGCCTCGCAGTAACAAAGGTAAAACTCCCAGATGCGCAGAAAGCGCTCGTCAAAGCCCAGGGCCGTCACCTCCGCCTTGCGCGCCAGAAATGCATCGCGCCAGCGGCGCAGCGTCTCTGCGTAATCACGTCCAAAGGCGAATTCATCCACTACCCGCAGTCCCGCGGCCTGCGCCTGGCGTCGGAATTCGCGCGGGCATGGAAGGCAGCCGCCCGGAAAAATGTACTGCTGGATAAAGTCGGTGGATCGGACGTAGCGGTCAAAAAGCGCATCGTCGATCACGATGCTTTGTATGCATGCGCGTCCACCTGGTTTAAGCAATCTGCTCACGGTCTGGAAGTACTGTGGCCAATACTCCCGGCCTACTGCTTCCACCATTTCAATGGAGCAGATGGCATCAAATGGCGCATCGTGGATGTCACGATAGTCCTGCAGGCGCAAGTCTGCCGTCGCGCCTGCGCCGGTCGCCACGCCGAGACGGTGCATACGCGCATTGGCAAAGGCTAGTTGCTCGGTACTCAAGGTCACCCCCACCACGCTGGCACCGCGCTGTGTGGCTTCCTGCGCCAGCGCCCCCCAACCACAGCCGATTTCCAGAACGCGATCACCCCCGCGTACCCCGGCCATGTCGAGCGCACGGCGCACCTTGGCGGTCTGTGCCTGCGGCAGCGCGCGCGAGTGATCGCCCTCAAACCAGGCTGACGAATAGTTCATGGTCTCATCCAGCCACAACCCATAAAAGGCGTTACCCAGGTCGTAGTGGGCATGGATGTTCTTGCGGCTATTGGTGCGGCTGTTGTGCTGCAGCAGGTGCTTGATGCGGTACAGCAAGCGCCCGCCCCAGGTGCCAAACACCATGGCGTCGACTTCGGCGCGGTTGGCCGAAAACACCTTGAGCAACTCGGTAAGGTCAGGGGTCGTCCAGTCACCGGCAATATAGCTCTCGGCAAAACCGATGTCGCCGGACTTGAGGGCTGCCCCAAACACATTCCAGTTGTGCAGTGTGATGCTGGCGCTGGGGTGGTCGGGCGTGTGCATGCTGTGCTGCTGCGGATGCTCGCCGTAGCGGCGCTGCGAGCCATCGGGCAGATGCAGGGTCAGCGCCCCGTGACGCAGGTTTTGAAGCAAGGCCAGTGCCGTGCGAGCGGCAGCAGGGGCACCCTTGGGGGCGGCGAAAGGGACAGCGGTGGTGACGGTATTCATGGTCATCTCCAATCAAGGTAAATGGTGCGGGTTAACGGGTAACAAAAGCTTCTGGGGGCTGGGGCTTGCGAAAAAACGGGACCTTCTTGAACCACAGGCGAGCTGCCTGCAGATGGATGTGCCACACCACACCCAGGGTCATCAACGGGTAGCGCCACAAGGCACGTCGCTGGGACGCAGGCGTCAACGGCTCCAACACACCGCTGACACTGGTTTGCACCAGCACACCGTCGTCGTCGCAGTAGTCAATGCGTGCCACCGTGCGCTGTGCATCCTGCGACTGGCTGCGCATGAAGCGAAACCGGTAATGCCCCTGTACCGGGTTGAAAGGTGATACATGCATCACCTTGTCGGCGCGCTGCTCCACACCGTAGCGCGGTGCCTCCAGCAGATAGCAATGCCGCTCGCCAAAGGTGTTGTTCACTTCCACCACGATGGCCCGCAATGCCCCGCCCTGGTCGTCTGCCGCACGGTGGCAATACCAGAAACTGACCGGCTTGAACGTAAACCCCAAAACCCGTGGATAGCAATGCAACCACACTTCGCCGGTCGCATCGGCAATACCGTGACCGCGCAGCAATTCGTCTAGCCAGGCAAGCGCCCCACCCTGCGCGAGCGAGCGGCCATCGCCGTGGTCGGTCTCAAAAAAGCTCAGGAGTCCGGGACGATTGATCGCCCAGGAAGCATTCTGTGGGTTCTGTGCGGCCTGTGACTGTGCAGTTAATGTGCGCAGGGGCAGCATCAGGAAGTAAGTAGGGTAAGCAAAGGCGTGCTGCTGTGGACGCAGACGGCTGTGCCGCACCTGCCCAAAGCCCACCAGCGGCAACGGTACGTTCACGCTAAAGCTCCCTGGTGGCCGATATCGGCCAATAGGCGCTGTGCCGCAGCCAGCCCGGCCTTGAGGCCGTCTTCGTGAAAACCGTAGCCCATCCAGGCACCGCAATAGTAGCGACCGTTTTCACCCTGCAAGGCATCCATGTGGCGCTGTGCCGCCACCGCAGCGAGATCAAACACTGGGTGGGCATACTCGTACCGTCCGAGCACTTTGTCGGCGGCAATCGGTCGCACCGGGTTGAGAGACACCACCACCGGTTGCTCCCAGGGCAGCGGTTGCAGGCGATTGAGCAGGTAATGCAGGCACACCTGCGCACCTTCCTGCCCCGGCACCGACGAGCGCTCATAGTTCCAGGCGGCCCAGGCACGCTGGCGTACGGGCAGCACGGTGGTATCGGTGTGCAGAACTGCCACATTCGCCTGATAGCCGATGGCACTGAGCGTGCTTTGCTCCTTGCTCGAAGGAGCGGCCAGCAGGGCCAGTGCCTGGTCGGAGTGGGTGGCAATGATGACTTTGTGAAAGCACTCCACCCCGGAGTCTGTGGCAATCAATACCGAACCCTGCTGCTGGGTGTCTGTGCTGTCGGATGAAATGCGTCGCACCGGAGCATTCAGGCGCTTGTCTGCAATGTGCGCGGCGATTCTGTCCACGTAGTTCCTGGCACCGCCCTGCACCGTCCACCACTGAGGCCGGTTGGTGACTTGCAACAGGCCATGGTTGTAGCAAAAACGCACCATGGTGGAGACAGGAAACTGCAGCATCTGGGCTGTCGGGCAGCTCCAGATGCAGGCCATCATGGGGAGAAAGTACCAATCGCAAAAAGCCTTGCCGAAGCGGTGCTCCTGCAAAAAATCACCCAAAGGCTGCGCCATCTGAACGGCAGCACCTGACTGGGCCAGGCCCGTTGTCAAGGCGTTGAAACGCAACAAGTCCTTGAGCATGCCCCAGAAGCGCGGGTTGAGCAGGTTGGCGCGCTGTGCAAAGACCGTGTTGAGGCTGGAGCCGCTCCACTCCAGTGCGTCACCCGATGCAAAATCGCGCGCCTGGACGGAAAACGACATATCCGATGGCGCTGTAGCCACCCCAAGTTCGGCCAGAAGTCGGATCAGTTGAGGATAGGTACGCTCGTTTAGCACCAGGAAACCAGTATCCACGCCGTGGCTAACCACGCCGTGCGATGTGGGCAACGACACGTCCACGGTGTGGGTATGACCGCCAAAATACGTGCCGGCCTCCAGCAGTGTGACCTCTGCTTTGCCCTTGAGCGCATGGGCGGCAGCCAGTCCCGCGATTCCCGATCCAACGATAGCAACTTTCATCTGTGCGCAGAACTTTCATCGGTGTTGATCGAAAAATTACCGATCAGTATTTACTAGACTATACAGTATTATTTTATCCAATGTGTTTTATCGTCAGACTTTGCAGGTTAAAATTTGACCATGGCTACTTCCAATGTTGTAAAAGTCTCCTTCAAGGAGCAAATGTTGCAGGCGCGTGAAGACGCGATCATTCAGACCGTCAATCGCCTGCTGGCTGAAAAAGGCTTTGAGGCCATGACCGTGGACGAGGTCGCAGCCGATGTCGGCATTGCCAAAGCCAGTCTGTACAAGCACTTTCCCAGCAAAGAAGACCTGGCGGCTGCCGCCATGGTGTCGGTGATGCGCCGAGCGCAGTCCTTCCTCGATTCCCTGGCAGACGATCTGACGGCGCTGGAGAAACTGCGCCAGGTTGTACGCTGGACCATGGGCTTGAAACTGGCAGGCGAAATGCCTTCTTTGCCGAGCCAGAACTCGAGCCTGCGCACCACCTTGATGGGCAACAGGGATTACATGGATGGTCTGATGGACGTGAGTGACCGGTTGGGCGCCTGGATCGAATTGGCGCAGGAACAAGGCTTGCTCAATACTGGCTTGCCAGCCATTGCGGTGCTCTACACCCTGTTTGCCCGGGCGTGTGACCCGGTGCTGGAATTCCTGAAGATGGGAGACCTGTACAGCGACGACCAGATCATCGACATGGTGCTATCCACCTGCTTCGACGGGCTGCGCAAACGCTGACAGTTTCAGCAGCCGCCGCTGCGCATCAATCGGTTGCGGCTACAGCGCGGCCCTGCACAAGTTTGGCAAACACCACACTGGCACAGACCCACTGGGCAAAATACATCGCCGAGCCGACGCGGTGCCATAGCGCCAGGTTGTCACGCGCCACGATTTGAGGCGACACACCAAACTCCACCAGCAACGCCAACAAAACCCCGGACACTACAAAAAGCGTAGCGCTCTGCGCATGCTGCGCAAGCCCTGGCACCCTATTGGACCTGAAAATCAACAGCAACACCATGCCACATACGGTAGACACCACGGTTTGCGCCGAGAAAAGGTGGCCGGCCATGGTGCCTGCCATCGCGGGGCTGGGCAAATGCACAAACAACATGGGGACTACAAAAAATCCCACGGTACTCAGGCTACCCCACCACGCGGCAGCTATCCATGGCGGCAGATTGCGTAACCAGGTGGACGGCATCAGACGTATTGCACCGCCATAATTTCATAGGTCTTGACGCCACCCGGTGCCTGCACGTCGACCGAATCCCCCTCCTCCTTGCCGATCAGCGCACGGGCAATGGGGGAACTGATGTTGACACGGCCAAACTTGATGTCGGCCTCATCTTCACCGACGATCTGATAAGTTACCCGTGCGCCCGTAGACTCTTCCTCGAGTTCCACGGTCGAACCAAACACAACACGCCCCCCGGCATCGAGTTCCGAAGTGTCAATGATCTGCGCAGCCGACAGTTTGCCTTCCACTTCCTGAATGCGGCCTTCAATAAAACCCTGGCGATCCTTGGCCACTTCGTATTCGGCGTTCTCACTCAGGTCGCCCTGTGCACGCGCCTCGGAAATAGCGTTGATGACCCAAGGGCGATCCACGGTCTTGAGTTTGTGCAACTCGGCCTTGAGCATTTCAGCGCCGCGCTTGGTAATGGGAATGGTTGCCATATCAGTCAATCAGGGGGTCAAAAATAACAAGGACAGTACAACGCCAATGGGTCGCACTGTCCTGGAGACGAAACGGGAAGTCGGATTATGCCAATACTTGGTCGTGCAATTGGTCGTGCATGTCCTGCACCGAAATTACCTCGAGATGGTCCAGATACTTCATGCCTTCCACGGCTGCTTCAGCACCCGCAATCGTGGTGTAGGTCGTAACCCGCGCCAGCAAGGCCGACGTGCGAATCTGGCGAGAATCGGCAATCGCATTGCGACGCTCCTCCACCGTGTTGATGACCATGGCCAGAGTCTCGTTCTTGATCATGTCCACAATGTGCGGGCGCCCTTCGGTCACCTTGTAGACCACTGCACACGGCACACCGGTGGCGTTGATGGAGGCCGCCGTTCCTTTGGTGGCCACCAGCGTAAACCCAAGGTCATGCAGTTTGCGTGCAATCTCCACAGCGCGGGGCTTGTCACTTTGCTTGACCGAGATAAACACCTTGCCAGAGCGTGCAATCTTGGCACCGGCACCGAGCTGCGACTTGACAAATGCCTCGCCAAACGTCTTGCCCACACCCATCACTTCACCGGTCGACTTCATCTCAGGGCCTAAGATGGTGTCCACGCCCGGGAACTTGACGAACGGAAACACGGCTTCCTTGACGCTGAAATACGGCGGTGTCACCTCGCGCTGGATGCCTTGCGAGGCGAGCGATTGCCCGACCATGCAGCGCGCCGCCACCTTGGCCAGCTGAACGCCGGTTGCCTTGCTGACAAACGGCACGGTGCGTGAAGCGCGGGGATTGACTTCCAGCACGTAGATCACATCCGTGTCGTCAATGTTCTGAATCGCAAACTGCACGTTCATCAAGCCGACCACATTGAGCGCTTTTGCCATGGCAGCGGTCTGGCGCTTGATCTCCGTCACGGTGTCAGCCGACAGGCTGTACGGTGGGATGGAACAAGCCGAGTCGCCACTGTGCACACCGGCTTGTTCGATATGCTCCATCACGCCGCCGATGTAGGTGGCGCCCGTGTCGTCGCGCACACAATCCACATCGCACTCAATCGCGTCATTCAGAAAGCGGTCCAGCAGCACCGGTGAGTCGTGGCTCACCTTCACGGCTTCGCGCATATAGCGCTCCAGGTCCCGCTGCTCGTGCACGATTTCCATGGCGCGCCCACCCAGCACGTAGCTAGGGCGCACAACCAGCGGGTAGCCCAGCGCGGCTGCCTTATCGAGCGCCTCCGGTTCCGTGCGCGCCGTGGCGTTGGGCGGTTGTCGCAAGCCCAACTCATGCAGCAACTTCTGGAACCGCTCGCGATCTTCCGCGGCGTCGATCATGTCGGGGCTGGTGCCGATGATGGGCACACCATTGGCCTCCAGATCCAGCGCCAGCTTGAGTGGTGTCTGCCCCCCGTACTGCACGATCACGCCAAGTGGCTTTTCCTTGTCGACGATTTCCAGCACGTCTTCGAGCGTCAGCGGCTCAAAGTAGAGACGGTCTGAGGTATCGTAATCCGTGGACACAGTCTCGGGATTGCAGTTGACCATGATGGTCTCGTACCCATCTTCGCGCATCGCCAATGCGGCATGCACGCAGCAGTAGTCAAACTCGATGCCCTGGCCGATGCGGTTGGGTCCACCACCCAGCACCATGATCTTCCGGTTCGAAGTGGGTGCTGCTTCGCACTCCGCCCCTTCCGATTCATAGGTCGAATACATGTACGCAGTGTTGGTGCCAAACTCGGCGGCGCAGGTGTCCACACGCTTGTAGACGGGCCGCACTCCGAGTTCGCGGCGCTTGTTGCGCACGGCGGTATCGGTGGTTTTGAACTGCTTGGCCAGGCGACGGTCCGAGAATCCCTTTTGTTTCAAATTGCGCAGTGTGCCCGCGTCGATCTGCTCCAGCGCCGACGCGCCGTGTGCAAACGGCAGGCGCTCGATCTCCAGCTCAATCTGCACGATCTGCTCGATCTGCACCAGGAACCAGCGGTCGATCTTGGTCAGCTCGAATACTTCCTCGACGCTCCACCCGGCTGCAAAGGCGTCTCCCACGTACCAGATGCGCTCCGGGCCGGGCTCTCCCAGCTCGCGCTCGAGCAATTCGCGGTCCTGGGTCTTCTCGTTCATGCCATCGACACCCACCTCCAGACCTCGCAATGCTTTCTGGAAAGACTCCTGGAAGGTGCGCCCCATCGCCATCACCTCGCCCACGCTTTTCATCTGGGTAGTCAAACGGCTGTCAGCTGCAGGGAACTTCTCAAAGGCAAAACGCGGAATCTTGGTAACCACGTAATCGATGCTGGGCTCGAATGAAGCCGGCGTTGCGCCACCGGTAATGTCGTTGCGCAACTCATCGAGCGTAAAGCCCACGGCGAGCTTGGCCGCCACCTTGGCAATCGGGAAACCGGTTGCCTTTGATGCCAAAGCGGAAGAACGCGATACGCGGGGATTCATCTCGATCACGATCATGCGGCCGTCTTTCGGGTTGATCGCAAACTGCACATTCGATCCACCGGTGTCGACGCCGATTTCACGCAGCACCGCCAGCGAGGCATTGCGCAAAATCTGGTATTCCTTGTCGGTCAGGGTCTGGGCAGGTGCCACGGTGATCGAGTCCCCCGTGTGCACGCCCATGGGGTCAAGGTTTTCGATGGAGCAAACGATGATGCAGTTGTCCGCCTTGTCGCGCACCACTTCCATCTCGTACTCTTTCCAGCCCAGGAGCGATTCTTCAATCAGCAGTTCGTTGGTGGGCGAAGCTTCCAGCCCGCGCTTGCAGATCGTCTCAAATTCTTCAGAGTTGTAGGCAATGCCCCCACCGGTCCCACCGAGGGTGAAGCTGGGACGGATGACGGTGGGAAAACCCACCAGCTTTTGCACGCCCCAAGCTTCTTCCATGTTGTGGGCAATGCCCGAGCGCGCCGAGCCAAGACCAATCTTGGTCATGGCATCTTTGAACTTCAGACGGTCTTCCGCCTTGTCGATGGCCTCGGGCGTGGCACCAATGAGCTCAACCTGATACTTATCCAGCACACCGTGGTGCCACAGGTCCAGCGCGCAGTTGAGCGCGGTTTGCCCGCCCATGGTCGGCAAAATCGCGTCCGGGCGTTCCTTGACGATGATTTTCTCTACCGTTTGCCACGTGATGGGTTCGATGTAGGTGACGTCTGCGGTCGCCGGGTCGGTCATGATCGTGGCCGGGTTGCTGTTGATCAGAATGACTTTGTAACCCTCTTCGCGCAGTGCCTTGCAGGCTTGTACACCCGAGTAGTCGAACTCGCAGGCCTGTCCAATGATGATGGGACCAGCGCCAATGATGAGAATGCTTTGTATGTCAGTGCGTTTTGGCATATCAGTGTTTTTCCATCAGGGCGATGAAACGGTCAAAGAGAGTTCCGATGTCGTGCGGGCCGGGGCTGGCTTCGGGGTGGCCCTGGAAACAAAAAGCCGGCTTGTCGGTGCGCTCCAAGCCCTGTAAGGTGTTGTCAAACAGACTGATATGCGTGGCACGCAGGTTGGCTGGCAGCGTGGTCTCATCCACCGCAAAGCCATGGTTCTGGCTGGTAATGGACACGCGACCGGTATCGAGGTCCTTGACCGGATGGTTGGCACCGTGGTGGCCGAACTTCATCTTGAAGGTCTTGGCTCCTGAAGCCAAGGCCATGATCTGGTGACCCAAACAGATGCCAAAGGTCGGAATGCCCGCTTCCATCAGTGCAGCCGCTGCCGCGATGGCGTAATCGCACGGCTGCGGGTCGCCCGGACCATTGCTCAAGAAGATGCCGTCTGGTTTGTACGATAGTGCGTCGGCTGCGGTCGTCTGCGCCGGCACCACCGTCACTTTGCAGCCACGCTGCACCAGCATGCGCAGGATGTTCTTTTTCACCCCAAAATCGTAGGCCACCACGTGAAAACGCGGATCCCGGCCCTGACGATAGCCGCCATCCAAAGCCCACTCGCCCTGGGTCCATTCGTAGGCAGTTTGACAACTCACTACTTTGGCCAGATCCTGGCCCGCCATACTCGGCGCCACCCTGGCAGCGGCCACCGCCTTGGCAACCAACGCGTCGGTCACGGCCTCGCCCTCGGCAAGGGCCAGAATGCAACCGTTCTGGGCACCCTGCGTGCGCAGTTGGCGGGTGAGCTGGCGGGTGTCGATGTTGGCAATGGCCACCGTTCCCTGCGCGACCAGATACTGGCCCAAAGTCTGGGTGGAGCGGAAGTTGGAGGCCAGCATCGGCAAATCGCGAATGATCAGCCCGGCAGCCTGTACCTTGTCAGACTCCACATCTTCCGGGTTGATCCCGTAGTTGCCAATGTGGGGGTAGGTGAGCGTAACGATCTGCTGGCAGTAGCTGGGGTCGGTCAAAATTTCCTGGTAGCCGGTCATGGAAGTGTTGAACACCACCTCACCGACCGTGGAGCCGCAGGCTCCGATGGAATTGCCAATGTAGACCGTGCCGTCTGCGAGCGCCAGGATGGCGGGTGGGTTATTTCCCTTGAGAGACAAAAGCACTGGTTTCTCCGAATGGGTTACGGGTACGCCCAAACGCGCTCAAGAATGGCTCTTGGCGGGTATCCGCTGGGATCGACTCCTGGCGGGTGCTTTTTTTGAGGGGATATTGCTTGAAATGCGCTTGGGACGGCTGTTTTCTGGAAAGCCTCCTATTATAGCGGGAGAGGGCCGTTGGCTTAGGGCTCGTGCCCTGGCCCCAATGCAGTCTGTCTTAACGGGTATCCGCCAGCAATCCCTGTACCAACGCCCCCAGAAGAATACCAGCCAATGCCCACAGCAGGTCCAGATTGCCTGCGCCTATGGCTGCAATGGCCGGGCCGGGGCATACACCAGACAGTCCCCAGCCGATGCCGAACACCGCAGATCCGACGGCGGTGTCGCGGTTCCATGCGCTGGGATGCGCTTGAAACTGGTCGCCCAGCAGGGGACGCTGCATTACACGCGGTGCCAACTTGAAAGCTACCAGCGCAACCAAGACGGCTCCACCCATCACCAGCATCAGGCCGAAATCTGAAAATCGCAGAAAGCTCCGCACCACCTCGGGCTGGATCATGGTAGACACCGAGAGACCAAAGCCAAACATGCCGCCCGCCACGAGTGTCGCCATGCTCTGCGCGAGAGTCTTCTGGCGTGCGGTCATGCAAACCACCGTGCGCCCACATTGGCCGTGACGAATGCCGTCGCCATGAAGGTCAACACCGCCAGCAGCGATGGAAGCTGCAGGGAGCCCAGCCCGCAAATGCCGTGGCCCGAGGTGCATCCGTTGCCCAGGCGGGCGCCGAAGCCGACCAAAAATCCGCCCACCAGCAGCTGCCAGGTGGGTACTGAGGTGGTCTGCACAGCCCCGCCCGCGGCACCGATCCACCAAACAACGGCGCCCAGCAACACACCCAGCGCATACACCAGGCGCCAATGCCGTGAGTGCACGAAGCGCGGCTGTTGGAAAAAGGGCCGCTGCACGAGAAATGACCAGGTGCTCGAGAACACTGTGCTCATACCCCCCACGCGGCCCGTCACGACGAACAGCAGTGCGGTACCCAACCCGATGATGACGCCACCCAGGAAATAGTGCTGCAGGCCCATCGGGAAAAATGACATCAACCAATCCATCCAGTACCTCCCTCAAGATTTGTTGCACAGACTGCTGGCGTGCAGGCATATGGCAGCAGCAGCAGCTACGTTCAGGGACTCTTCGCCGCCAGGCTGGCCGATGCGGACAAAATGAGCCGCACGGCCCATCAACTCCTCACTAACGCCCTGCCCTTCATGCCCCAGCACCCAGGCGCAGGGCATGGGGATGCGCAGACGCTGAATGAATTCGCCCCGGTGTGAACTTGTCACCACCAGGGGCAGTTGCAGCGCATCCAGATCTTGCAGCGTCAAGCCTTCGTGCAGTTGCAGTCCGAAATGGGCACCCATGCCGGCGCGCAACACCTTGGGTGACCACAAGGCAGCGGTGCCTGTGAGGGCCAAGACCTGCTTGAACCCAAAAGCACCAGCGCTGCGCAGGATGGAGCCCACGTTGCCGGCATCCTGCACCCGGTCGAGAATCACAGTGGGCGCGCCGGGAAGCAAGGGAGCTGACGCTGGCACATCCAGCACAAATCCCATCTGAGCTGGCGACTCCAGCCCACTGATTTCCCGCAATAACGCATCTTTCACAACTACACTTTTGATAGCTGCTTGCGCATACTGGGCGGGCGCTACAGGCCAGAATGACTCAGAAAATACGGCCAGTGTGGGTTTCCAGCCTCTCTCCAGTGCCGCACTGCACAGGTGATCTCCTTCTACCCAGAAGCGTCCCCACTTGCGATAAGCGGTGTTGTCGTGCGTAAGTTTGCGCAATTCCTTGAGCAACGGGTTGTCGCGGGAGGTGATGACGGAGGAGCTCGTCATAAAACGGCTACCACTGGGGCAAAAGTCTTGCGATGCTGGGGACACGCGCCATGCGCTTTCAGGGCGGCCAGATGCTCGGCCGTGCCGTAGCCTTTGTGACCGGCGAACCCGTATTGCGGGTACTGCGCGTCCAACTCAATACACCAGCGGTCACGCGTGACCTTGGCCAGAATGGACGCGGCTGAAATGGCAGGCACCAACGCATCACCTTTGACAATCGCTTCGGCCGACACGTCCAGCACCGGCAGGCGATTTCCGTCGACCAACACCTTGGCCGGCCGTAGTCGCAGCCCCTCCACGGCGCGGCGCATTGCCAGCAGGGTCGCCTGCAGGATGTTGAGCGTTTCAATTTCCTCCACGCTGGCCTGGGCAATCGAGCAGCAAAGTGCTTTTGCCCGGATTTCATCGAACAGCTTTTCCCGCCGCAAGGCAGTCAGTTTCTTGGAGTCGGCCAATCCCTGGATGATGCACCGCTCGTCGAGGATGACCGCCGCCGCCACCACCGGACCCGCCAGCGGACCGCGCCCGGCTTCGTCCACACCCGCCAGCAGGCCCACCGTGTCCCAGCGCAATTGGCTGCGCAGCAGCCGCGCCTGGTGAGCAAGTTCGCGTTCAGCGCTGGAGGACTTTTTGGATCGCATCGGTGGCTAGGGTAGCGGTATCGCGCTGCAACTCTTGGTGCAACGCTCTGAAACGGTGTTGTAGTTGCTCAATTTTCGCAGGGGCCTGGTGTTTGGCGTCCAGCCACGCCAGAACTCCCTGTGCCAAGGCCTCCGGCGTAGCCTGGTCCTGCAATAGCTCAGGCACCACAAATGCTTCGCACAGGATGTTAGGCAGGCCCACCCAAGGCTGCAATTGCTTTCGCCGCATCAGTTGCCACGACAGCCATCCCATGTGGTACGCAATCACCATCGGGCGCTTGAACAATGCCGCCTCCAGTGTGGCAGTACCACTGGCAATCAGGGTGACATCACACGCGGCAAGTACCAGGTGTGACTGACCCGCCAGAATAGTCAAATATGGCGCTGTGCCACTTTCCACTGCCAGACGGTCGATCAACGCCTTCAGGCCAGGAACCGCGGGCACTATGAATTTTGTAGCTGGTCGCGCTTGTCGGATAAGCGCTGCAGCCCGAAAGAACCTCAATGCCAGATGCGATATTTCGGAGCTTCTGCTGCCCGGCAGCAAGGCGACCACGTCATCCGCATCGTCCAGCACCAGAGCGCGCCGAGCGGCCGCACGGTCTGGATCCAGTGGGATTACGCTGGCCAGGGGGTGGCCGACAAAGCTGGCCGAAATGCCATTCTTCTGCAACAGGGCGGGCTCAAACGGGAAGATGCACAGCACGTGGTCGGTGCTGTTGCGAATTTTCTCCATGCGCTCAGCGCGCCAGGCCCACACCGACGGCGAAACAAAGTGAACGGTCTTGATTCCCTGCGCCTTGAGCGACGCCTCCAGACCAAGATTGAAATCAGGCGCATCGACGCCAATAAACAGATCCGGACGCTGTGCCAGAAGTCTGTCGCGCAACTGGTTGCGAATGCCCAGAATCTCGCGATAGCGGCGCAGCAGTTCCCAGCTGAATCCATGCACCGAGAGTTTGTGGTGCGGCCACCATGCCTCGAACCCGTGCTGGGCCATCTGCGGACCACCAATGCCGACAGCCGTCAGCGCACTCCAGCGCGAACGCAAGCCACCCAGGAGAAGCCCGGCCAGCAAGTCACCGGAGGCCTCGCCTGCCACCATGGCGAGGTGAGGATGTTTGCTAGGCATCGCTTGGGTAGATCAGCGTACGATGCCGCGATCCGATTGCGCCAGAAAATCCAGCATCATCTGGACATCGGCATTGCTGTCGGTCTGCTCGCCCAGCAACTGCGCCATCTCGACCTGCGCAGCGGCCAGCGTCAGTCCCTGGCGGTACAGCATTTTGTGCATCTGCTTGATCACGGCAATGCGCTCAGGTGTAAAGCCACGACGGCGCAAGCCTTCCTGGTTGATGCCCGACGCCGCAGCCGGGTTGCCAGCGACTGTGACATAGGGCGGCAGGTCCTGCGCCAGACGGGTCTGAAACCCGGTCATGGCATGGGCCCCGATACGCACAAACTGGTGCACGCCCGAAAGCCCACCCAGAAATACCCAATCACCGACATGCACGTGCCCGCCCAGCGTGGCACCGTTGGCAAAAATGGTGTTGTCGCCGACCTGGCAATCGTGTGCGATATGCACATAGGCCATGATCCAGTTGTCACTGCCAACCCGCGTCACTCCGGCGTCGCCGGGCGAGCCAATGTTGAAGGTGCAAAACTCACGGATGGTATTGCGATCACCGATGATCAACTCGCAAGGTTCGCCGTTGTATTTTTTGTCCTGGGGAATGGCGCCCAGAGAATTGAACTGAAAAATACGATTGTCGCGACCGATAGACGTATGCCCTTCGATCACACAATGTGGCCCAATAGTCGTTCCGCCACCAACACGAACGTACGGGCCGATCACCGAGTAAGGGCCTACCGTGACCGATGCGTCCAACTCGGCCGATGGGTCTACCAGTGCAGTGGGATGGATAGTGCTCACGACGTGAATCCCCTGAACCTCAGGCAACGTTGCGCATGGTGCACATCAATTCGGCTTCGCATGCAATGTTGCCATCTACCCTGACCACGCCCTTGAACTTGAAGATGCCGGACTTGGCACGCAGCAGTTCCACGTCCATGATCAATTGGTCGCCAGGCTCCACCGGGCGCTTGAAACGCGCTGCATCAATGCCAGCGAAGTAGTACACCGTCTTATCATCCGGCGTTACACCCATCGCATCAAACGACAGCAGCGCCGCCGCTTGTGCAAGCGCTTCCAGCATCAGCACGCCTGGCATCACCGGGCGGTGCGGGAAGTGGCCGGTAAAAAAAGGCTCGTTCATCGTAACGTTCTTCAGCGCCTGAATCGATTTTCCTTTCTCCATTGACAACACACGATCCACCAGAAGAAACGGATAGCGATGGGGCAACTTTTTGAGAATCTCGTGGACATCCATCATGGTTTGATCTCTTTTTCTAATGTTTTGATTCGGTCACGCAAGGAGTGAAGTTGCTTGAGTGTGGCCGCGTTGCGTTCCCAGGAGGCGTTGTCATCAACCGGAAAAATACCGGTGTAATGGCCAGGCTTGAGTATCGACTTGCCGACCACCGTAGCTGCAGAAATATTGACGAAGGGCGCCAGCGTGAGGTGCCCCAAAATGATGGCGCCACCGCCTACAGTGCAGTTGGCACCGATGGTGGCGCTCCCCGCCACGCCAACACAACCCGCCATGGCGGTGTTGCGACCCACATGCACGTTGTGACCGATTTGAATCAGATTATCGAGCTTGACGCCATCTTCGATCACGGTATTCTGTAGCGCGCCCCGATCGATGCAAGTGTTGGCTCCAATCTCAACATCATTACCTACCAGCACCGCGCCGAGTTGCTCAATCTTTTCCCAGGTATCCCCATTGGGCGCAAATCCGAAACCATCGGCACCAATCACCACGCCCGGATGCAGCAGACACCGCTCGCCGATATGACAGTCTTCACCAACCGTTACACGCGACTTCAATACTGTGTGCGCACCGATGTGTGCGCCGCGCTCGACCACACACAAGGCGCCGACACTCGCAGTGGGATGAACGACTGCCTGCGGGTCCACCACAGCACTCGGGTGCACACGCGCAGGTTCTTGTGGATGTGCCTGTTTTTTCCACCACTGGGTGAGCCGGGCAAAGTACAGATAGGGTTCAGCCGTGACGATACATGCACCACGCGTCATTGCCGCATCTTTTGCTTGCACACCCACGATGACGCAAGCGGCACGGGATCCCAGCAATTGCTGCTGGTACTTGGGGTTACTCAGGAAACTGATGTCGGATGGAGTCGCCACCTCCAGTGGTGCCAGACCGGATACAACCACCGAGGCATCGCCTTGCAACTCGCCACCCAACGCGCTGACGATGGTCCCCAGTTCCAAGCGCATGCATCAACCCTCGCCAACGGGCGAACGCCTATTTCGCACTGGAATTGAGAATCTTCAAAACCTTGTCGGTAATGTCATGCTTGGTGTTGCTGTACACCACTTCCTGCAGAATCAGGTCGTACTTTTCAACTTCCGCGACCTGTTTGACCGCCTTGTTGGCTTTGTCCAGCACCTGCTGCAATTCTTCATTGCGACGTGCGTTGAGGTCTTCCTCAAATTCCCGACGCTTGCGCTGAAACTCGCGGTTCTGGTCTGCAATTTCCTTTTGACGGTTGACGCGCTGGCTTTCCGTCAACGTGGGACTGTCGCGCTCCAGCTTTTCGCCCATCGCCTTGAGTGTGGGCTGCAAATCACCCAACTCCTTTTGGCGCTTGGAAAATTCAGACTCGAGCTTCACCTGTGCCGCCTTCGCAGGCCCAGACTCCGTCGTAATGCGTTGGGTATTGATGTATCCCACACGGGTAAAGTCCTGCGCGACCGCACTGACAGACAATGCAGCAACAGCCAAGCCCATCAAGCAGCGAAATTTAAGTGTCTTCATTAGAAAGAGGTTCCAATCTGAAATTGCATGGCCTGAATTTTATCGCTATCGAACTTGTTGATCGGTTTGGCAAACGCCAGTCGCAGTGGCCCGACAGGTGAAATCCAGCTGATGCCCACTCCAACAGAGGTCCGCAGGTCGCCCAACTGAATGGCTTCATCCTGTCCGAAAATACCGCCCGCGTCCGCGAAGCCGTACACCCGCAAGGTTCGGTCACTGCCTCCGCCCGGCAATGGAGACAGCAGTTCGGCGTTGAACGTGATCTTCTTGGTTCCTCCCGTTGCCACCGCTGAAGTTGTGAGCAAGGCATTGCGTTGCGCACCCGTGGTCAGGCTACCCTGCTCGAAACCGCGAACCGAACCCAAGCCGCCGGAATAGAAGTTCTTGAAAATCGGATAGGGTTGCCCGTCTGTCCCGGAACCGACAGAAACTTCGCTGTTGAACGCGGCTGTAATCTTCTTGGTGACGGGGTAAAACTGCTGAAACTGGGCCGTTCCACGTGCGTAACGAAGTTCACCGGCGACACTCCACTCCCCAGACACGCGCATGACACGACCGGTGCTCGGAACCACCGCACTATCACGCGTGTCGCGCGCCCAACCGACCGTCAAAGGTATGGCATTGCTCACCAGTCCAAACTGGTTTGCAAAGTCCATGTACACGGTGGGCAGCAAGTTGCCGGGAACTATGGCGGTACGGTCTATGCCCGCGCCAAAAAACACGCGATCTGACTCCGTGAACGGCACACCGAAGCGCACGCTTGCCCCAGTGGTTTCAATCGCGTAGCTGTCGATATCGGCGTAAGGCTTCGAATTGCGCTGGTACAGGTCAATCGTCCGCGACACCCCATCCTCGGTAAAGTATGGATTGGTGGTGTTAAAGACCAGTGTGCGATTGACCTTGCTGGTGTTGAGCTCGACGCCCAGTGAATTGCCGGAGCCAAACGCATTGTCCTGTTTGAAACCGAAAGAAATTCCAACACCGTCGGCACTGGAAATGCCGGCGCCCAGGCTCAGTGTTCCCGTCGGTTTTTCGACCACTGTGATCGTCACGTCCACCTGATCGGGCGAACCAGCAACCTCCTGGGTGTCGATAATTACTTCCTTGAAATAGTCCAGCCGGTCCACACGATTGCGCGACTGGCGGATCTTCTCACCGTCGTACCAGGCTGCTTCAAACTGGCGAAACTCCCGGCGAATGACTTCGTCGCGGGTGCGGTCATTGCCTGCCACGTTGATGTGGCGAACGTAGGCACGCCGCTGTGGGTCCACTTGCAAAGTGAGTTCGACCTGATTGGTTTCGCGGTCAATCTCGGGGCGCGCTTCCGCTCTGGCAAAAGCAAATCCGAAATTACCAAAATAGTCGGTGAAGGCCTTGGTGGTCTGCGCCACTTTGTCGGCGTTGTAAGGCTCACCCGGGCGGATCGCAATCAGCGAGCGAAATTCGTCCTCTTTGCCAAGGAAATTTCCCGCCAACTTGATTTTCGAGACCACGAATCGCTCACCTTCAGTCACATTGATGGTGACTCCGATCTCCTGCTTGTTGGGCGACATCGCCACCTGGGTCGAATTCACCTTGAACTCGAGGTATCCACGGGTAAGGTAATACGAACGTAACGATTCGATATCCGCATTGAGCTTGGCGCGCGCATACCGGTTGGACTTGGTGTACCAACTAAGCCAACCGCCCGTATCCTGGTCAAAAAGTCCGAGCAGGGTCGACTCAGAAAAAACTTTGCTACCAACGATCCGAATGTCGTTGATCTTGGCGATGTCACCTTCAACAACCGCAAAAGACAAATTGACGCGATTGCGCTCAATCGGCGTCACCGTTGTTACCACCTCGGTTGCATACATGCTTCGGTTGATGTACTGGCGCTTCAACTCCTGTTCGGCCCGATCCACCAAAGCCTTGTCAAACGCACGGCCATCTGCCAAGCCGATGTCCCGCAGCGCCTTTTTTAGCACGTCCTTGTCGTATTCTTTTGCGCCGGTGAAATCCACATCGGCAATGGTAGGGCGCTCTTCAACGACCACCACCAAAACCCCCGAATTGACTTCGATACGCACATCCTTGAAGAGGCCAAGCGCAAACAGTGCGCGGATCGATGCCGCCGCCTTATCGTCGCTGTATACGTCACCTACGCGCACCGGCAGAGATGCAAACACTGTCCCGGCCTCGACCCGCTGGAGGCCCTCCACCCGAATATCCTTCACTGGAAATGGGTCGATCGCCCACACCACATTGGCGTAGACCGACAAAGCACCATAGAGCACCCATGGGCGTATAAATTTTCGATTGAAATGCATGTTTACCAATTCAAGTTTCACCGGCGTTAAGACGCATCCGGACCGTTAACCAACCAAACGCGCGACATCGTTGAAGACTGCTACCGACATCATCACGAGCAACGTGGCTATTCCAAGCCGCTGCGTTGCATCCATCCAGAATTCCGACACCGGCTTTCCGCTGACCGCTTCCCAAAGATAATACAACAGGTGTCCCCCGTCCAAGACCGGCAACGGCAACAAGTTCAACACCCCCAAACTGATACTGATCAGCGCGAGAAAAACAAGGTAGGAAGTTATCCCCATAGCCGCCGACTTTCCGGCGTAATCCGCAATGGAGATCGGTCCACTCAAATTCTTGAGCGAAGCTTCGCCGACCAGCATGCGCCCGATCATGCGCACCGTGAGCAGCGACACCTCCCAGGTGCGGACAACAGCGCGCTCGAGCCCCTCCCACAAATCGTATTGAACCATCACGGTGGTCGGCGCGGCCCCAATGTACGCCCCTACGCGGCCAATGGTGGCACCGTTCTCCATGACCGACTGCGGGACTACGGTAAAGCTATGTAAAACACCTGCACGCAGTACCGTCCACTGTTGGCCGCGCGCCGCGCCTGCAGGGGAAAATGCTCGAATCAGTTCCCGCAACTGTGCCGCATCGATAATCGCCGTCCGGTCCACTTCCAGCACGCGGTCGCCCTGCTTCAAACCCGCTACCTGCGCGGCACCTCCGGCCACCAACTCACCCAATTGGGCCACCGACAGGGGCGCTGTGAGCCCGATGCGCTTGAGCAGTGCAGTGTCATCAACACCATCCTGGCCGAGCTCACTGAGCGCCAATCGGGTCGTCCGCTCAATACTTCCAGAACGCTCGGTGTAGTCCACGCGCAAATCCTGGCGCTCCAGTGCGGCGCGTATCAGGTTCCAGCGAAACGCGTCAAAAGATTCAATGGTCTGTGGCGCATCCCCCTCCACACTAACCCGCAGGATACGTTCGCCCCCAGAAAAACCGGCTGCGGCGAGTATGGACCCTGCAGCAGGCCGCGCAATCAGAGCTTCCGGCTGCGCAACACCGGTCCAGTTCACCCCTGCATACAGAAGCACTGCCAAAATCAAGTTGGCCAACGGCCCTGCCAGCACGATCAACGCCCGGCGCATCAGAGGCTGGGTATTGAATGCCATGTGCCGCAATTCGGCTGCGACTTGTCCTTCAGCCTCATCCAGCATCTTGACAAAACCACCCAATGGCAGCGCAGAAATAACGAACTCGGTACCCGACCGCGGCGAGGTCCAACCCCACAACTTGGGGCCAAACCCAACCGAAAACCTCAGCACCCGTACACCAAAGGCACGCGCCATAGCAAAGTGGCCCCACTCATGGACAACAACAAGCAGTCCAATTGCGACCAGAAATGCAAGCGCCGTCACCATCGTGGAAACTTCAATCTATCGACCAAGAGTTGCCACCAGATCCTGTGCCACCCTGCGAGACTGCGCGTCGAGTTCCAGAAGTTCGTGCAACGACCGCGGGCAAGCAACCTGGACAGCCTCCAGGGTTTCGCAATTGACGCGATGGATCTCATCAAAGCGAATTTTTTCATCAAGAAACGCCGCCACCGCGACTTCGTTGGCGGCATTGAGCACAGCGGTAGTGCCTGTGGGCGCATCGAGCACTTGCCAGGCCAGCGCCAAGCCCGGGAAGCGGACCTGATGGTCGCGTGTACTCATGGGTTCGAAGGTAAGTCCACCAAGGGTCGAAAAGTCGATCGCCGCAGCGCCCGAACGCACCCGTTGGGGCCAGGACAGTCCGTACGCTATGGGACCTCGCATGTCTGGAGTTCCCAATTGAGCGACCACCGAGTTGTCAACGAACTGAACCATGGAGTGAATCACGCTCTGCGGATGGATTACAACCTCGATCTGCCGCGCCGTCACACCAAACAAATAACGTGCCTCGATCACCTCGAGCGCCTTATTCATCATTGTGGCGGAGTCGACAGAAATTTTTCGGCCCATCACCCAGTTGGGGTGGGCACAGGCCTGCGCTGGTGTCACCTCGCACAAGGTCGATGGCTCACGCGAGCGAAATGGTCCGCCAGATGCGGTCAGGATGATTTTGTCAATGCGATCGACCCAATCGCCAGGATTTTCAGGTAGTGACTGGAAAATGGCCGAGTGCTCACTATCAATGGGCAGCAAGGTCGCACCACCTTCTCGCACGGCATCCATGAACAGCTGCCCACCCACAACCAGTGCTTCCTTGTTGGCCAGCAGCAAGCGCTTGCCGGTGCGGGCCGCCGCCATGCAGGGAGCCAGCCCGGCGGCACCCACAATGGCTGCCATGACAACATCGGCTTGCTCATGCGAAGCCACTTCCACCAGTGCATCTGCCCCCCAAAGCACACGCGTTGGCAACGCCAGCGCCCGCAGGACTTCTGCCAAACGTCGCCCGTGCGGTTCGCTGGCCATGACGGCAAAAACAGGTCTGAACGTGGCGCACTGCGATGCCATCAGTTCAACGTTGACGGAAGCGGTCAATGCGAAGACACCAAATCGCCCCGGATGCCGCGCGATGACATCGAGCGTGCTGACGCCGATGGAGCCGGTGGAGCCCAAAACAGTGATTTGCGCCTGGATCTGCGTCATAGTGAACCGAGCATCATGGCAAGTGGAAGCACCGGCAGCAGCGCGTCCACACGATCGAGCACGCCGCCATGCCCCGGAAGCAGCCCACTGCTGTCTTTCACACCCGCGCTGCGCTTGAACAACGACTCGGCCAAGTCGCCAACCACACTCATCATGGTCAGGAACAACAAGGCCAACAGCATGAACACGGTACCCACTTGCGCAAGGCGACTATAAAGACTCACATCGTGCATCGAAAAAGTGACGTCAGCGTTGCGCCAGACCAAAGCAACAACAATGACTCCAACCGCTCCCCCTATCACCCCTTCCCACGTCTTGCCCGGACTGATTGACGGGGCGAGTTTGTTGGCAAATAGCCGACCCCCAAATGCCCGCCCTGCAAAGTAAGCAAATACATCAGCCGCCCACACCAGAAACAGCACAGAAAACAGAAAATTTATCCCGATGATGCGGGCTTGGACCACAGCCAGCCATGCCGTCCACAAGGCACACAACCCACCGACCAACCGCAGCGCCCTGGGAACACGATTCCAGCTAGCCACCCCCGAGCGCAAGAGCCAGGCAGACATAATTACCCACCCACCACCGCTCGAAATCCACAGCAACGGCACACTGGCGTGTACAAGGCCTCCGGCCCACGCGCCAATGCATGCAACAGCACACGCCCCGCCCCACAACACCGCTGGTATGGAAGCGCTCTGGTTCAGCCTTGCCCACTCCCAGGTGGCGGCCGATATCAGTACCAAGGCGACGCCTGCAAAAGCCTCGACCTTGTGAAAAAAAACAGCCGGCAGCAAAATAGCCAGAAGTACCAATGCGGTGATGATTCTTTGCTTTAGCATCTCAATGATCCGCGCCATCTGCAGATTGGTGTGATGGCGACACCTGATCTGGAGTTTTGCCAAAGCGACGCTGCCGATGGGCATACTCCTGTAGCGCTTCATCAAGCGCCACCTCATCAAAGTCCGGCCACAGCGCTTCGCTGAAGTACAACTCGGCATACGCCGCCTGCCATAGCAAGAAATTGCTCAGGCGTTTTTCCCCGCCGGTTCGAATGATCAGGTCGGGGTCCGGGCAGTGCGCCAGGGACAAAACGCGCGTCAGGCTGGCCTCCGTGATGGGTTCCTGCAACGCCGCCAAGCGGGCTGCAGCCTGTGCGACGTCCCATCTCCCGCCGTAATTGAAGCAAACATTCAACACGATTCGCGTATTGGTGGCGGTCAGGACTTCTGCACCGTGCAAGCCTGATCGGACCTTTTCCGAAAGTGCTTCCCGGGAACCGATAAACCGCAGTTGAACCCCCTCCTGGTGCAATTGCGATACTTCACGCCCCAGCGCGAACACGAGGATATCCATCAACCCGGATACTTCGTCAGCAGGTCGGCTCCAGTTCTCCGAGGAAAAGGCAAACACCGTGACAACGGATACGCCGCGCTGTACGCTTGCACGCACCAACCGTTTCAGCGACTCAACCCCTTGCTTATGCCCCGCGATCCTTGGCAGATGGCGTTTAGTAGCCCAACGGCCGTTTCCATCCATGACAACTGCCACATGGTAAGGAACTCCTGAAGGAGCAGACATAAATGGAAACGTCAATCAAAGGTGGCGTCAAACCGCCATGATTTCCTGCTCTTTGGTCGCCACCAGGCGATCCACCTCCAAGATGTGCTTGTCGGTAACTTTCTGGATGTCTGCTTCGGAGCGCTTCTGATCGTCTTCCGAAGCGAGTTTGTCCTTCACCAGTTTCTTGACATGTTCGTTCGCATCACGACGAAGATTACGAACTGCGATCTTGGTTCCTTCACCTTCATGGCGGACCAGTTTGGTCAGCTCACGACGGCGCTCTTCACTCATCATCGGCATCGGCACGCGAATCAAGTCGCCCATACTCGACGGATTCAATCCCAGATCGCTGTCGCGAATAGCCTTTTCAATTTTGGGACCCATCCCTTTTTCCCATGGCTGAACGCTAATGGTTCTGGAATCGAGCAGGGACAAATTGGCAACCTGACTCAGTGGCAAGGACGAACCGTAGTAGTCGACATGGACGGTGTCCAGCAATGCGGGGTTTGCTCTACCCGTACGAATCTTGGTTAAATTGTGCTTGAAGGCAGCGATGGACTGGTCCATCTTGCCCTCCGTTGTCTTCATGATTTCATTGATCGCCATACTTCACACTCCATTGTCGCGCAACATTTTGGGGAATGGCTGCCGGGCTAGACGTGCACAAGCGTTCCTTCGTCTTCGCCCATAACAACCCTCTTGAGAGCGCCATGCTTGAATATCGAAAACACCTTGATCGGAAGCTTTTGGTCCCGGCACAACGCAAACGCCGCCGCGTCCATGATGCCCAAATTTTGGGACATCGCGTCGTCAAAGGTGATTTTTGAATAGCGGGTCGCCTCTGGATTTTTCTTGGGATCTGCAGTGTAAACCCCGTCGACCTTGGTGGCCTTCAAAACCATCTCGGCACCAATCTCGGCACCTCGAAGTGCCGCAGCAGTGTCGGTAGTAAAAAACGGGTTGCCTGTACCAGCGGCGAAAATCACTACTTTGCCTTCTTCAAGGTACTGCAGCGCCTTGGGTCGGACATAGGGCTCGACCACTTGCTCGATAGCAATAGCCGACATGACGCGTGCAGTCAGACCCGCCTTGTTCATGGTGTCTCCCAGTGCCAGCGCGTTCATGACCGTAGCCAGCATGCCCATATAGTCGGCCGTGGCGCGATCCATTCCCACCGATCCACCGGCAACACCGCGAAATATGTTTCCACCGCCAATGACAACGGCAACTTCAACGCCCAATCGGGTCACTTCCGCAATTTCATCGACCATGCGGACAATCGTGCCCCGATTGATCCCAAACTGGTCATCCCCCATCAACGCCTCACCTGACAGTTTTAGCAAAATTCGCTTATAAGCCGGGCGTTCGTTTTTCATGGGGAACCTTCGTTAGTGGACTTGGCTAGCGCCGCAAGCGCAACACAATCAGGCAGCGCCTTTGGCCGCAGCAACCTGGGCGGCCACTTCAGCAGCAAAATCATCGACCTTCTTCTCAATACCTTCGCCAACCACATACAGTGTAAATGCCTTCACAGTGGTCGAAGCAGCCTTGAGCATTTGCTCCACCGTTTGCTTGTCATTTTTGACGAACTGCTGGTTGAAAAGCGAAACTTCCTTGAGGTATTTTTGTACACCGCCGTCAATACGCTTGGCCACGATTTCCGCTGACTGCACTGGTTTGCCCGCAGCGGTCGCTACGGCCGCATCCTCTGCAGCCTTTGCAGCGGCCACCGAGCGCTCGCGCTCCACAAGTTCTGCCGGCACATCGGCGCTGGTCAACGCCACTGGCTTCATGGCTGCAACGTGCATGGCAACATCCTTCGCCGCAATATCATCGCCTTCAAACTCGACAACAACGCCGATGCGGGTTCCATGCAGATATGAGGCCAATTTCGCCCCAGACGCAAACCGTTTGAAACGACGGAACGTCATGTTTTCGCCGATCTTCCCAATCAGACCTTTGCGAACATCTTCCAACGTGGGGCCAAATCCATCCTGCGAATACTCCAACAAGCCTAACGCAGCCACATCGGCTGGAGCATGCTTGGCGATCAAACGCGCGGCAGCATTGGCGAGCGCCAGGAAACTGTCGTTCTTGGTAACAAAGTCGGTTTCGCAATTGACTTCAATCATTGCGCCAACGGTTCCTTCCAAGGCGGCGGCAACAACGCCTTCCGCTGTAATTCGGGCTGCGGCCTTTCCGGCCTTGCTGCCCAGCTTTACGCGCAATAACTCTTCGGCCTTGACCATGTCGCCTTCCGCCTCAGTCAATGCTCTCTTGCACTCCATCATGGGCGCGTCCGTTTTTCCACGCAGTTCAGCAACCATGCTCGCAGTAATTGCAGCCATCTTTTCTCTCCGTTTTCTGTTCGTCAGTTTAATGAATGCTAAAAAAAAGGGGCACCAAGCCCCTTCTCAGACCGATTTCAGTCCTAGGCAGCGGATTCGCTCACCTCGACAAACTCGTCCGTGTTTTCTGCAGCAACAGCCTTCACCACATCATCAACGGCGTTGGCGCGCCCCTCAAGGATTGCATCGGCAATGCCACGTGCATAAAGCGTCACTGCCTTTGATGAGTCGTCGTTACCAGGAATGACATAGTCGATACCCTCAGGTGAGTGGTTCGAATCAACGACGCCGATCAATGGAATTCCCAACTTGCGAGCCTCGGCAATCGCAATTTTGTGGTAACCCACATCAATCACAAAAATGGCATCAGGCAGCGTTGCCATATCCTGAATGCCGCCAATGTCCTTTTCGAGCTTCTCGAGCTCACGCGCAAACATCAACTGTTCCTTTTTGCTCATAGCATCCAGACCAGCTTCCTGCTGAACTTTCATGTCTTTCAGACGTTTGATCGAAGTCTTGACGGTCTTGAAATTGGTCAACATGCCACCAAGCCAGCGCTGGTCCACAAAGGGAACTCCGGCGCGCTGCGCTTCCGCCGCAACAGTTTCACGGGCCTGACGCTTGGTGCCGACCATCAAAATGGTGCCGCGCTTAGCAGATAGCTGGCGGACAAATTTGGCCGCTTCCTGAAACATCGGAAGCGATTTTTCCAGGTTGATGATGTGAATCTTGTTGCGATGTCCAAAAATGAACGGCGCCATCTTGGGGTTCCAAAAGCGGGTCTGGTGCCCAAAGTGCACGCCAGCTTCCAGCATCTCGCGCATTGTTACTGCCATAAACTACTCCAAAGGTTAGGTCTTAAATCCGATCCACTTACTCGCCTGCATATAGAATTTCATGCAAGGCAAACACCTTGACAGGATCGGTTTGCGATTGAATTGCCACCGAAACACGTCCGAGAGCAAAACCCAAAGAGTATAACATGTGGGTTGCAAAAACCCGCATCACACCATGAGCCCAGAACTTACCCAAAAACTCGCTTCTGCGGTGGATGCCATGCCAGCATTTCCCAAAAGCGTGCAAAAGATTCTGGAGCTTACACGGGACGTCAACTGCACACCGAAGGATCTGGTCGAGGTGATTGACAAAGATCCTGTGGTTACCGTCAAGATTCTGAAAGTGGTCAATTCGGCGTATTACAGCCTGCCGAAACAGATCACTTCTATCGGCCACGCCGTGGTCTATCTGGGGTTTAACACCATAAAGAACCTTGCCTTGAGTATTGCTGCAATTGGCATGTTGCCCAAGGACAATGACTCGGGGTTCGATGTTCAACAATACCTCCTTCACTCCCTGGCAACTGCTGCAGTGGCCAAGCAGTTGGCAAATCGAGTAGATGACGCGGACCCGATGGACTGCTTTATCGCTGGCTTGCTGCACGACTTCGGAAAAGTTGTCTTCGCCCAGCTGATGCCCAAAGAGTTCAAAGCAGCATTGTTATTGTGCAAAGAAGAGGGCGTACCGTTGCACATTGCTACCCAACAGGAAATTGGTGCGGACCATGCGTTGGTGGGTGCCATGCTGGCAGAGAAGTGGCGTTTCGCCCCGCATCTGATCGAGGCGATTCGCCACCAGCACACGGAGGACCTGAAAGACACCGACATGATCGCCTGCGTTTTTGGAGCAAATCAAATTTGCAAAAAACTAAATTTCGGTTTTGGTGGTAACTTTTGCATTGACGAGTTTCCGCCTACGATCGAACGTCGTCTTGGTGGTTCGCTTGACTCGGTCATCACGTCCATGGGAGACCTCAATTCCTTGTTTGAAGAAGCAAAGATCTTCGCGAAAGTCTGAAAGGCATCTATGAAAGTACGCTTTTGGGGGGTTCGTGGCTCCATCGCTTCACCCGGTCCGAAAACCGTTCGGTACGGAGGCAATACAACGTGCATTGAAATTCGAACCGATAACAATGAACTGATTATTCTGGATGCCGGTACAGGTATTTTTCCCCTGTCACAGATGCTCTTGGCGGAACTCCCCGTCACAGCCAATGTCTTGATTACCCATTCACACTGGGACCACATCCAGGGATTGCCATTATTTATCCCCAACTTCATTCCAGGAAACACTTTGCGCCTTCATGGCGGCTTTGATCCAGTTTCAGGGAAGGGTATCGAGCAGGTTATGTCGGTGCAATTGCAGTACAGCTACTTTCCGGTGCGAGAAGCTGAAATGAAAGCACGGATCGAATATGTGACCCTCACACCAGAACAATCCGTAAAGGTTGGCTCCGCCACGGTCACACCGTATCTCCTGAACCACCCCGTTATCAACTTTGGTTACCGAATTGAGTGCAATGGAAAATCATTGTTCTTTACGGGCGATCACGAACCACCCTATAACATCTATGGCACTGATGATGCCGGACACGACGAATATCAAGTCTTTGTCGATGAAAAAACCAAGAGCATCGAAGATGCGATGCGGGGCGTAGACGTGCTGATCGCTGACAGTTCCTACACCGATGCCGAGTACAAGACCAAACAGGGGTGGGGGCATGGAACCTTTAGCTCAAGCATACACACCGCTCGGACGGCTGGCGTCAAGGTTCTGTTCTGTACTCATCATGAGCCTACGCGCAGCGACGATGCATTGGACATCGCCTTTGGGGATGCCCTGAGAGACAACGCGCAGGCCGATAGTCAGCTAGATATCCGAATTGCCCGTGAGGGCGAGTCATACGAGTTTTGATTCGGCAGAAGATTGCTTATTTACCGACGTTTGCGTGGTGCCTTTTCCTGCGATGCTTCGAGCCTTGACTTGGACTGACCCGCTCTGGAGCCTTTTGGCGCAGTCTTTTTCCTTCCGGCCACCAGGAACTCTGACGCAACTGCGCTTCGGCTCGCGTGCGTCAAGCGCGTTACGTTCAAACGCTCTTCAGAATCTCGCAGGCTGCCTTTTTCACCAGACTGCCGCAGCCCAAGCAATTCACCATCATTGACAAGGCGAAAGTCGATCTTTCGACCGTCCAAATCGACACGACTGACCTGAATGCGAACGCGCGTCCCAATCGCATAACGCATTCCTGTGCGCTCACCGCGCAATTCCTGGCGCATTTCATCGAAGCGAAAATATTCTCCGCCGAGCTCAGTGATATGAACCAGACCCTCGACATACATCGCATCCAACGTGACGAAGATACCGAAACTCGTCGCCGCAGTGACAACCCCGCTGTACTCTTCGCCCAGGTGCTCCTTCATGTACTTGCACTTGAGCCAGGCTTCCACGTCGCGGCTTGCCTCATCTGCACGGCGCTCATTGGCACTGCAATGCAGACCTGCCGCCTGCCAGGCTTGGCCTTCCGCATTCGCTTTTCTTGGCTTGCTTTCGGGGTTCGGGACGCGCGCCGCCAGTCCTTTTTCTAGTCGACGCGCCAACTTGGCGTGCGCCTCTCCCGGAGTTGGCAATGCCGGCAACTGGTACTTGGTCCGCGCCAGAACCGCCTTGATCACCCGGTGCACCAGCAAATCCGGGTAGCGCCTGATGGGACTTGTAAAGTGGGTGTAGGCACCAAAGGCAAGTCCGAAATGCCCGCTGTTAACAGGGGTATAAATGGCTTGCTGCATGGAACGCAACAACATCGAATGGATCTGTTGCGCGTCTGGACGATCCTTGGTCGCCTCGGCGATTGCCTGAAACTCCCCTGGCGACGGGTCATCGCTGATGGACATGCCAACCCCGGTTGCCTTCAAGTAGCTGCGAAGTAGTTCGACTTTCTCCGGTGTCGGCCCTTCATGTACCCGAAACAGCCCTGCATGCTTGCTTTGTGCGATGTAGTCGGCGCTGCACACGTTCGCAGCCAGCATGGATTCTTCAATCAAACGATGTGCCGCGTTGCGTGTACGCGGAACAATTTTTTCGATGCGCCCGGTTTCATCACAAAGAATCTGTGTTTCTGTTGTTTCGAAATCCACCGCACCACGCTTGTGGCGAGCTTTGAGCAAAGCCAGATAAGCATCGTGCAAATTCAGTAGATCGGGCACCCTATCTTTGCGCTTACTTGCCTCCGGTCCACGGGTATTGGCTAATATCGCTGCAACTTCTGTGTAGGTGAAGCGGGCGTGGCTCCACATCAGGGCTGGGTAGAACTGGTACGCACTGACCACCCCTTCGGTCGTCACAAACATGTCGCACACCATACACAGACGCTCTACTTCAGGGTTCAACGAGCACAACCCATTCGAGAGCTTCTCCGGCAGCATAGGAATCACGCGCCGCGGAAAGTAAACACTGGTAGCTCGGTCATAGGCGTCTACATCGATTGCAGAGCCGGTTTGCACATAGTGACTGACGTCGGCAATTGCTACCAGCAGACGCCAACCCTTCATCGAAGACTTGCCACGCCCCAACGTAGCGGGTTCGCAGTACACCGCGTCGTCAAAGTCGCGAGCATCTTCGCCATCGATAGTAACCAATGGAATATCAGTGAGGTCAATGCGGCCCTCCCTGTCTTGTGGGCGCACTTTGTCGGGAAGCGTCCTTGCCAAGGCGACACACGCTTCAGAGAACTCGTGTGGCACGCTGTACTTTCGCACTGCAATTTCGATCTCCATCCCCGGATCATCAACTTCACCCAGGACTTCCTTGATGCGCCCGACGGGTTGACCAAAGAGCGCTGGCGGCTCCACCAACTCAACCACTACGACTTGCCCAACTTTCGCGACGCTCGTTGCGCCCTTGGGAATAAGAACGTCCTGCCCGTAGCGTTTGTCTTCAGGTGCAACCAACCAGACACCACTTTCCTGCAATAGACGTCCGATGATGGGCTGGCATGACCGCTCGATAATCTCCACGACCCTGCCTTCCGGCCGTCCCTTGCGGTCACTGCGAACAATGCGCACCTTGACTCGGTCCTTGTGCAGCACGGCGCGCATCTCGTTTGGCGGCAGGTAAATGTCAGGCGCTCCATCGTCTCGTGACACGAATCCATGCCCATCACGATGACCCTGAACAACGCCGCTTACTTCGTCGAGCAAGCCACTGGTTTGAACAATATTTTTGATATACTTACCCTCTTTCCTGAGATGCCCAGGTGGCGGAATTGGTAGACGCACTAGTTTCAGGTACTAGCGAGTAACTTCGTGGGGGTTCGAGTCCCTTCCTGGGCACCAACCAAATTTGACAATGACAATTGCCACCGACGTTCCGGTGGCTTTTTTTTGTTGCGCAAGTCGGCGCTATTAGCCCTCTCATACTGGCAACGCAACGAGATCGTGTCCTTGAACTCCCACAACACGTGCCTTTGTGAACTCGCCGGTTCGCAACACTTTGCTGATCTTTTCGGGCGGTAGTAGCCGCACAACACCATCGATTTCAGGAGCGTCGGCGTAGGTTCGACCCACTGCACCTTTCTTCCCCATGCTAACGGTTGAGTCGACCAGTACCTGCATCACCGCGCCCACACGGCGCTGCAATTTGGCAATCGAAACTTCTTCGGCCACCTGCATAAAGCGCGCGCGGCGCTCTTCCCTTAGCTCCGTTGGCAACATACCCGGCAGTTCATTTGCTGCAGCGCCTTTGACATCGCTGTACGCGAAGCATCCCGCACGATCGATCTGCGCTTCCTTGACAAAGTCCAATAGATGCGAAAACTCTGCTTCTGTCTCACCCGGAAACCCTGCGATGAATGTACTGCGAACAACGATTTCGGGGCACTTTGCGCGCCACTGCAACAGGCGATCCAGGTTCTTCTCGCCGCTGGCGGGCCGTTTCATCCTGCGTAGAACATCTGGATGGCTGTGTTGCAGGGGAACATCGAGGTACGGTAGCACACGACCGCTGGCCATCAGCGGAATCAAATCGTCCACCGCGGGATAAGGATACACATAGTGAAGACGGACCCATGCACCATAGGGCTCCGCAATTTCACCAAGATGGTCGACCAGTTCGAGCAGGCGTGTCTTCACAGGTCGGCCTTCCCAGAATCCGGTCCGATACTTTACGTCCACTCCATAGGCGGAGGTATCCTGACTCACCACCAACAACTCCTTCACTCCCCCTTCAAAAAGCGCCTTGGCTTCTGACAAAACGTCCCCCACGGCACGTGATACCAAATCACCGCGCATGGACGGGATAATGCAGAACGTGCATCGGTGGTTACAACCCTCGCTGATCTTCAAGTAGGCGTAATGGCGGGGCGTGAGCTTGATTCCCGCAACGCCAAAGGAGTTAGGCACCAAATCAACCAATGGATTGTGTGGCCGAGGCAGACTGGCATGGACCGCATCCATGACCTCTTGGGTCGCATGCGGGCCGGTAACGGCCAGCACTTTTGGATGCATCTGACGCACCAAATTACCACCGTCCTCCGACACCTTGGCTCCCAGGCAGCCTGTCACTATCACGCGGCCGTTCTCGGCCAGGGCTTCACCGATGGTGTCCAGACTTTCCTTGACAGCCGCATCGATGAAGCCACAGGTATTGACGATCACCAGGTCTGCGCCTTCAAAGGTCTTCGACGTTTGGTACCCCTGCGCACTCAGTTGGGTAAGTATCAACTCTGAGTCGGTCAACGCCTTGGGGCATCCCAAACTGACGAACCCGACCTTGGGTGCTTGTATGGTTGGTGAAATTGCTTCGCTCATGCTGCATTGTCTCAGCATTGCCCCGCAACGGTCGACTGGCTACCGCTTCAACCCGAAAGTACCCAAAAACTGCTCTGTCTGCTTCTGCATTTGCTCCTGCAGTTGTTGCAGCATGGGATTGGCAGAGATGCCTTGCATCAGTGGAGCCGGTATGTTGAGATACTTGGCCCACATATCAGGCGTGAAACCCGCTGCTTGCTCACCAAACTTGCTCTGCAAGTCGACCAGTGACTGCATATTCTTTTCCAGATACCCCCCCATCAGGCCCTGCATTGCGTGCCCATAAAAACGGATGATCTGTGCCAGCACCGCTGTTGTAAACATGGGAGATCCGTTGGCTTCCTCCTCCAGAATGATTTGCAGCAAAATACTGCGGGTCAAATCCTCCCCCGTCTTAGCATCCAGTACTACACACGCCTCGTTGTCCATAACCAGTTGTTTGATCTCGGCGAGAGTGACATAACTCGAAGAATCTGTGTCGTAAAGTCTCCGATTGGGGTACTTCTTGATGACCCGTTTATGGCCCTGATGGTCCCGAGGTGTTGTGGTGTGCATGGAGGTGAAGAGCGTGCGCCGGGGCGAATTGTTTCTATTGCAGTGCAGCACATTCTAGGCATCATCCATGGCGTTGTTTCCAAGGATTACCCTTAGATTAACCAATGCATGCAAACCACGCGCCAAAACAAAAAACCCCTGCAAGTCACCGACTTACAAGGGATATTTGGTAGGCGCAATTGGACTCGAACCAACGACCCCCACCATGTCAAGGTGGTGCTCTAACCAGCTGAGCTATGCGCCTGAGTTCTCTCGAGGGTGCGAAGTATAGCAGCAAACCGACTGCCATTTCGAGGTCAGCCCACAAGCTTGGGGGGCTGGGCCATAATTGACGTTTACGTTAACGTAAAGTCTTTCATTTAACAGCAGGAGTTCGTCATGGAAATTGCAGGCAAGGTATTTATCGTCACGGGTGGTGCATCTGGACTGGGGGAAGGTACAGCGCGGGCGCTTGCAGCAAAGGGCGCCCACGTCGTCATAGCCGATATGCAAATTGACAAGGGCGAGGTTGTTGCAAAAGAAATAGGCGGCGCCTTCGTAAAGTGCGATGTCAGTCAGGAGGCAGATGGTCTTGCAGTCGTCTCCAAAGCTTTGGCTTTGGGAAAACTGATGGGCCTGGTGAACTGCGCTGGTATTGCACCCGCAGAAAAGACCATTGGTAAGACCGGCGCGCACACCTTGGCAACATTTACCAAATGCATCACGGTCAATCTGGTGGGCAGTTTCAACATGATTCGGCTTGCAGCGGAGGCTATGGCAAAGAATGAGCCCGAGCCCACTGGCGAACGCGGCGTATTGATCTCGACGGCATCTGTTGCCGCATACGACGGACAGATGGGTCAAGCAGCCTACAGCGCATCCAAAGGCGGCATTGTCGGAATGACCCTGCCCATAGCGCGCGACCTGGCACGCAATGGCATTCGCAACATGACAATCGCTCCGGGGATCTTTGGCACACCCATGATGTTTGGCATGCCCAAGGAAGTGCAGGATTCGTTGGCGGCCGCGGTCCCCTTCCCATCACGCTTGGGCACACCGCAGGACTATGCCAAACTGGCGTTGCACATCTTCGAGAACGACATGCTCAATGGTGAGGTAATTCGGCTCGACGGGGCCATTCGCCTGGCACCGCGGTAAAAAAGCTGCCGCCAGAGTGCTATTCTATTGATAGCTACTTACGCAATCTCCACTTGCCTAAAGTGGCGTTTTAGACACCAAAGCCATCATCGGCAGCGATCACCGCGCCGTTGATGAAGTGGCTTTGGTCCGAGCACAGGGTGACCAGCAACGCGTCGAGATCCTTGGGATGTCCGATGCGTTTGCGTGGCAGCATTTGCACAAGCTTTTGCCCAGCTTCGGTTTGCCAATGGTGGTGATTGATCTCGGTATCGATGTAGCCTGGGCACAATGCATTGACGTTGATGCCAAACTTCCCCCACTCCAACGCCATCGCCTTGGTCATCTGAATGACGGCTGCCTTGCTCATGCAATACACGCCGATCTGAGGTAGCACCCGCAGCCCTGCCATTGAGGCAACATTGACGATGCGCCCGCCGGTGTAATTGCCTGGCGCGGACCCTTTGGCGCGCGCCAGCATGCGCTTGCCGACCTCTTGAGCCACAAAAAAAGCGCCCTTGACATTCGTGTCAAACATGAAGTCGTAGTCCTTGGGAGAGACATCCTGCAAGCGCTGTGTCGTACTCACGCCCGAGTTATTTACCAAAATGTCGATGGAGCCTACCTCGGTCTCGGCGTGTGCTACTGCGGACTTGATCGAATCATGATCGGTTACATCGAGTTCGATCACGTGCGCATCCCCGCCCTCGCCATCAATCATGGCTCGCAGCTCCTTGAGCTTCTCAACACGACGACTGGCGAGCACAACCGCAGCACCAGCGCCCGCCAACGTGCGTGCAAATTGAGCGCCCAGTCCGCTGGACGCGCCAGTAATGAAGGCAACCCGGCCAGAGAGATCGATGGTGTATGCCATTTAGAGAGTCCTCACTTTAAAAAATTTCCGAAGCTCACTGCCAAAGCGCAGCGAATAAAATCCTGCCTGAATCTGTCCACCATTATCAAGCGAGACGCACCATGACCAACGAAGAAATTCTGGCCCAGTTTGGCCCCCGAGAATCGATGGAATACGACGTTGTGGTCGTTGGGGGTGGCCCTGCCGGTTTGGCCGCGGCCATCCGCATAAAGCAGTTGGCCGCAAAATCCGGAAAAGAGGTGTCGGTAGTCGTGCTGGAAAAGGGCTCTGAACCCGGGGCGCACATTCTTTCGGGTGCAGTTATTGACCCGCGTGCGCTGAGCGAACTCATTCCCGACTGGAAAGAACGTGGTGCGCCGCTGAACCAGCCGGTGACTGACGAAGCCATGAGTTTTCTCAGCGAAACTTCTGCATTCCGTACTCCCAACTTCCTGCTTCCCGAATGTTCGCAGAACCATGGCAACTATGTAGTGCGCCTGGGCAATGTTGTCAAATGGCTGGCCGAGCAAGCGGAAGCCTTGGGCGTGGAAATTTTTCCAGGTTTTGCTGCCGCGGACGTGCTGTTTACGGAATCCGGCGCAGTGAAAGGCGTGGCCACCGGAAATATGGGCGTGAGCAAGAATGGTGAGCCCGGCGAAAACTTCCAGATCGGCATGGAACTGTTGGGCAAGTACACGGTGTTTGCAGAGGGCGCTCGTGGCCACCTGGGAAAGCAGCTCATCTCCAAGTTCAACCTTGATGAGGGCAAAGACCCGCAGACCTATGGCATTGGCATCAAGGAAGTCTGGGAGATTGACCCGGCACGCCATCAGCCCGGCTTTGTCATGCACACCGCCGGCTGGCCCATGGACAGCGACACCTATGGTGGCTCGTTTCTCTACCACTTGGAAGACAACAAGATTGCCATGGGCTTCATCACGGGGCTGGGCTACAGCAACCCTTACCTGAGCCCGTTTGAGGAATTTCAGCGCTGGAAGACGCACCCCAATATTCGCTGGTATCTGGAAGGTGAGGAGCAGGGTCTCAAGCCGGCCAAGCGCCTCGCCTATGGCGCTCGTGCCATCACCGCTGGTGGGCTGCTGTCCCTTCCCCAGACCATCTTTGCCGGTGGCGCATTGGTAGGCTGCGACGCCGGATACCTGAACGTCAGTCGAATCAAGGGCGTGCATGCTGCCATGAAGTCCGGCATGTTGGCAGCTGAAGCAGCGTTTAGCGCCATCGTTGCTGGTCGCCAGCACGACGAGCTCACCGCATACCCTGAAGCATTCGAGGCCAGCTGGCTACACGCCGAGTTGAACAAGTCGCGCAACTTCAAAGCCTGGTTCAAGTGGGGCCTCACAGTGGCCACACTGGCCAACGGGTTCGAGCAATTCGCACTCAAGGGCAATTTCCCCTGGACGCTGCGCCGCGACAAGCCTGACCATGCCTACATCAAGCCCGCGTCCGAGTGCCAACCGATTGTGTATCCGAAACCGGATGGCAAGCTCACGTTTGATCGCCTCTCGAGCGTCTTCATTAGCAGCGCCAACCACGAAGAGAATCAGCCTGCCCACCTCACCTTGAAGGATGCGTCGGTGCCCGTGCAGGTGAATCTTGCAAAGTACGCGGGGCTGGAGGCGCGCTATTGCCCGGCCGGTGTCTACGAGTTCGTCAAGAATGAAGACAACACTGACCGTCTGCAAATCAACGCGGCCAACTGCGTGCATTGCAAGACCTGTGACATCAAAGACCCCACGCAGAACATCGTCTGGGTGACGCCAGAGGGCGGTGGTGGGCCGAACTATACGGGGATGTGACTGCACAGCAACTGCCACTGTGACTTTGCGTGACGGATATTGACTGCCCTTTCGGTTCATTTGCGCAAAGCAGCGAAGATGTGGTCCGATTTCGAACTTTGAGAAGTGTCGCCCCAAGTTTCGGCATTAATCTTTTCGGACAATTCTCCAGCGCCACGGGACTGGGAGTCATAGTACGGCACATAGCCAGGGCGCTGCGCGCCTTGGAAGTTCCGCTGTCATTGTTTGACCTTCCACCGTATTTCAGCAGTGGTGATGTATCGGCAGAGATGCACGATATTGCTCACTTCTTGATTGCCGACTCTCGACAGTTGCACCATCCGATTAATTTGTTCTGCGCACCGGTGATCGATTTTCCACGAATCTTGGAAAGTCTTCCACCCGAAGTTACACAGGGCAAATTCAACGCGGCAACCGTTTGGTGGGAGACCACGAAACTTCATGGCACCTGGATTTCGGGACTAATGCAGTTAGATGCGTTGGTCGCGCCGTCCGATTTTCTGTTGGGCGTCCTTGCCAATTCTGTTCCTGTGACGCCAGTGATCAAGGGCTTTCCGCCCGTCAACATTCCCGCCGGGATCAGCGCTGATCGAAAGTCATTCGGCTTGCCCGCTGGCGCTACCGTGTTTGTCAGCAGCTTTGATCCCAGCAGCGACCCTGCCCGAAAAAACCCCCTGGCTACGATCACAGCATTTAGCATGGCGTTTGCGGCGAGCGTTACCGATGTTCGACTGGTGTTTCGACTCAACAAAGCCTATGCAACAAACATGGCGGAGCAAACTACACGTGCCCTGATGGACGCTGCGCGGGGCGATTCGCGCATTGGTTTTGCCCTTGAACCCTTGAACTACCCGCAAGTGCTGTCCCTGTTTGCAAGTGCTGACGCATACGTTTCCTTGCATCGTGCGGAGGGATTGGGATTGGGCATGCTGGAGTCCATGCTCCTGGGGGTGCCGGTGATCGCCACCGCATGGTCAGGCAACGTGGACTTTATGAACAACCGTGTCGCCTGCCTGGTACGTTACGAACTGGAAAGCGTCACCGGGAATTACTCCTTCTTTCGCGAAGATGTTCTGGGACCTGGCGCGGTTTGGGCCAAACCGGTAATTGAGGACGCCGCGGCGTGGATGCGTCACTTGCATCTGTATCCAGCGGAACGCAGGCGCATTGGCCTTGCCGGCCAGGCGCACGCGGCGCATTTGCAGAAGCATGCGTCTTCACTTGAGTGGCTGCACGAGCTTGCCTCTATCTGGCGTAACCGATTGAACATGCCCCAAATCAATGTCAAGTTAAGCTCCAGACCGCCGGCATGATGTGACAGCCAGATGTCGCCGTTGCACTGGTTTAGAATTCTCCCGGTCAGGAGAGCGTCCGCTGAAGGCGGGCCGCCGAAGGCGCAGGATGGCTGATTGCAGCGGTCTGAACGCTCAGGCAAAAGGACTGACAAGCGTTGGCAGCGTAGCAGTGGCCAGCGACTCCCCACTGGAGAGAGGCGGCACCTGATGCTGCCCACCGAAGGAGCAACCCTTGGCAAGCCGATCGGCAGCTTTGGCGAATCTCTCAGGTAAAGCGGACAGCGGGGGCAGCACGGCGTGGGTGCCCTGGGGTATCTGCGTCGGTAACAGCAATGCCCCTTTTGGAGAATGCCTTTGTCCGCCCCACCCGCATCCCTGTTGACGACACCCCTGAATGCTCTGCACATCGAGCTCGGCGCCCGCATGGTGCCGTTTGCCGGCTATTCCATGCCTGTGCAGTACCCCAGCGGCCTGATGGCCGAACACCACCACACACGCAATGCAGCGGGTCTGTTTGATGTCTCGCACATGGGCCAGTTGCGCCTGGTGGGACCGGATGCCGCCGCTGCGTTCGAGACACTCATCCCCGTCGACGTGATTGACCTGCCCGTGGGCAAGCAGCGTTATGGACTGCTGCTCACCGACGAGGGGACCATCATCGACGACCTGATGTTCTTCAACAAAGGTGATGATGAGATATTTGTGATTGTGAATGGCGCCTGCAAGGTAGGCGACATCGCCCATATCCAAGCAAGAATCGGCAGCCTTTGTCAGGTCATCCCCATGCCCGAGATGGCGTTGCTCGCATTGCAGGGACCTCAAGCCGTAACCGCTCTGTCGCGCATGGCACCTGGGGTGGAAAAGCTGGTTTTCATGACTGGCGGCAATTTCACGATCAACACCGGCACGCAGAAGATTGACGTGTTCCTCACGCGCAGCGGCTATACCGGTGAGGACGGGTTTGAGATCTCGGTCCATGCATCGCAGGCCGATGCGCTGGCCCGTGCGCTGCTGGCGCAACCCGAGGTCAAACCCATTGGCCTGGGTGCACGTAATTCGCTGCGTCTGGAAGCCGGCTTGTGCCTATACGGCAACGACATCGATACCACCACCACGCCGGTCGAAGCCAGCCTGCTGTGGGCTATGCAAAAGGTGCGCCGCGCCGGTGGCGCACGCGAAGGCGGCTTCCCGGGCGCTACAAAAATACTAGCTGCTATCGCAGGTACCACGGGCGCTGGCAGCACAAATGGCACGAGGAAACGGGTGGGACTGATTGCCTTGGAGCGTATTCCGGTGCGCGAGCACACCGAATTGCAGGACGCCGGCGGCAACCGCATTGGCGAAGTCACCAGTGGCCTGCTCGGCCCGACCATCGACAAGTGCGTGGCCATGGGCTACGTGGATGCGACTTTTGCTCCTTTGGGCACCCGGGTCAACGCCATCGTGCGCGGCAAGACCGTACCCATGGAAGTCAGCGCCATGCCCTTTGTACCCACACGCTACTACAGGGGCTGAAGCCCTAACCACTAACTTTTTTTCAGGAGAAACAATATGATCAAGTACACCCCCGACCACGAATGGCTCAAGGTGGAGGGCGCAAGCGCCACCGTCGGCATCACGCACCACGCGCAAGACGCTTTGGGCGATGTCGTGTTTGTCGACCTGCCCGAAGTGGGCAAGACCTACGCTGCCAAGGACGTGGCCGGCGTGGTCGAGTCCGTGAAGGCTGCTGCCGATGTGTATATGCCCGTGTCTGGCGTCGTGACCGAAGTGAATGAAGCTCTGCGCGCCGACCCGGCGCTGGCCAATAGTGATCCGATGGGGGCAGGTTGGTTCTTCAAGGTGACACTGTCCAACTCCGCCGAACTAGACGCTTTGATGGATGAGACCAGTTACAAGACTTACGAGCAGAACGCCTGAAGCCATGTCGTCCCCCACTCCCCTTCCTGAACTCGAGAACGCCAACGAATTCATCGCCCGGCACATTGGCATCAGCGAAGCCGATGAGCGGCTCATGCTCCAGGCAGTTGGCGCTGCATCACGCGCCGCGCTGATTGAGGGCATCGTGCCGCGCTCGATCGCACGCAAGCATGCCATGCAGATTCCGGCAGGCATTACCGAGGCGGCAGCGCTGGCCGAACTGAGGTCTATCGCTGGCAAGAACAAGGTCCTCAAGAGCTACATCGGCCAGGGCTACTACGGCACGCACACGCCCGGCGTCATATTGCGCAACATCCTGGAAAACCCGGCCTGGTACACCGCGTACACGCCCTACCAGGCCGAAATCTCCCAGGGCCGCATGGAAGCACTGGTGAACTTCCAGACCATGGTGTGTGACCTGACCGGGATGCCGATCGCCAACGCCTCCATGCTGGACGAAGCCACCGCCGCCGCCGAAGCCATGACGCTGGCCAAGCGCTCTGTCAAATCCAAGAGCAATGTGCTCATCGTCGCCAGTGACTGCCATCCGCAGACGATTGAAGTCATTCAGACCCGTGCCGCGCCGTTGGGAATTGCCGTCAAAGTAGGCTTTGCGCCCAGTCTGATGAACGAGGGAGACTACTTTGCAGTGATTGCCCAATACCCCTCCACTACCGGCAGCATTCACGACATGCGCGCCGTGGTTGAGCAGGCCCACACCCAGCAGGCCGCCTTCATTGTGGCCGCCGATCTGTTGGCACTGACGGTGTTGGCGGCACCGGGCGAATGGGGCGCCGACATCGCCATTGGCACGACCCAGCGCTTTGGCATGCCACTGTGCAATGGCGGCCCGCACGCCGCCTACATGGCCTGCCGCGATGAGTTCAAACGCTCTATGCCCGGGCGCCTGGTCGGCGTCAGCGTGGATGCGCACGGCAACCCGGCGTACCGTCTGGCGCTGCAAACGCGCGAGCAACACATACGCCGCGAAAAGGCCACCTCCAATATTTGCACCGCGCAAGTGTTGCCAGCGGTCGTCGCGAGCATGTACGCCGTCTACCACGGCCCGCAAGGTTTGACCCGGATTGCGCAGCGAGTGCATCGCTTCACCAGTGTGCTGGCCGCGACTCTGCTGGACTTGGGATACACGCTGCTCAGCTCGGCCTTCTTTGACACCCTGACGCTGCAGGTCGCGCAGGCCGACACGCTGATGGAGATCGCAGTGCGCCAGGGCGTCAATCTGCGCCGTACCGCGACCAATCTCGTGTCCATCAGTCTGGATGAGACCACCACGCGCAGCGATGTGGCACTGCTGTGGTCCATCTTCGCACAACCCTCCGTGTGTTCACGCACATCGGATGCTGCACCGGATTTTGACGCCATTGCCGCCGATGTGGCCAGTGCATTGCCCGCGCACGCACGTCGCACCAGCCCATTCCTGACACACCCGGTGTTCAACTCCTACCATTCGGAAACTGGCATGTTGCGTTACATCCGCATGCTCTCCGACAAGGACCTGGCGTTGGACCGCAGCATGATTCCGCTGGGCAGCTGCACCATGAAACTCAACGCCACCAGCGAGATGATTCCCATCACCTGGCCCGAGTTTGCCGACATCCACCCGTTCTGTCCGTCCGACCAGCGCGCGGGCTATGCGCTGCTTGACCAGCAACTGTGTGACTGGCTGTGCCAGGCCACGGGTTACGCCGGCATCAGCCTGCAGCCCAATGCCGGCAGCCAGGGCGAGTACGCAGGTCTGTTGGCCATCAAGGGTTGGCATGCATCGCGAGGCGATGCCCACCGCAACATCTGCCTGATCCCTTCCAGCGCGCATGGCACCAATCCGGCCAGTGCCATGATGGTGGGCATGCAGGTGGTGGTCACCGCCTGTGACGCCTCTGGCAACGTGGACCTGGCGGACCTGCAAGCCAAGTGCGAGCAACATGCGGCGAATCTCGCCGCGGTGATGATCACCTACCCCAGCACGCACGGCGTATTCGAGACCACGGTCACAGAACTGTGTGCCATGGTGCACAAGTATGGTGGGCGCGTCTATGTGGACGGAGCCAACATGAACGCCCTCGTGGGCGTGGCGGCACCCGGCGAGTTCGGCGGCGACGTGAGCCATCTGAACCTGCACAAAACCTTTTGCATTCCGCACGGTGGCGGAGGTCCAGGAGTCGGACCCGTGTGTGTGGTCGCCGACCTAGTACCGTTTCTGCCGGGTCATGCAACCGGCGGAATTGCTAGCAAAACAGGAGCTGTCAGCGCTGCTCCCTTGGGCAACGCAGCCGTTTTACCTATCAGCTGGATGTACTGCCGCATGATGGGTCCGGACGGTCTGACGCACGCCACGGAGGCAGCCATTCTTGCCGCCAACTACATCAGCGCTCGCCTGAAGGACTACTACCCCACGCTGTACGCCAGTGCCAACGGCAATGTTGCGCACGAGTGCATCCTGGATCTGCGCGGTCTGAAGGAGACCAGCGGCGTCATGGCTGAAGATGTGGCCAAGCGCTTGATGGACTATGGTTTTCATGCGCCAACACTGTCATTCCCGGTTCCCAATACGCTGATGGTCGAACCCACCGAAAGCGAGACGCTGGCCGAGTTGGATCGCTTCATCAACGCCATGATCGCCATCCGGGGTGAGGTGAGCAAAGTCGAGCGCGGCGAGTGGCCACAAGACAATAACCCGCTCAAGCACGCACCCCACACGGCTGCGAGTTTGATGGGCGCGGACTGGGACAGACCCTATGAACGGGAAGTCGGAGCCTTTCCCTTGGCCACATTGAAACAGGTGAAGTACTGGCCACCAGTAGGCCGTGTCGACAACGTGTACGGCGACCGCAATCTGTTCTGCTCCTGCGTGCCGGTCAAGGACTACGCCTGAGGCGGCGGCTGACGCATGGCCGTCTCGGTTTTTGATCTCTTCAAGATAGGCATCGGTCCGAGCAGTTCGCACACGGTGGGGCCTATGCGGGCGGCACGCCAATTTGCTCTGCGGCTGGAGCATGCGCATGCGTTGGAGCAGGTTGTGCGCGTGTGTTGCTGGTTGCATGGCTCGCTGGGTGCCACCGGCAAGGGGCATGCCAGTGACACTGCCGTGCTGCTGGGATTGTGTGGGCAAGAGCCCGACACCGTTGATGTGGAACTGATCGATGCATCACTGGGACGGATTCGCTCAGAGAAATGCCTGTATCTGCTGGGAAAACGCCGCATTGCATTTGATGAGCGCAGTGACCTGAACTTCATGACGGCCCCCCTGCCCTTTCATGCCAACGGCATGCGCTTTGCTGCATACGACGCGCAAGGGAACGAGTTGGCAAGCCGGGTGTATTACTCAGTCGGTGGGGGCTTTATTGTCAGTGACGAAGTGGCAGCCGATGGCACGCGTCAAAAGGTGATTGCACCTGACGCCACGGTATTGCCGATGGCGTTTACCAGCGGCGACCAGTTGTTGCATATTGCCAATCAGGAGGGCATGAGCATTGCGCAGATCATGCGCCGCAACGAGCAACACTGGCGCTTAAACGAAGACATCGACTCTGGTCTGATGCGCATCTGGCAAGTCATGCAGGAGTGCGTGCGCCGAGGTTGCCTGGCTGAGGGAGTTTTGCCAGGCCCCTTCAAGGTAAAGAGGCGTGCCAAAGCGCTGCACCAGGCACTCACTTCCAATCCTGAGGCCGCGCTGCGTGACCCGTTGCAGGTAATGGACTGGGTCAATCTCTATGCACTTGCAGTCAACGAGGAAAACGCTGCCGGTGGCCGGGTGGTGACTGCTCCCACCAATGGCGCAGCCGGTATTGTGCCGGCGGTTCTGCACTACTACAGCCGCTTTGTATACGGTTCCAACGACGCCGGCGTGATGGACTTCCTGCTGACGGCTGCGGCCATAGGCATTCTCTACAAGGAAAACGCCTCCATTAGCGGGGCTGAAGTCGGTTGCCAGGGCGAGGTGGGGGTGGCCTGCTCCATGGCCGCCGGCGCCCTTTGCGCAGTAATGGGTGGCACTCCCGAACAGGTAGAAAACGCCGCTGAGATTGGCATGGAGCACCACCTGGGCCTGACCTGCGACCCCGTCGGTGGTCTGGTTCAGATTCCATGCATAGAGCGCAACGCCATCGCAGCTGTCAAAGCCATTAACGCAGCGCGCATGGCATTGCGGGGCGACGGCTCCCATTTTGTGAGCCTGGACAAAGTCATCAAGACCATGCGCGAAACCGGGGCCGATATGAAGACCAAATACAAGGAAACCGCGCGCGGCGGGCTTGCTGTGAATATTGTGGAGTGCTAGGCATGTCCGAACACACGCCAATGATGCAGCAGTACCTCGCTCTCAAAAGCGCGCATCCGGAAACACTGCTTTTTTACAGAATGGGCGATTTCTACGAGATGTTCTATGCCGATGCCGAGAAGGCAGCAGCCATATTGGACATCACGCTCACCACCCGCGGTCAGTCGGCCGGGCAGCCGATTGCGATGGCGGGTGTGCCGTTTCACGCCATGGAGGGCTACCTTGCCAAGCTGATTCGCCATGGAGAGTCGGTCGCCATTTGCGAGCAGGTGGGCGAAGTCGGCGCCAGCAAAGGGCCGGTCGAGCGCAAGGTGGTACGGGTGGTCACCCCAGGCACGTTGACCGATTCCGAACTGATGAATGAAAAGACCGAGTCGATTTTGATGGCGGTGCATCAGGGGCCGCGCAATCGGTGCGGACTGGCCTGGCTGAGCGTGATGCAGGGCATCGTGCATCTGGCGGAATGTGCACCCGACGAAGTTGCCGACTGGGTGGCGCGGGTTGGCCCGAGCGAACTGGCCTACAGCGTGGGTGTGACGCAAGGGTTCGAGGAGCGGCTCAAGCGTCTGCGCATGGGCAGCACGGTTTACCTGACCGCCCGACCGGAGTGGCAATTTGACACGGCACTGGGCGCCAGAAAACTCTGCGATGTGCTGGGCGTGGCTAGCATGGCCAGTTGGAACGCGCAGGAGTTGGGTCTGGCTCATGCAGCCAGTTCCGCCCTGCTGGGCTATGCCGAGCACACCCAAGGCCGCACACTGACTCACATCAGTGGCATCCAGGTACAACGTGACAATGAACTGATCGACCTGCCTGCCACCACCCGGCGCAACCTGGAACTGGTGCAGACCTTGCGTGGCGAGGACTCCCCCACCCTCTTTTCACTGCTCGATACCTGCATGACCGGCATGGGCAGCCGTCAGCTCAAGAGTTGGCTGCTCACCCCCGCGCGGGATCGCTCCGCCGCTCAAGAGCGCCTGTATGCGATCGCAGCGCTGCGCAGCGGCCTGTGGCAGACCCTGCGCAGCCAACTCAAGGGCTGTGCGGATGTGGAACGTATCACGGCGCGCACTTCGCTGCGCCAGGTGCGGCCGCGGGAACTGGTGGCGCTGCTTCAAACGCTACAAAAAACAGAGCTGCTCACGCAGCATCTACGGGCGCTAGAGGATGAATCGGCTGAAAATTCTGCTCCGTGTCCCCCGCCCGCTTTGCGGGCACCTCCTTTACCTGCGCAGAATTCCCAGCCGATCCACCCTCTGGACGGTTTGCTTGGACAGATTGCGAACGACCTTCTGTCCCCGCCTGACTGCACCGCGCTATTGCTGCAAGCAATTGATCCAGAGCCCGCCGCCCTGGTGCGAGACGGTGGCGTAATCGCTCCTGGTTTCGATGCCGAGCTGGACGAACTACGCGCCATCCAGACCAATTGCGACGCTTTCCTGGTGGATCTGGAAACGCGAGAGAAGGCGCGCACCGGCATTGCCAATTTGCGGGTGCAGTTCAACCGCGTGCACGGCTTTTACATTGAGGTCACGCAGGGGCAAGTAGACAAGGTGCCCGACGACTACCGGCGTCGCCAGACACTGAAAAATGCCGAGCGCTTCATCACGCCTGAGCTCAAGGCATTTGAAGACAAAGCCCTGAGCGCACAGGAACGCGGACTGGCCCGGGAAAAATGGCTGTTTGAGCAGGTGCTCGACCGCCTGCAACCGTTTGTGCCGTCGCTGACCCGTCTTGCACGGGCACTGGCAGCACTGGACGCGTTGTGCGCATTGGCCGAGCGTTCGTTGACGCTGGACTGGTGCGCGCCGCAGTTCGTGCTGGAGCCCTGCATCGATATCACGCAGGGGCGCCATCCGGTGGTGCAAGCCCGCCTGGCGGAGGTCTCCAGCGGCAACTTTATTGCAAACGACACACGACTGGGCAGCAAACAGCGCATGCAGATCATCACCGGCCCGAATATGGGTGGCAAGTCCACCTACATGCGCCAGGTGGCCTTGATCGTGTTGCTAGCCAGCATCGGCAGCTATGTGCCGGCGCAGGGCTGCCGACTGGGGCCGATCGATGCCATCCATACACGCATAGGAGCGGCGGATGATTTGGCGAATGCTCAATCCACTTTCATGCTGGAGATGACCGAAGCGGCGCAAATTCTGCACAGCGCCACGCCGCAGTCACTGGTATTGATGGACGAAATTGGCCGGGGAACTTCCACCTTTGACGGTCTGGCCCTGGCATCCAGCATTGCTACCCAGTTGCACGACAAGACGCAGGCCTTCACGCTGTTTGCCACGCACTATTTTGAGCTGACTGAGTTCCCAGCCACCCACCATGCGGCGCAGAACGTGCACGTCAGCGCCACCGAGTCGGGGCGAGACATCGTGTTCCTGCACGAGATCCAGAGTGGCCCAGCCAGCAAGAGCTATGGCGTTCAAGTGGCACGCCTTGCGGGCATGCCTTCCGCGGTGCTCAGCCGAGCGCGCCATGTGCTCGACGCTTTGGAGTTGCACGCCACCCAGAGTCAAGCCCAAGTTGACCTGTTCGCCGCACCTCCTGCTACAGAAGTTGTAGCTGCTCACGCACTGGACACGGCGCTGGCGGCCATAAACCCTGATTCGCTGAGTCCGCGCGAAGCGCTCGAGGCGCTGTACCAACTCAAGGCGCTGGCTAGCAAATCGTAGGGCTGAGGCAATTGCGGGGCCGATACACTCTAGGTTTCGCATCAACCACTTCCGATATGACCTACTGTGTCGCCATCAAACTCAACGCCGGTCTGGTATTTTTGTCCGATTCGCGCACCAATGCGGGGCTTGATCAGATCAGCACCTTTCGCAAGATGATCGTCTACGAGAAGCCGGGCGACCGTTTCATGGTGCTGTTGTCGGCTGGTAACCTGAGTATTTCCCAGTCGGTGCGTGAAATCCTTCAGATTGAGCGGCTCAAGGACCACCCCGAGGACGAGGGCATCACGATCTGGAACGCCAAGAGCATGTTCGATGCCGCCCGCGTGCTGGGCTCCGCCATCCGCAAGGTACAGGAGCGCGACGGTGCAGCGCTGAGTCAAGCCGGCGTAGATTTCAATGTGTCGCTGATTTTTGGTGGGCAGATACAGGGTGAGGCCATGCGCCTGTTCCAGGTGTATTCCGCAGGTAATTTCATCGAGGCCACACCCGAGACGCCGTATTTCCAGGTCGGTGAGTCAAAGTACGGCAAACCGGTACTGGATCGTGTGATTACACCCACCACCCCACTGGACGAAGCGGCCAAATGCGCACTGGTGTCGATGGACTCCACGCTCAAGTCCAATCTTTCGGTTGGGCTCCCAATGGATCTGGTGGTGTATGAGGCGAACCAGTTCCAAACCGACCGTATTGTCTGCATTGACGAAAACAACCCCTACTTCAAGATGCTGCACGGCAGTTGGGGTCAAAAACTGCGCGAGGTTTTTGACAGTATCGAAGACCCAATGTGGCACGGCGAACGAACCAACATCCCGTTGCTGGTGGAATCTGAACGCAGTCTGCCCCTGAAAAAGATACGCACTCCGGAGGAAAAGCTGATTTGATCATCTTTTCCCAGGCCAATAGTTTCCCCGCTTTCGGACTACGTTGTCGCCACCGCAGCCTCGATCGAGGCTGCAATTCGCAACCTCTCCGAGTGAAATAATGAAACTTGCCGAATAGTGGCGTTTTTGCGTCTATTTCTTGAATTTGCACTGATTCTGGCGGGTACCTTTGCGCATTGATATAAAGCAGATACGATAAATTCGGGTTTGACGGCATCCACTTCGCGGGCGGGCGAGTGGAGTGGCTCGTCGCGAGGAAATAGAGCACTCCGTGTTTGGATTCTTTTTAGCCCTTGCTGCAGTTGCGGCGTATGCCTATTCGAAGAATGGTGGGTCCACGTCGACTTCGTCTGCACCGCCACCAACGTCGTACACCCCCCCACCACTGACCCCTTACGTTCATGTGGACCCCTACGTACCCGAGGGGCAAACTCCTGCGGGCACGACCGACCAAAACTCCCCTTCCAGTAGCCTGACAACAGCAGCACTGGCGGCGATGACGACCGCTCAAATCGCCGCACTCAGCACCGACCAGATAGCTGCGCTTACTACCGACCTGATCAGTGTTTTGACCACCGCACAAATCGCCGCTCTCGAGACGCAAGATATTGCAGCACTGCGCACGGTCCATGTGGCTGCCTTGAGCACCTTGCAAGTCCGGTCTCTGACATCATCGCAACTGGGTGCCTTGGAATCTGCGGACGTCGCAGCTCTGGGCACCAAGGGTATTAGCGCACTAAGCACCAGTCAGATAGCCGCACTTACTACAGGCAATATTGCTGCGCTGACATCGCTTCAGATCCGATCGCTCACACCGGCGCATGTGAGTGCAATGCGGACACATCAAATAGCGGCTCTGTCCACTTGGCAGATTCCCGCACTTACAACATATGCCGTTTCTGCAATGCCAGTTTCGCTAATACCGGCACTGGGCATGGAAAAGATCGCTGCTCTGCTATCTGATCAGATTGCAGCACTCACAACGGCACAGATTTCAGCATTGTCTACAGATCAGGCGCGGGCTATCGAAACTGAGGACATCCAGGCCCTGGGAACCCAATCTGTCAACGCACTCAACAGCGCGGCCGTTGCCGCGCTCACTACCGATCAAATTGCAAGTTTGTCCTCCGCTCAAATGGGCGCACTCAAGACCGCTCACGTCGCTGCTTTGACGTCGAGTCAAGTGGCGGCAATTGAAACCTCCGATCTGGCGGCGCTGGGAACAGCAGCTATTGCCGCTTTAAGCAGTTCGGCCGTCGCGGCACTCTCTACACGCCAGTTGGTGGCCCTGTCCACCCGCCAAATCGCCTCGATGGAGACTGGCGATGTTGCGGCACTTACCAGTGACCAAGTTGCCGCATTGACTTCGGAACAGTTCGCGGCACTGACTACCGGCCAAATGGCTGCCCTGTCCAAGTCCAGCGCCTTCTCCGTGGAGAAACTGAGCCCCGCCGCATTGGCCGGTCTGTCCACGGCCACCATCGCGTCGCTCAGTTCGAAGCAGGTTGCTTCGCTGTCGACCGAGCAGATCGCCGCCCTGAGCACCGCCCAGATCGGCGCACTTTCCACTGCGGCCATCGCAGCGTTGACCACCGATGAGATCGTTGCGCTGAGTTCCGCACAGGTGGGTGCACTGAGCACCAGTCAGATCGGGTCTCTGAACTCCACCCAGAACCCGTGGATATTCCAGCGCTTGGCACGGCCGCGGTAGTGGCACTGAGCAGCACAGCAGTCGGCGCAATGACCACCGCCCAGATTGCAGCGCTGAGCACGCGACAGGTAGCAGCTATCGAGACCCGGGACGTGTTGGCGCTCAACAGCACCCAGGTCGGCGCGCTTTCCTCGACCCAGTTTGCTGCGCTGACCACCGCACAGATCGCCGCGCTCAACAGCACCAATGCTTTGGACCTGAGCCAGCTCACTCCAGCTGCAATCGCAGCCCTGCCTGTTGCCACCATCGCGTCGCTCAGTTCGAAGCAGGTTGCTTCGCTATCGACCGAGCAGATCGCCGCCCTGAGCACCGCCCAGATCGGCGCACTCTCCACCGCCGCTATCGCTGCGTTGACCACCGATGAGATCGTTGCGTTGAGTTCAGACCAAGTCTCCGCACTAACCACCGGACAAATTGCATCTCTAACCACGGACCAGGCGGCTGCCATTGAACCCGTGGACCTCGTGGCATTGCACATTGCCGCAATCATCGCGTTCGGCAAGCTTAGGCTTGCAGCACTCGGTACTGCCCAGGTAGCATCACTTACAACCCAGCAGATTGCAGCCATCCAAAGTAGTGATATTTCGGCATTCAGCAGTAATCAGGTTGCCGCACTTACTTCTTCGCAGATCGCCGCGATGACTCCCGGACAGGTCACAGCCCTCACGGAAAGTGGTGCATTGGATTTGGGGAAATTGAGTCCAGCTACGGTTGCTGGTCTTTCCACAACTACGATTGCAGCCTTGAGTTCCAAGCAGGTTGCGAGTCTGACTTCAGACCAAATTGCGGCCTTGAGTGAATTTCAGATAGCCGTTCTGTCTGCAGCCGCAATTGGTGCGCTGGATGCAGACGATCTTGCCGCAATGAGCACTGCGCAAGTAAAGGCCCTGCAGGCAAGCCAAGTCAGTGCGCTAAACACTACCCAAGTAGCAGCATTGAGCCCTGAGCAAATAGCAGCCTTGGATATCGGCGATATCGCGGCACTCAACAGCAGCCAGGTTGCGGTGCTTTCATCGACCCAACTTGCAGCATTGACGACTGCACAAACTGCGGCACTGGGCAGCGGAACTGTGCTAGACCCGAGTCTGCTGAGCTCCACAGCACTCGCTGCGTTGTCCACAGCATCTATCGCGTCGCTCAGTTCGAAGCAGGTTGCTTCGCTGTCGACCGAGCAAATTGCCGCCCTGAGCACCGCCCAGATCGGCGCACTCTCCACCGCCGCCATTGCCGCATTGACCACCGACGGTATCGTGGCGCTGAGTTCCGCACAGGTGGGTGCACTGAGCACCAGTCAGATCGGGTCTCTGAACTCCACCCAGGTGGCTGCCATTGAACCCGTGGATA